>NZ_BQWE01000051.1:658-11934 GCF_023706025.1 Sphaerotilus sp. FB-3 | reverse complement strand
CAGGCCCAGCTCGCAATACACCCGCCAGACCCGTTTGTGGTTCCAAGGGCGGCCATCCAGGCGCAGTCGGTCGAAGCATTTCCTGCAACCCCCAGCGGCCGTTGCGCTCGACCACGCCATTGAGCGCATCGATCACCTCGGCATCCTTCTCCTGCGGCAGCGGCGGCGTCTTGTAGTACGCCGCCCGCGACAAGCCTGCGGCCCTGCAGGCTCGCGTGACCGGCAGGCGATGCTCGGTCACCATGGCCGAGACCACCTGCCGCTTCGCGGACGGCGTCAGAATTTTTTTGCCAGCACGTCCTTGATCGCCGCGTTCTCCAGCGCCAGGTCCGCATACATGCGCTTGAGCCGGGCGTTCTCCGCTTCCAGCTCGCGCATGCGCGTCAGGTCCGAGACCGTCGCGCCCGCTCAATTGCTCTTCCACGCGTAGTACGTCGGCGCGCTGATGCCGTGCTTGCGGCACACCTCGGCCACCGGCAGCCCGGCCTCTCCTTCTTTCAGGATCACCACGATCTGGCTCTCGCTGAACTTGCTCTTCCTCATCGGCTCGCTCCTTTCGGACTGGGCCGCATTCTCTGGTTTCGGCTGTCTACTTGCAGGGGGAGCTTACGATGATCACATAGGATTCAATACTTCCCCACCCACTCTGGTTTTTATCGGCTTACAAGGTGAACCAAGACAAACCATGTCGGCTGGTAAATCGCTAAAAACAGAACTGCGTGCGCCCACTACTGTTCTTGATCCGATAGTCGTTCCGGGGGCTACAAAAGTGTCAGCCGCTAGCCAGCACTGGTCTCCAATTTTTATGTGTTGGCCCCTGATTGGGAAGTCTATCTTTTGGTAGTCATGGTCACCTGCGCACAGATAGCTGCGTTGCGAAATGACGGAATGTGCTCCAATCGAAATTTCCCCCAAACTGTATATTACTGCATTGTCGCCGATCCATGAATAATCGCCAATTTCAACTTTCCAGGGATATGTGAACGTGGCTGTTGGGCGAATAACTACGTTTTTTCCTACCTTGGCGCCGAATATTCTTAGCAAAGCTGCGCGGTAGCTATAGGCAAACTGGGGTGAGCAGCGAAATAGTGTTGATTGCACTGCCCACCAGAGTTGAACATACCATCCGGGGCGTCCCCGGAAGCCTGCTGGTATTCGAAATCTGGAAAGGTCTTGCAGCATGATTTTTAATTTTAATTAAGCGAATGATGACAAATTTCTTGTAATAATTTTTGTAATTCTTGCTCGCTATTCTTTGCGGTTCTCTGGTAATGCTTTATTATTTCTTGGCGCCGATTTAATCGCTGCGCAGAATTTAGTGTGATCAATTCTTGCAGTTTTTGTAGTGATTTTTCTTCGAACGTTTCAGCAGGCTGAGCTGATCCACAGTGATCGGGCAGCATGCCCCCAATACAGCCTCGCTGCATAGCCACTACAGTCGCGCCAGCTTGGAGTGCCTCGTGCAGGGTGACTGGTTCAGCTTCATTGGCATAACGTGTAGGGAACAACAATAAGTCAATTTCCTGAAAAAAACGCTGCTTATCTGGGCCATATAACGGGCCTAAATGTTTTGTATGTGGCAATTTCAAGAGTTCATTTTGAAACTTGTGCTTAATGCTTGAATCCACTGGCCCAACAATTTCTGCTTGATAGCTTAATCCAATTTCTGATGCGCGCCGAATTACTGCAAAGAAATCAAATATGCCCTTTTCTGTTGTGATGTTTGATAGAAATCCTATCTTCACTGGATTGGTTTCTTGTGGATGATTTGCGTCGACTGGCGTGAAATCTGTATTTGGTAGGAATGCGGCATTTGATAATATGGTTATTTTTGATTTTGATACTTTGTAGGTTGAGGCTAAGGCAGCGGCCATTTCTGCGCATAAGGTTATGTGCCGGGCTGGTCCCATTATGTATATGCAAGTGGCAGTTATGCGCGATGGTTTATTTAGATAAGCGAAGCTGTGGTGGTGAACATAGATTGGTATTCTAAGTAGGCGGGCGATCGCAAAAAATGGCAAATCAAGCAATTGTCCTTTCCCGCCTGAAAACCCTGCGTATAGCGACTTTGGATGACATAATGATGCAGCAAAAAAACTAATAATTAACACTACCCATTCAATGAAAAATTTTATTGAACTGAGTTTGCCGGTGTTTTTTGACGCTCTATTAAAGACTTGCGTTAAATTTTTATTTGATAAACGATCTAACATGGCTGCATTGATTGCGGAAAATCCATGTACTGGGGGGGGGATTGGCCCCAGAAAAAGAACTTTTTTTTCCGACATGTACTGTGATAATTTTGAATATATTTTAATGTGCTATTTTATGATTTTGCTGATGATATTTTTATCAATTTAGTTTCGACCGATCGAGTGGTACTCGAGCCCGAAGGAGCGGATCAGCTCCGGCTCGTACAGGTTGCGGCCGTCGAAGACGATCCTGTCCTTGAGGCCCGAGGCGATGTCGCCGAAGTCCGGCGTGCGGAACTCCTTCCACTCGGTGACGATCACCAGCGCGTCGGCGCCTTCGAGTGCCTGCTTCTGGCCTTCGGCGTAGCTCAGGCCCGTCCAGCCTTCCATCACCCGCTGTGCCTCGGTGGCCGCCACCGGGTCATAAGCCTGCACCTTGGCGCCACGCGCCAGCAGCTCCTGGATGATCACGCGGCTCGGCGCCTCGCGCATGTCGTCGGTGTTGGGCTTGAAGGCCAGACCCCACATCGCGAAGGTCTTGCCCGACAGGTCCTCGCCGTACTTGGCCACGATCTTGTGCACGAGGACCATCTTCTGTTCCTCGTTGACCTCCTCGACCGCGGTCAGCATCTTGCTCGGCATGCCGTTCTCGGCCGCGATCATCGCCAGCGCCTTCACGTCCTTCGGGAAGCAGCTGCCGCCGTAGCCCACGCCCGGGTACAGGAACTGCGTGCCGATGCGCGGATCCGAGCCGATGCCCACCCGCACCATCTCGATGTCGGCTCCCACCTTCTCGGCCAGCCGGCTCATCTCGTTCATGAAGCTGATGCGCGTGGCCAGCATGCAGTTGGCCGCGTACTTGATGAACTCCGCCGAGCGGATGTCGGTGATGATCATCCGGTCGCGGTTGCGCACGAAGGGCTGGTACAGCGCCTTCATCAGCAGGATCGCGCGCTCGTCCTCGGCGCCCACCACGATGCGGTCCGGGCGCATGAAGTCCGCCACCGCCGCGCCTTCCTTCAGGAACTCGGGGTTCGAGCACACCGAGAACTCCATCTCCGACAGGCCGCGCTTGGCCAGTTCGTCGGCCACCGCCGCACGCACCTTGTCGCCCGTGCCCACCGGCACCGTGCTCTTGTCGACGATCACCTTGTGGTCGGTCATCAGCCGGCCGATGTTGCGCGCCGCCGCGGTGACGTACTGCAGGTCCGCCGAGCCGTCCTCGTCCGGCGGCGTGCCCACCGCGATGAACTGCAGCGTGCCGTGCGCCACCGACTTCTCGATGTCGGTGGTGAACTCCAGCCGGCCCGCCGCCACGTTGCGCCGCACCACTTCCAGCAGCCCCGGCTCGTGGATCGGGATGCCCCCGTCGTTCAGGATCCTGATCTTGGCCGGATCCACGTCCAGGCACATCACATGGTTGCCCATTTCCGACAGGCAGGCGCCGGTCACAAGGCCCACATAGCCGGTGCCGATGACGGTGACTTTCATAGTTCAGCTTTCTTTCTTGCAGATAAGAGGATGGAGGGAAAGGCGGGGCAGCCGTGGCTGCGCCGAGAAATGCATGGAAGGGGTGTGTTGTCTTGCGTGGGTGCCCGCCTGCGCGGGCATGACGGGTGGTGGTGGGGGCGGCGGCGTCGGGTGGGGGAGGGCAGCGCGGCCGGTGCCGCGCAGGCGCCTCAGTACGCGTTGCTGTCCGCCACCGTCAGCTTGATGGTGCGCGCGATGATGCGCAGGTCCATCGTCAGCGACCAGTTGCGCAGGTAGTCGATGTCGTAGCGCACGCGCTCAGCCATCTTCTCGATGGTGTCGGTCTCGCCACGCAGGCCGTTGACCTGGGCCCAGCCGGTGATGCCGGGCTTGACCTTGTGGCGCAGCATGTAGGCCTTGACCAGCTCGCGGTATTCCTCGTTGTGGGCGACAGCGTGCGGGCGCGGGCCGACGATGCTCATGCGGCCCTGCAGCACGTTGATGAACTGCGGCAGCTCGTCCAGCGAGGTCTTGCGGATGAAGGCGCCGAACGGGGTCACCCGCGGGTCGCCCTTGGTCGCCTGGGTGACCTTGGCGCCGTTCTCCATCACCCGCATCGAGCGGAACTTGTAGACGGTGATGTCCTCGCCGTCCAGGCCGCCGCGCTTCTGCTTGAAGATGATCGGGCCGGGCGAGCTGATGCGCACGCCGATGGCCACCCCGATCAGCAGCGGCGAGATCAGCACCAGGATGATGCTGCCCAGCACGATGTCCGACAGGCGCTTGATCAGGCCGTTGATGCCGACGAACGGGCTCTCCAGCAGGCTGACGACCGGCAGGCCGTCCATGTTGCGCATGCGCCCCTGGATGACGTTGACGCCGAAGACATCGGGCACGAAGTAGATGGAGACGGCGCTGTCGTGCAGCGCGGCGATCATGCGCTCGATGCGCGGCTGCGAGCTGAGCGGCAGCGTGATGTAGACATCCTTGATGTTGTGGCGGCGGATGCACTCGACCGCCTCGTCGATGCGGCCGACGATGTGCTCGCGCGTGCTGGGGTCGCAGCGGCTGGCGTCGCGGTCTTCCAGATGGCCGATGAAGTCATGGCCGAAGGACTTGCGGTGCAGCAGCATGTTCCCCACCTTGGCGCCCAGCGGGCCGGCGCCGATCACCAGCGCGGAGCGGCGTGCCTCGGGCCGGAGCGCGTGGCGGCGCATCACCGCACCCCCCAACAGCACGGCCGCGAACTGCACCACCGGCGTCAGCACCGCCCACCACACCAGCACCGAGCTGTCGAAGAACTTGAAGCTCTTGGTGGCGAAGCCGCACAGCACCAGGATGGCCATGACGGTGGCCCAGGCGGCGCACAGGTCGACCA
Organism: Sphaerotilus sp. FB-3; assembly: GCF_023706025.1. NCBI lineage: Bacteria > Pseudomonadati > Pseudomonadota > Betaproteobacteria > Burkholderiales > Sphaerotilaceae > Sphaerotilus > Sphaerotilus sp. FB-3. The sequence continues at coordinate 6,894 of NZ_BQWE01000051.1, read as the reverse complement.
GGGCGTTCAGGCGGTTCTCGTAGAAGCGGTTGGTGCCGGGAAAGACCAGCAGCATCACCAGGATGCTGAGCAGCATCGAGGCGCGGTCCAGCACATGCCCGTGCGCGAAGTGCACCGCCAGGAAGGTGGCCACCGCGAGGATGGGCTCGAGCACCGCGGCCATGAACACCGGCACGGACGGCGGCGGTGGAGAGAAGGGCAGTGCGTCCATCGGCGCGCCACCGGCGCGGTTGATCTTGAACGCGCTGGGCGGATGCTGGACTGGAACTTCTGCGCTCATGCGTGTTTCCCCTGAGTTCTTCGTGAGTGTCTGATGAGATGGAGCATCATTCATGCCTTGTCCCGCAAATCGAGTCCGTCTCGGAGAGATAAGACACGGAAATTCTGATCAATCCGCGCGATGTGTTGTCACGACCTGGGTCGGGCAGCAACAGTCATTGCAAACGGAGAGCTTGTCCGGTACCCGAGCGTATGGAGGCGGCCGGGTGCAGGCCGGACGGGGTGGAGACGGTGGCGCGGATCTCGCGCCCCAGCGCCAGGATCTCGTGCACCCAGCGCGCGGCGTGGGTCTCCGGGCTGTCGGTGATGGCGCCGTGGTCCAGGCCAGCCAGCACTTCCTCCAGGCCCTCGCGCAGGCTGATCTGCGGCCGGAAGCCGAGCAGGTCATGCGCCTTGCGGCCTTCCGGGGCCAGATCGTGCGGGTCCGGCGCGGCGCCGTCGGCCACGATGCGCAGATGGCTGCCCAGCGTCTGGCGCAGCGCCTCGGCGATCTCGGCGGTGCACAGCGTCAGGTGGCTGATGTCGAAGATCTGCCGCGAGATGTTGTTCACTGGCGCGTCCAGCACCGCGGTCAGCGCGCTGACCGCGTCGCGCACATGCAGATGGGCGCGCCGGCGCTGGCCGCCCTGGTCGAGCGTGACGCTGCGCAGGCGCAGCGCGCTCAGCGTCATCGCGTTGATCGTCAGGTCGAAGCGCATGCGCGCCGAGCGGCCGAACACCTGGCCGAGCCGCAGCACCACCGGCGCGAAGCCGTCGCCGGCCAGCGGCAGCACCGCGGCTTCGGTGTGCAGCACGCCGTGGGCGTGGCGGGTCAGCGGGTGGGGCGGGGTCAGCTCGTTCAGGCTCTGGCCGGGCCGCTGGCCGTAGACATCGCAGCTGCTGATCAGCAGATGGCGAGACACGCCGCAGCTGCGTGCCAGCCGCGCCAGCCGCACCTGGGCGTGGTGATGGGCCAGCCCGTTCCAGCTCGGGTCCAGCTCGGAGACCGGATCGCTCGACAGGCCGGCCAGGTCGATCAGCGCCTGCATGCCGGTGAGGTGCTCACGCCGCAGGCCGCGAATGTCCATGCGCAGGATCTGCAGCCGGGGGTGATGCGTCAGTTCGGCCAGCGCGCGGTCCCCGAACAGCATGCTGTCGACCGCCGTGACCCGGTGCCCCTGCGCCAGCAGCTCGCGCACCAGCGCCGAGCCGATGTAGCCGGCGGCCCCGGTGACCAGGATGGACAGGCTGCGGCAGGTCATGAGGTGAGGGGCAGGGCGTGGGCGGGCGCAAGAAAGAAGAATGTGCCCTGCACGCGCATGCAAGATTCATCCCGCGAATGCGGGGTGGCGCTGGTCGGCGTGGCCGGATCGGGAATATGTCCCGTCGAGCTGCGCTCAGCAGGCCACGCTTTCCTGCATCAGCGTGTGCCGGATGATGTCGCAGGCGCGCTGCACGTCCTCGTCGCTCACGCCCTGGTGGATCGGCAGGCACAGGCCTTCGCCGAACAGGGTGTCGCAGATCGGCAGGTCGACCGCGTCGATCAGGCCCTGCAGGCAGGGCTGGCGGTGCAGCGGGTAGAACATCGAGCGGGTCTGGATGCTCGCGTTCTCCAGCGCCTCGCGCAGCTCGGGCATGCGCGGGCACAGCAGCGGGAAGCGGAAGGGAATGAAGTCGGAGTTGGGATCGAGCCGCATCAGGCGCATCTGCGGCAGGCCGGCCAGGGTCTCGGCGTAGAGGTTGTAGCGACGCAGCCGGTCGGCGCGCACCTGCGGCAGCCGCGCCAGCTGGGCGTTGCCCAGCGCGCACTGCAGATCGGTGACGCGGAAGTTCATGCCCAGCATCTCGTGCACGAAGGTGCCGCTGGACTCGCGGCCCTGGTTGCGGATCAGGCTGATGCGCCGCGCCAGCGCCGGATCGCGCGCCATGACCACCGCGCCTTCGCCCATCGTGATCGACTTGTCGGCGAAGAAGGAGATCACGCCGACATCGCCGAAGGTGCCGGCATGCTGGCCGCGGTAGCGCACGCCGCAGGCCTGGGCGGCATCCTCGATGACCGCCAGGCCGCGGCGCCGGCCGAGCTGGGCGATCTCGGCCGCGTTGGCGGCCTGGCCGTAGATGTGCACCGGCATCAGCGCCGAGGTGCGCGAGGTGATCGCGCGCTCGAAGGCCTCGGGCCGGGCGGCGAAGGTGTTCGGGTCCACATCGATCAGCACCGGCTTCAGCCCGGCAAACACCGCCGCGCTGGCCGAGGCCATGAAGGTGAAGCCGGGAATGATGATCTCGCTGCCGCGCGGCAGGTCGAGCGCCAGCAGCGCCAGGAACAGGCCGAGCGTGCCGTTGGGCGCGAAGGAGATGTGCGGCGAGCCGGTGAGCTGACCGAGGTTCTGGCGGAAGGCGGCGGCGGCCGGGCCTTCCGTCAGCCAGTTGCGTTCCAGACAGGCTTCGATCGCTTCGGTCTCCGGGCGACCGATCCAGGGCTGGACTTGCTGGACACGTTGGATCTGCATGTTGTCGAATCCCCCAGGAAAGACAAGGAAATGGCGTGAGGTGGGCTCTTTTCAGGGCAGATGCCAGCGTATGACAGCCATGCGACGGACGGCGCGTTACCGGCTCAGCCGCTGCGCCTGTGGCGTGCGAACTGACCGAGTGCGCCCCACACGAACAGGGTGTTATGCACCAGATAGCGGCGCCAGAGCCGGCGAGGTTCCTGGACCAGGCGATAGAACCATTCCAGGCCGTGATCGCGCATCCACTGCGGCGCGCGGCTGACGGTGCCGGCATGAAAGTCGATGCCTGCGCCGATGCCCAGCGTGACCGCGCGCACCGCCGGCCGGTGCTCGAACATCCAGCGGTCTTCCTTCGGGCAGCCCAGGCCGGTCATCACCAGATGCGCGCCGGAGGCGTTGATGTGCGCGATGTCGGCGGCATCCTCCTGGGGCGTCAGCGGCCGGAAGGGCGGCGAGTGCCGTCCGACGATGCGCAGCCGCGGGTGCGAGCGCGCCAGCGCGGCGCACAGGCGGTCGAGCGTGGCGTCGGTGGTGCCGTACAGATAGATGCCCAGGCCGCGGTCCTCGGCCGCATCGAGCAGCCGGCCCATCAGGTCGGGGCCGTTGATGCGCTGCTGGCCGGGGTCGGCGGTGCGGCGCAGCATCCAGGCGACCGGCCAGCCGTCGGGCGTGACCATGTCGGCGGCGCGGATGTGGCGCCCGTGGGCGGCGTCGCGGCTGGCGCGCACGATCGAGTGCGCATCGCAGATCGACACATAGCGGGGCTCGTGCGCCTCGGCCCAGTGGCAGATGCGGTCGATCGCTGTGTCCCAGTCGATCAGGTCGACCGGAATGCCGAGCACCGGCGCGGTGCGGCGTGCCGCCGGGGCTGCAAGGTGCGTGTCGGACGTGTCGGGCATGGCTCGGGCGGCCTTTCAGCGGCGCGCGAGCAGCTGCCGGGCGGCGCGGTAGAGAAATTCGGTGTTGGTCGTCAGGTAGCGCGGCCCCAGGCGGCGCGGCTCGGACCAGAAGCGGTGCAGCCATTCGAGGCCGATGTCCTGCATCCACTGCGGCGCGCGGCGGATCACGCCGGCGTGATAGTCGAAGGCCGCGCCGACGCCGATGGTGACCGCCTGGATGCGATGGCGGTGCGCGGCCATCCAGCGTTCCTGCTTCGGGCAGCCCAGGCTGACCCAGACGGTGCGCGCGCCCGAGGCGTTGATGCGCTGGATGATCTGCTCGTCTTCCTCGGGTGTCAGCGGCCGGAAGGGCGGCGAGCAGACCCCGGCGATGCGCAGCGCCGGAAAGCGCTCATGCAGGCGCTGCTGCAGCCGCTCGAGCGTGGCTGGCGTGCTGCCGTAGAGAAAGACCGCCTCGCCGCGCTGCTCGGCCTGGGCGAAGTAGCGCAGCATCAGGTCCGGGCCGTTGATGCGGCGCTGGTCGGCATGACCGAGGCGACGCAGCATCCAGGCGACCGGCGCGCCGTCGGCGGTGGCCATGTCGGCGTCCTCGATCACCTTCATGAACTCGGGATCGTTGCGGGCGGTCACCACCGAATGCACGTTGCAGATGCAGACATAGCGGCTTTCCCGGCGCGACGCCCAGCGGCCGATGGTGCGGCAGGCGTCGTCCCAGTCGAGCACATCGATGGGCACGCCGACCACACGCTCCACGGTGCGGCCTTCAGAAGCGGGCATCGGTTCCGAGAAGGTCGACGGCAGTGAAAATTCGGGCCGGTGGAGCATGGTTGGGGGTCGAGAAGATGCCGCATGGTAGGCAGGCATCTGCAAGAGTCCCAGTCAATATTGCCCACGTCCCCCCGGTACTCGGGGGGCGTCCGAACCGCTCAAAGGCGCCAGACGTGCAATCCGGCATCCCTTAACGCCTTTTCATCCAGACCCGATTTGACATCGATGACACAGCCGCCCTTGATCAGCTTGCGGGTGAAGTCCTCGAGGCCGAGCGCACGGAAACCACGGTGCGCGACCGCCGCGACGATGGCGTCCGCGCGGGGCAGATCGGCCCAGTCGAGCAGGCGCACGCCGTATTCGTGCATCGCCTCGTCCGGGTCGGCCATCGGGTCGTGCACGAAGACCTCCACGCCGTAGCTGCGCAGCTCGGTGATGATGTCCACCACCTTGCTGTTGCGCAGGTCCGGGCAGTTCTCCTTGAAGGTCAGGCCCAGGATGTTGACCCGCGAGCCCTTGATGTAGCTGCCGGCGGCGATCATCTGCTTGACGGTCTGCTCGGCGATGAACTTGCCCATGCCGTCGTTGATGCGCCGCCCGGCCAGGATCACCTGCGGGTGGTAGCCCAGCATCTCGGCCTTGTGCGTCAGGTAGTAGGGATCGACGCCGATGCAGTGCCCGCCCACCAGGCCGGGGCGGAAGGGCAGGAAGTTCCACTTGGTGCCGGCGGCTTCGAGCACCTCGGTGGTGTCGATGCCGATCTTGTCGAAGATGATGGCCAGCTCGTTCATCAGCGCGATGTTGAGGTCGCGCTGGGTGTTCTCGATCACCTTGCAGGCCTCAGCGACCTTGATGCTGGAGCAGCGGTGCACGCCCGGCTCGACGATGGTCTCGTAGAGCGCGGCGACCTGCTCGAGCGTGGCCTCGCTGTCGCCGGCCACCACCTTGACGACATTGGTCAGCCGGTGCTCGCGGTCGCCGGGGTTGATGCGCTCGGGGCTGTAGCCGACGAAGAAGTCGCGCTTCCAGGTCTTGCCCGAGGCGCGCTCCAGCTCGGGAATGCAGACCTCCTCGGTGGCGCCGGGGTAGACGGTCGACTCGAAGATGACGGTGGCGCCTTTCTTCAGGTTCGGCCCGATGGTGCGGCTGGCGCCGATCAGCGGCCCGAAATCGGGAATGCGCGCCTGGTCGACCGGCGTGGGCACCGCGACGATGATGAAGTCGGCCTCGCGCAGCACCGCCGGGTCGCTGCTGTAGCGCGCGTGCACCGCCGCGGCCATGTCCGCGTCCGGGATCTCGCGCGAGGGGTCCTGCCCGGCCTGGCAGCGGGCGATCTTGTCGTGGGCGATGTCGAAGCCGATCGTCGGCAGGCGGCGGCCGAACTCGACGACGAGCGGCAGGCCGACATAGCCGACGCCGATGACGGCGACGGTGGGGACTGGATGCATTGTGCGGTGTGAAGATGCCGCGCTCTGGCGGCAGAGATCCTATTGTCTCCGACGCGAGTCTCCACCTGGGTGCAAGGCCTGTCAGGCTTGCCGCATCGGCAGCCCATCCTGCGCCCTGCCTCGGGTCTGTCTTGCGGAAGTCCTGGTCATGTAATCCAGAGAAAGACGGAGGCCTCCAGGGCGATTGCATTAGCCATCGCTCGAAATTTGTGCCTGGATGACTGATCGGGGCGTCAAGCCGAAGAGCCCTTGCAGGTAGTCATCGCTCCAGCCCATGCGCTTGCGCTTGGTCTTCTGGCTGCCCTTGCTGGCGTCGAGCTTGATCTGGTTCTGCGCGATGCGCCGCAGCGTGG
>NZ_BQWE01000051.1:0-579 GCF_023706025.1 Sphaerotilus sp. FB-3 | reverse complement strand
GCTGATGTAGTAGCGCCAGCTCGGCTCGGGCGCCTGTTCGGTGCTGCGCGGGCCGAAGCGCCCTGAGCGCACCGGCTGGCGGGTGGACTGCACCAGCACCACGCTGCGCACGCCGGGCCAGTCCGGAGCATGTCAAGGTAGTTGCCGCGTGAGTCATGCCGCGACTCTGCTTATTTCAGCTGCCGCGGCATCGACCGCCGCGGCCACACCTTCCCGCTCGGGATTGAGCGTGACGGCCCCGATCGGCGACCAGTCGCGGGTCTTGCCCGACCAGCGTTTCGGGTTCGCCTGACGGGCTTGGCGGTACAGCGCATCGCGCGCGGCCAGGATCTTCCGGTCCTGCCCTGCATGGCGCTGCGCCGGGCTCACAAAGCGGATGCCGCTGTGGCGGTGATCGTGGTTGTACCAATGCACGAATGCGCTGGCCCACTGCCGCGCCGCCTGCAGATCCTTGAAGCCGCCGCTGGCCGGGAACTCCGGGCGGTACTTGGCCGTACGAAACAGGCTCTCGGCGAAGGCGTTGTCATCGCTCACCCGAGGCCGGGAGTACGACGGGCGGATCTTGAGCCAGTGCAGCAT
>NZ_BQWE01000050.1:0-20180 GCF_023706025.1 Sphaerotilus sp. FB-3 | reverse complement strand
GCTGCTGCAGGGCCTGCCCGGGCCGGCGGTGCTGCTGCGGCCGTCCCGGGCGGCGACATCGCCGTGGCAGCTGCTGAGCGCCAACGAGATGGCCCGCGCCACCCTGCCGCCGCAGGACAGCCTCGCGCTCGACCGGATGCTGGCGGAGCTGGTGAGCCGCAGCGCGGCCCCTGGCGCGCGGGCGCGACGCATCGACCTGCCGGACGGCAGCCTGGTGCTGTGGCTGCCCCCGGCCGCCGAACCCGAGTCCCCCGCCCCGCCGCCCCCGCCCGAGACCTCGGCCGACGCCTCGTCCGCCACCGAGGCCACCCCCGAAGTCCGCGCCGCCGAGGACGACCGCGCCGCGATCGTCTACACCGTCTCGCACGACCTGCGCGCGCCGATCCGCGTCATCGAGGGCTTCACCCGCATCATGCGCGAGGACTACGGCCACCTGCTCGACCGGGTCGGCAACGACCATCTCGAACGCATCATGGGCGCGGCCACCCGCATGAACGGCATGATCGACGCGCTGCTGGCGCTGTCGCGGCTGTCGACCCAGCCGCTGCAGTCGGTCGAGGTCGACCTGAGCGCGATGGCCCGGCAGGTCATCGAGGAGCTGCGCCAGCAGTCGCCCGAGCGCCAGGTCGAGGTGCAGATCGCCGAGGGCCTGCGCGCCAGCGGCGACCCGGCCCTGCTGCGCATCGTGCTCGACAACCTGATCGGCAATGCCTGGAAGTACTCGTCGCGCCGCGAGAACGCGCGGATCGAGTTCGGCCGCGCCCGCGACCCGGCGCAGGAGCGCGAGGCCTTCTTCGTGCGCGACAACGGCGCCGGCTTCGACATGCGCTTCGCCAGCCGGCTGTTCGGCGCCTTCCAGCGCCTGCACGGCGCCACCGAGTTCGCCGGCACCGGCGTCGGCCTGGCCTCGGTGCGGCGCATCCTGCGCCGCCACGGCGGCGACATCCGCGCCGAGGCGGCGGTCAATCAGGGGGCGACGTTCTGGTTCACGCTGGGCTGAATCACGCCGGGCTGGAACCGAGGCCGAAGCTCAGATCCCCCCCGCCAGCGCCAGCCGCTCCAGCGCCTCCACCATCGCACGGCAGCTCTGCGGCAGCGGCCGGCCTTCCTGGCGGGCCAGGCGCTCCAGGCGCTGCAGCGCGGCGCTGCGGTCCAGCGAGAAGCGGTGCATCACGATGCCGACCGCGATCGCGACCATGTCGTCGAGCGGCTTCGGCTCCGCCGGCGCCTCGGCCGGCACGCGGGTGACCGCCGCCACCGGCACGGACTCGGGCGGCTGCAGCACGGCGTCGCGCTGGCTGCGCACCTGCGCCAGCGCCTGCTCGACCGCCGGAATGATCTGCGCGATGTCGAGCGGCTTGACCAGCGAGGCCAGCGCGCCCAGCGCGCGGATCTGCGCCAGCGTCGCCTCGTCGGAGAAGGCCGACAGGAAGACGAAGGGCACCTGCAGCGCGTCGCGCAGGTAGCGCGCGACATCGAAGCCGCTCATGCCGTCCATGCGGATGTCGAGCAGCGCCAGGTCCGGGCGGTGCTCGCGCGCCAGCAGGATGGCGTCGTCGCCGTTGTCGGCATCGATGATGTCGAAGCCGGCGTCGGCCAGCCCGTGCACCACGGTGGCCAGCACCAGGCGGTCATCGTCGACGACCAGGATGCGACCGCGCGAGGCGGCAGCCGCAGGAGGAGCCGGGAAAGGGGCGGCGGATCTGTCAGACACCGTGTTCCTGCCTTGCTGATGCATGCGTTGCGGGGGAGGTGGAAGGCGAAGGGGCCGACGATTGTCGCGCGGCGGCAGCCGCTCCGGCACCGTCGCGCACCACGGGCGGGCCGAGCCGCACGGTGGCGCGCACCCAGCCGTCCGCCGCGTCCATCGTCAGGCTGGCCTGGCGGCGCGGCAGCAGCGCACGCACCAGACCCAGGCCGGAAACGGTGGCCGGCCGGTGATCGATGCGGAAGCCCTCGTGCAGCCGCCCGGCATTGCGGATGACGATCTCGACCGCATCGGCCTGCAGCGCCAGCCGGCAGTGCACCGGCGCCTCGGCCGAGGCGCTGTGCTTGACCGCGTTGGTGAACAGCTCGTTGAGCGTCAGCGCGATCGGGATCGACTCGGCCTCGGGCAGCACCCAGGCGGGCGCGCCGTCACGCTGATCGAGCTGCAGCTCGATCGGGTGCCCGAAGGTGCGCTGCACCGACTGCGCGATCGCCTCGACCACGCTGCGCACCGCCAGCAGTCCGGTGTTGCCGACCTGCAGGCCGTAGACCTGCGCGATCGCCTGGACCTGGCCGACCACCTCGGCGATCAGCGGACGCACTTCGGGGCGGCGGTTCGCCGCCTGCTGCATCAGGCCGGCCACGCCCTGAAGATTGTTCTTGATGCGGTGGTGAACCTCCTGCACCAGCATCTCGCGCTGCGCGATCGCCGCCTCCAGCTCGGCCTTCTGGGCCGCACGCTGCGCGCTGACATCGGTGGCCACCATCAGCAGCTGGTCGACCCGGCCCGCGCCGCGCGCCAGCGACAGGAAGCGCGCGTCCCAGACCTCGTCGATCCCCTTGCGACACAGCATGTACTCGCGCTGCGTCACGCCTTGCGGCTGCGCCAGCGCGGCGTCGAAGTCGGCGCGCAGTCGCTGCGCCACCTCCGGCGGATAGAGTTCCTCGGGGGTGCGGCCGATGGCCTGCTCGGGCGCGACCACACCGCACAGGTCGGCGGCGACATGGTTGAGCTGCTGCACCGCCATCGTCGCGGCATCGCAGACCGCGATCGCCATCGGTGCGGCCTCGATGATGCGCTGCAGCGAACTCTGCGCCTCCGCGATGCGGGCCTCGGCCTGGCGGCGCTGGTCGATGTCCATCATCGCGAAGGTCATCTCGCGCTGGCCGTCCAGCCCCTGGGTGGCCACCGCGTTGCCGACGATCCAGAAGGTGCGACCGTCGCAGGCCTGGACCTGGCACTCGAACTGCACCGCCTCGCCGTCGCGCAGCGCCTCGAACAGCGCCACCGTGCGGCGGAAGGGATGCGAGGCCTGCGTCGTGGCGACGATGTCGAGCGGCCGGCCGAGAAAGTCGCCCAGGTCACCGCCGAACATGCGCCGCGCCGAGCGGTTCAGCCACAGGATGCGACCGCGCTCGTCGGCGGTCACGATGCCCACCAGCACCGAGTCGAGCACCGCGCGGGTGCGGTCGGCCTGCTGGCCCAGCGCCAGCGCCATGCGCTCGCGCTCCAGCGCCAGATGCTCGAGCTCGACCTGCTGGGTCTTCAGCCGGGTGATCTCGCTGAGCACCGCGATCGCCTGCGGCGCCTCGCCGGGCGGGCCGATGCGGCGGATCGACAGCGCATGCCAGTGGGCCTGGCCATCGTCGCCACGCACCTCGATCTCGGTCTCGTGCAGGCCGCCGTCGGCCAGCGCCGCGCCGATCGGGCCGTCCTCGTCGTAGGCGGTGTCGGCCGCCTCGCCGGTGCCGGCGCGCAGCAGCCGGCGGATGTCGGCGCCCAGCGCCTCGCCGGCAGGCACCTGAAGCATGCGCTCGAAGCGCCGGTTGCTGTGCACCACGCGAAAGCCCCGCAGCGAGGCGATGCCCACCGGCGAACTTTCGACGATGCCGCGCAGTTCCTCCAGCATCTGCTCGGCCTGGTCGCGCTGGTGTTCGACGCTGCAGTCCTCGATCAGACCGAGATAGCGGCGCACGCCCTGGCGCAGGCCGCTGCAGCGCACCCGCGCGCGCAGCCAGCGCCCGGGCTGGCCGGCGGGCTCCTGCAGCTGGCACACCCTCCAGCTGCCGTCGCCGGGCTGCAGGCTGTCAAGCACGCTCTCGCCCCAGCCCAGCAGGCCGCGCAGCAGCACGCCGGCCTCGCCCAGGTCGACCGGCACCTCGCCGACCAGCTGGGCCAGCCGCACGTTCGACTGCAGCACCAGCCCGGTCGCGTCGAACAGCACCAGACCGACCGGCACCGATTCGAACCAGTGCAGATGCTCGTGCGACAGCCGCTCCAGCTGCTCGCGCAGCGCCGTCGCCTCGTCGGCGGGCAGCGACGCCAGATCCGGCCCGGCAGGGCCCGGTGCGGCCGGCAGCACCAGGGCCCAGCGCCCCTGGCCGAGCGCCACCAGCGCGCCGGCATCGCCCGGGGCGGGCGGCAGCGGCTGCTCGCCGACCAGCGCCGCATGCAGCCGGGCGTGCAGGCGATCGCCCAGCACCAAGCGCAGATCGGCCAGCGCCGTTCCCGGCTCGAGCGCCAGACGGCGCAACGCGGCACGGTTGAGCCGCTCGAGCCGCGCATCCGGCCCGATCACCAGGACCGGGTCGGACAGCGCATCGAGCAGCGCGGACGGCAGCAGGAGAAGATCGGCGGCAGCCGACGGAGCAGGCGCGAACATGGCTGCAGTGTAGGCAGCCCCCACGGACTTTTCCGGATCCAGCAGCCTGTCTGCCCGGCCTCAGGCCGGGGGCTGTCCGCTATGTCACGCCCTCATGGGGTATCGCCTGCGGATCAGCCCACATGCAGCGCGCTGCCCAGCGAGCGCAGCAGCGCCCGATTGACATGCCGCATCGACAGATTGCAGGCCTGGACATGGTCACGCACATCCAGGCCGCTGCCCCCTTCCAGCGTGCGCACCAGCTCGAGCACGCAGTGGTAGGGGCCGCTCTCCCCGACCAGCGCCGCATGCACATTCGCGGGCACCGGCAAGGTCGACAGCAGCTCGTCGAAGGGCTTCTGGAACATCCGGTCCAGCAGCGAGAACACGCCGCAGATGAACATCTCGCTGCGCTCGTCGCTGCCGGCGTTCTCGCCGGCCAGCGCCTCCATCAGCAGGCCGCGGCGCACCGCGGCGAACATGACCGGGCGCTGGTTCTGGTCGTTGCCGGCGGTCACCAGCAGCAGCGACAGCCAGCGCTTCAGGCGCTGGTAGCCCAGCAGCATCACCGCATGCGAGAACGAGGTCACCTCGACCGTCAGCCCGAAGACCGGCGAGTTGATGTAGCGCATCAGCTTGAAGGCCAGCGAGGGATCGCGCTTGAGCGTGGCCTCGAGCACCGACAGCGGCTCCTCGTTGTTGACCTGGTTGATCAGGTCGAGCGTGACCTGCAGGTCCGGGCGAATGCCGCCGCTGCTGCCGCGACGCGGCTTGACCGCCTCGTCGACCGGCCAGCCCAGCACCGCGATCGCGCCGCGCCGGAAGGCACCCTCCATCTGCGCGATCGTGGTCACGCCCTCCTGGAAGAAGCCGATCGAGCGGGTCACGCCCGGCGGCGGCGGTCCGGCATCGAGCCGGCGCTCGTCGGCCAGGTCGATGATCGAGTAGCGGAAGGCGCCCAGCAGCTCGCGCGGCAGCGGATGGTTGGGCCGCCCGGACAGCAGCAGCATGTTGCCGTTGGCCGCCAGCTGCAGGATGTCGTCGCGGTGCGCCGGATCGCCTGCCATGAACTTCGGCACCTCGATCACCACGTTGGCGGACGGCTGGACCATCAGCAGATCGGCCAGCAGGCTCTCGCAGCGCACCGACAGCACCACCTGAGGCCCGTCCTGCGGCCAGACCTCGCTGACGGTGCGCAGCAGCTCGCCCACCGGCAGCCAGCGGGCCTGCCCGAGCGGGAAGACCGTCAGGCGGGTGGCCATCACGTTGCGGTGACGGTCGATGATCGGGCAATAGCTCAGCGCGACCTGCCCGAGGATGGGGGCGTCCGGAAACAGCATGATGGGAAGATCGGGCTCGGGAGTTGATCGGCGGCGACGAGTCGCGCGGGCAGCGGCATCAGGTGCCGATGTAGTCGAACAGCGACATCTTGCCCATGGTCGCGTAGGACTTCAGTGCCGCCTGGTAGACCGTTTCCTTGGTGCTCAGATCGGAGATCGCCTCGGCCAGATCCAGATCCTCGGCCTTGGAGCGGATGACCTGATCGGCCTCGATGCGGCTGTCGGTGCGCGACTCGAAGCCGTCGAGGCGATTGAGCGTGTCACCGGAGCGCGAGCGCATCATCTGCAGGTTCGACAGCACCTGGTCGATGTCGCGCAGCCCGGAGTTGCGCGCCTGATCGAGCGCACCGCTGCCCGCCGACTTGTCCGACAGCACCGAGATCACCTTGTCGAGCGCGTCGAAGACGCTGAGATCCTCGGTCGAGGGCTCGACGGTGAAGACATCGCCCGCCTGCGGCGTGCCGCTGATCGCGAAGCTCATGCCCGGCAGCGCGGTGATCGCCTGACCGGACACATAGGCACGGGTGCTGCCAGCCGCATCCGGATAGGGCGAGCTGCTGCCGTCGGCCGCGATGCGGGTCACGGTGTAGGTGGAACTGTCGGAGAAGGTCAGCGCATAGCTCTCGCCCGCGCCCAGCTCCAGCGCCGACGGGTTGCTGACGCTGCCTGCGCCGATCCAGGCGGTGCTGCCCGCGCCAAGGTTGCCGGGTGCGGTCTTGAACACGCCGTTGCCGCTGCGCGCGCCCAGCCAGGCGGCCTCGCCGTCGAGCGTCAGCGGCAGCGCCTCGTCGAGCGAGCCCTGCGCACTCTCGGCCACGCCATTGAAGACCACGCCGCCCGCGGTGTCGACGAAGGGCACCCGTTCGGCCGCCTGGCCGCCGAAGATGTAGTGGTCGCCGGTGTCGGTGGTGTTGGCCAGACGCAGCAGCTCGCCGCGCACATGCTTGAGGCTCTCGGCCAGCGAGGTGCGGTCGGCGGCGTTGTAGATGCCGTTGCCGGCACCCACGATCGTCTCGCGTGCGCCCTGCAGCAGCTCGATCGCGCCGCCCATCGTCGATTCGGCCAGCGACATCGCGGTGCGGCTGGCCTCCATCGAGCGCAGCAGGCCCTCGCTGCGGGTCTGGTTGACGCGGGCCCGCTCGGCGCGGGCTGCGGCGGCCGGATCGTCGCTGGGCTTGTCGACCCGACGCCCGCTGATCAGGCGCTCGCGCGCCTCGCTCAGGGACTTCTCGTGGCGCTGCAGAGCGATCAGGCTGGAATCCCGGCTCTGGGCCGAGGCGATGCGGTAGCTCATGGCAAGGCTCCTGGTTCGTTGCCGTCTCAGGGCAGGCTCAGTTCATGATCGACAGGATGGTGTCGAAGATCTTCTGGGTGGTGGTCAGCACCTTGGCCGCCACCTGGTAGTTCTGCTGGAACTGGATCAGGCGCGCTGCCTCCTCCTCGAGGTTCACGCCGGTCTCCGAGCTGATCTGCTCGGTGACCCGGTCGGCGACCTTGGTCGAGGCATCGGCATCGGACTCGGCGCGCTGCACCTTCACGCCCAGGTCGGCGACCATGCGCGAGTGCGCGTCGGTGAAGGAGCGGCCCTCGAAGGTCTTGGCGGTGGTCAGCGCCTGCAGCTTCAGCGCGTTGGCATTGCCCGAGCCGGCCGAGCTGGCGCCGGCTGCGGCGATGCGGCGGCCGTCGGTGATGGCCGAGCGGGCATTCTGGGCCGCCTGGCTGACCGGCTGCAGCGTGAAGCGGTCGCCCGTGGCCATCGCCGCACCGCTGACGTCGATGCGAAAGCCGTCGATGGTCGTGCCACTGGCCACGCCGGAGAAGACGGTGCCGTCCGAGGTCCGGGTGACCTGGTAGGCGGACGGATCGGCCGGATCGGCGCGCAGCTCGTAGTCGCTGGCGCGCAGCGCGCTGCCCTGGCCGGCGACCCGGGTGATCTGCACCGAGGTGGCCGGCTGGCCGAAGGCATCGCGGGCATTGCGGTCCGACGGGCGCACGGTGGCCTCGCCGACGCTGAGCAGGTCGCCGCCGGTGCGGCCGTCCAGATCGGTGCCCTGCGCATGCTGGGTGTTGATGGTGTCGGCCAGCACCGCGGCCAGCATGCCGAGCTGGCTGCGCGCCTCCGGCAGATCCTCGTTCTGGAAGCGCAGCAGGCCGCCGATGCTGCCGCCGGTCACGCTGGCCGAATCCAGCGGCCGCTTCGTGCCGCTGGCCTCGATCTCCAGGCTGGCCACCTGCGGCGAGCCCTGCGAGATGCGCACGCCCAGCTCGCGGGTGTCGCCCCCCAGCACCAGCGCCTGGCCGCCAGCGACGAACAGGCTGACGGTGCCATCGGGCTTGCCGTCGGCGCCGCGGGTCTCGACGCGGCTGACATCGATGTGCTGGCTCAGTTCCTTGATCAGCTGATCGCGCTGGTCGAGCAGGTCGTTGGGCTGGTTGGCCTGGGCGCCGGTGCCAGCCAGCTTGCCGTTGAGCGTGGCGATCTTGGCGGTCAGGCCGTTGACCAGCGAGACCTGGTCCTCGATCTCCGACAGCGTCGACTCGTGCAGCTGCTCGATCTGGTCACCGGTGGAGCGGAAGCGCGAGGTCAGCTCCTGGACCTTGCCCAGCACCACCTCGCGCACCGACTCGTCCTTCGGTGCGCTCGACAGGTCGGAGAAGGAGGCATACAGATCGGCGGTGGCCTGGCCCAGACCCTCCTCGCCCATGCCGTAGGCGCTCTCGAGCTGCTCGAGCAGACCGAAGCGGGCCCCGTCGGCCGCGGCCTGCGACTGGGTCTGGATCACCTGCCCACCGAGAAAGGTGTTGTGCGAGCGCTCGATGGTCTGCACCGACACGCCCCGGCCGATGTAGCCGGCGGACGTCTCCTGGCCAGCCATCGTGCCGAGCTTGACCTCCTGGCGCGAGTAGCCCTTGACGCTGGCGTTGACGATGTTGTGGCCTGCGGTGGCGATCTGCGCCTGCGCGGCGAACATCGCCTGCACGCTCATGTTCATCAGGATGGAGGTGCTCATGACGGTCTCGGTGATGTCTGGATCGGAACGCTGGAATTCGGGAAGTCAGGATGTCGAGGCGGTGGCCAACCCGCATCACGCAAAGGCCGCACTCGAACTGCAAGAACTCATGAGGTGATGTCGGCAGAACCCAGGTGGCGCTGAAGCCTGCGAGTCGTATCAATCACACGCTTGAGCTTGCCGGCGTAGTCCGGATCGGTCGCATAGCCGGCGCGCTGCAGGCTGCCGGCGAAGGCGGCGGCGTCGCCGGTCGAGCGCATCGCCTCGGCATAGCGCGGACTGGTGCCGATCAGCCGGGCGTAGTCGCGGAAGCTCTCCTCGTAGGACGCATAGGCGCGGAAGTTCGCCCGCACCTTGCGTGGCGTGCCGTCGATGACCTCGGTGGTGGTGATGGTCACCGTCGGGCCGGTCCAGCCGGCGCCGGCCTTGATGCCGAACAGGTTGTGCGAGTTGCTGCCATCGCTGCCGCGGATCTCGCGCCGGCCCCAGCCGGTCTCGTGGGCGGCCTGCGCCAGCATGAAGTCGGCCGGAATGCCGCTGCTGCGCGCCACCGCCTGCGCCGCCTCGGCATGGCGGCCGATGAACTGGCGGGCGCTGGCGCCAGGATCGCGCGCCACCGCGCCGGCAACGCTGGCATCGTCGTCACGCTCGACCGGCGCGACCGCGGGTGCGGCACGGCGCCCGGCCATCGCGTTCATCGCCCAGGTCGACATCGGCAGCATCGTCATCGCGCCCGGCTCCGGGGTGGCACTGCCCGGGCCCGCTGCACCCGCCGGCAGACCGGCCTGACGCTCGAGCTGGCGCGCGATCGCCGCGGCCAGGCCGCCGGGCTGGCCCGACATCTGCACCGCGTACTGCTGGTCGAGCATGTCGCGGCCCATGCCGGTGGCCTGGTTCTCGAACAGGCCCTCCGCCATCGTGGTGGAGCGCATGCTCTTCATCAGCTCCTGCATGAACAGCGCCTCGAACTGCTTCGAGACCTCGCGGATCGCCGCCTTCGGATCCTCGGCGGCGGCACGCCGCAGGGCCTGGAGGGAAGCGCCGCCGGCGGCGAGCTGCTGCGGGGACGAGACCATGTCAGATCACCTCGAGTTCGGCCTGCAGGGCACCGGCCGCCTTGATCGCCTGCAGGATGGTCAGCAGATCGGCGGGCGTGGCGCCGAGCGAGTTCAGCGCCTTGACCACCTCGGTCAGCCGGGTGCCGGCGGGCAGCTGGATCAGCGCGCCGCCGTCCTGCTGCATCCTGATGTCGCTCTTCTCGGTCACCACGGTCTGGCCGCCCGACAGCGGCGCGGGCTGGCTGACCTGCGGCGTGGTGCTGATGGTCACCGAGAGATTGCCGTGCGCCACCGCGCAGGGACCGAGCGTGACGGCCTGGTTCATCA
The DNA here is from genome assembly GCF_023706025.1 of Sphaerotilus sp. FB-3. Taxonomy (NCBI): domain Bacteria; kingdom Pseudomonadati; phylum Pseudomonadota; class Betaproteobacteria; order Burkholderiales; family Sphaerotilaceae; genus Sphaerotilus; species Sphaerotilus sp. FB-3. Next base: position 10,095 of record NZ_BQWE01000050.1, on the reverse strand, counting down.
CCACCGAACCGGTGCGGGCATTGACCACCACCTTGGCCGCCGGTGCGGCCATCTCGACCTTGAGGTTCTCGACCTCGGCCATGAAGCTGACCCGCTCGTCGGGCGTGGGCGGCAGTCGCACCTTGACGACCCGGCCGTCGAGCGCCTGGGCGGTGCCGGCGCCGAAGCGGGTGTTGATCGCGCCGGCCACCGCGCGTGCGGTGGCGTAGTCGCTGCTGGAGAGATCGAGCTGCAGCGCATCGCCCTGCCCCAGCGGGCTGAGCACGCTGCGCTCGACGGTGGCGCCGCCCGGAATGCGTCCGGCCAGCAGATGATTGACCTGCACCTTCGAGCCCCCGGCCGAGGCGCCGGCGCCGCCCACCATCAGGTTGCCCTGGGCCAGCGCATAGATCTGGTTGTCGGCGCCGCGCAGCGGCGTGGCCACCAGCGTGCCGCCGCGCAGGCTCTTGGCATTGCCCAGCGAGGAGACGGTGATGTCGAGCAGCTGGCCGGGCTGCGCGAAGGGCGGCAGCGTGGCGGTCACCAGCACCGCGGCGACGTTCTTCAGCTGCATCGAGGTGCCGGCCGGCACCGTGACCCCGAGCTGCTGCAGCATCGCGTTCAGGCTCTGGGTGGTGAAGGGCGTCTGCGTGGTCTGGTCGCCGGTGCCGTCCAGGCCGACCACCAGGCCGTAGCCGATGAGCTGGTTGGGCCGCACGCCCTGCACCGTGGCGACTTCCTTGATGCGTGCGGTGGTGGCGGTGGCCGGCTGCACCACCGGCGCCGGCGCCGCCGCCGGCGCAGCCTGCACCGGCGTGACCCAGGCCGACAGCAGCGCCAGCAGCATCACCACGCCGACCGGCAGGACCGGCGAGCGCCGGAGCATCAGGAGACTGGACATCGGGAACTCCGCCGATCGTGCTGCCCGCAAGGGCCTCAGATCGGCATCAGGTTGAGAAAGAAGCGCGACAGCCAGCCGATCTGCTGCGCGTCGGCCTGGCCGCCCCGGCCCTTCTGCTCGACACGCACATTGGCGATCTGCGCCGACGCGACCTGGTTGCCCGGCTGGATCACCCGCGGATCGATCTGGCCGGAAAAGCGCAGCACGTCGACGTTGTCGTTGACGCCGATCTGCTTCTCGCCGGCGACGATCAGATGCCCGTTGGGCAGCACGTCGACGACGGTGGCGGTGATCGTGCCGCTGAAGTTGTTGCTGTTCTGGGTGCCGCCCTTGCCGCTGAAGGTGTTGGCGCTGCTGCCGCCCACGCCCGCACGGGTGAAGGAGTTGGCCGACAGCATCGGCAGCGCGGTGATCGAGCCCGACAGCTCACCCTTCTTCTCGACCGTGCTGGTCGAGTTGGAGCTGGCGCTGACCCGCTCGATGATCTGCACCGTGATGGTGTCGCCCACCAGCCGGGCGCGGTGATCCTCGAACAGCGGCCGGTACTGGCTGGCCTGGTAGATCGAGCCGTTGGCGCGCACCGGCACCGGCTGCGCGTAGGGGCGCACCACCGGCGTCTCGGGCATGTCGACCTTGGCGACCGTGGGCATCATCGTCGTCTGGCAGCCGGCCAGCAGCAGGGCGCCGGCCGACGCGATGCGCGCCGCGCCCAGGGCGCATCGCCGCGAAGCCGGCGCGATCACAGCTGCGCCAGACGCTGCAGCATCTGGTCCGAGGTCGAGATCGCCTTCGAGTTCAGCTCGTAGGCGCGCTGGGTCTGGATCATGCCGATCAGCTCCTCGACCACATTGACGTTCGAGGACTCGACGAAGCCCTGCGCCAGGCTGCCGGTGCCGTCCGCGCCGGGCGCGGCCACATTCGGCGTGCCCGACGAGGCCGTCTCGGTGTAGAGATTCTGGCCGCGCGGCTCCAGACCGGCCGGATTGACGAAGTTCGCCAGCGTCAGCTGGCCGACCTGCTGCGGCGCAGCCTGACCCGGCACCGCCACCGAGACGGTGCCGTCGGCGCCGACGGTGACCGACTGGGCATTGGCCGGAATCGTCACGCCGGGCAGCACCTGCTGGCCGTTGTTGGTCACCAGCTGGCCGGTCGAGCTGACCTGGAAGGCGCCGTCACGGGTATAGCCGGTGGTGCCGTCGGGCATCTGCACCTGGAAGAAGCCGTTGCCCTTGATCGCGACATCCAGCGGATTGGTGGTCTGCTGCAGCGTGCCCTGGCTGAACTGGCGCGAGGTCGCCACCGTGCGCACGCCCAGGCCGACCTGCAGGCCGGTGGGCAGCTGCGCCTGCTCGCCGTTGGAGGCACCGGTCTGGCGCAGCGACTGGTACATCAGGTCCTCGAAGACCGCATGCGACTTCTTGAACCCGTTGGTGGCCACGTTGGCCAGGTTGTGCGAGACGACATCCAGCTGAGTCTGCTGGGCTTCCATGCCGGTCTTCGAGATCCACAGCGCGCGCATCATGGCGTCGGCTCCTTGTTCATGGTCGGTTCAGATCCGTTCGGGATCCGTTCTGGATCAGTTCATCGACAGCAGCTGCTGGGCCTGCTGCTCGTCCTTCTCGGCGGTCTGCATCGCCTTGGTCTGGGCCTCGAACTGGCGCGCGGCGGCGATCATCGCCACCATCGTGCCGACGGCGCTGACATTCGAGCCCTCCAGCGCGCCCTGGGTGACGCGTGCGGTCGGCTCGGCCGCCAGATCGCCGCCCTCGGCGCGGAACAGGCCGTCGTCGCCCCGCTTGAGCGCGGCCTGCGGCACCACCAGCTTGAGCCGGCCGACCGCGGTCGAGGCGCCGCCCGGCACCTTGGCCGCGACGGTGCCGTCGTCACCGATCGTGACCTCGGCATTGGCGGGAATCGAGATCGGGCCGCCCTCGCCGATCACCGGCAGGCCGCCGGAGCGGGTCACCAGCGTGCCGTCGGCGGTGGTCTCGAAGCCGCCGGCGCGGGTGTAGGCCTCGGTGCCGTCCAGCGCCTGAACCGCGAACCAGGCATTGCCCTGGGCCGCGACGTCGAGCGCGCGGCCGGTGGCCATGACCTGGCCCGGCGCCGGGTTGTAGCCGGTCGTGGTCTCCAGCGCATAGGCCCGCGTCGTGGCGCCGTCGCCGCGCACCGGCACCGCGCGGAAGGCCTGCAGCTCCTCGCGGAAGCCTGCGGTCGACACATTGGCCAGATTGTTGGCCAGCACGTCCTGGCGCTGCATCGTCGCCTTCGCGCCCGACATCGAGAGGTAGATCCTGCGGTCCATCGCCGGCTCCGTTCAGTGGATGGGCCGGCCGCTCAGCGCAGGCTCACCAGCGTCTGCAGCACCGAATCCTGCGTCTTGATCGTCTGCGCATTGGCCTGGTAGAGGCGCTGCACGGTGATCATGTTGACCAGCTCGGCGGTCATGTCGACGTTGGACTCTTCCAGCGCACCCGACTTCAGCAGGCCCAGCGTGGCCGATCCCGGCACGCCGGCGATCGGATCGCCCGAGGCGAAGCTCGAGGCCCAGACATTGCCGCCCATCGACTTCAGGCCCTGCGGGTTGCGGAAGTTCGCCAGCTCGATCTGGCCGGCGGTCTGGGTCATGCTGTTCGAGTAGCGGGCGGTGATGACGCCGTCCTCCTCGATGGTGAGCTGGGTCAGCTGGCCCGGCGCATAGCCGTCCTGGCTGACATCGGTCACGCCGAAGTTGCCGCCGAACTGGGTCAGGCCGGACAGGTCGAGCTTGATGTTGCTGATCGGATCGTAGGCCGCACCGCCCCCCGGAATGTTCAGCGTCAGCTCGGTCACGCTGGGATTCAGGCCGTTGGAGTCGAAGGTCACCGCCGAGACGTCGATCTGCTCGGGCGTGCCGTCGCCGTTCACGTCCGGTGCGGTGGTGTAGATGTTCCAGCTGTCGGTGCCGGTCTTCTGGAAGTACAGCGTCACGTCGACCGGCTGGCCCTTGGCGTCGTAGATGCGCACCGAGGTGGCGTTGTGATAGGTGGCCGGATCGTCGTAGTCGATGGCACCGGCCACCGCGGTCTTGCGCGAGTCCAGGTTCATCTCGAACTTGATCTCCTCGGTGGCCTTCGGGGCGATGCCCACGGTGGGCAGCTGCAGCTGCGAGCGCACCTGCGTCACCAGGTTGCCGACGTTGTCGACCGGATAGCCCAGCAGGCGGTGCCCGGCGCCGTTGACGATGAAGCCATCGCTGTCGAGCTTGAACTGGCCGTTGCGCGAATACAGCATCTGGCCGCTGGTGTCCTGCATCTGGAAGAAGCCGTCGCCGTTGATCGCCACATCCATCAGGTTGTTGGTCGAGACGATGCCGCCCTGGGAGAACTGCTGCGCGATGTTGGCCACCTGCACGCCGATGCCGGCCGCATTCGCGCCACCGAGCGAGCGGGCATAGAGGTCGGCGAACTCGGCCCGCGCGGCCTTGGCGCCATAGGTGCCGGCATTGGCGATGTTGTTGCCGATGACCTCGAGGCTCTTGCTGGTGGCGTTCAGGCCCGACAGGCCTTGCTGAAAGCTCATGGGGGACTCCTGGGGGGAAATTCGGGGGGAGAAGACGACGGGTTCAGCTGCCGAAGGCACGCACTGCGCTGTAGGCGACGGTCGATCCGTCCTTCAGCGTCAGGTTCATCGAGGCGCTGCCGCTGCTGCCGGCGGCCACCGAGGTGATCTGCTGGCTCTGCAGCGCGGTGCTGCTCACCGCGGCGGTGCCCCGGGTGGCGCTGACGCGGAAGCGCAGGCCGGTGGTGTCGACGCCCTCGGCCGGCGTCCAGCTGAACTGGTGGCGGCCGGAGGTCTCGGCGCCGATGTCGATGGTGTCGATCACCCGCCCGGCGCTGGAGAGCACATCGACCTTGACCGAGTCGGCCGCGCTGGACAGCTCGAACTGGCCGGTGGCCTTGCCGTCGGACACCGTCAGCGCGTTGCCCGGCACGATCACCGAGCGCCCGACCAGCGAGGCGCTCTGCATCGCCTGCATCTGCAGGAACTGGCTCGACATCGACGCGATGCTCTCGTTGACCTTCTCCAGACCGGAGACGGTGTTGATCTGCGCGAGCTGGCTGGTGAACTGCGCGTTGTCGGTCGGGTTGAGCGGGTCCTGGTTCTGGATCTGCGTGATCAGCAGTTTCAGGAACTGGTCCGACATCGCCTTCGTGCTGCTGGCGGTGCCGCTCGAGCTGCCCGACGAACTGGCGTTGATCTGCGCGACCAGCGCGCTGGTGGAGGATGCGGTCGACGAGGTGGTGGTCATGGTGGTCCTGCGGCCTGGTGTCAGCCTCAGCCCTGGCCCATCTGCAGCGTCTTCAGCAGCAGGGACTTGGCGGTGTTCATCACCTCGACGTTGTTCTGGTAGGAACGCGAGGCGGAGATCATGTTGACCATCTCCTCCACCGGATTGACGTTGCTGAAGGTCACATAGCCCTCGGCATCGGCATTCGGGTGGGCGGGGTCGTGGATGCGGCGACCCGGCGTGTCGTCCTCGCGCACCGCCGAGACCTTGACGCCGACGCTGCCGGCGTCGTCGCTCATCGGCAGGGTCTGGAAGACCACCTGGCGGGCCTTGAAGCTCTTGCCGTCCGGGCCGGCCGCGGTGTCGGCGTTGGCGAGATTGGACGAGACGGTGTTGAGCCGCTGGCTCTGTGCGCTGACCGCGCTGCCGGAGACATGGAAGATCCTGAGCAGAGACATCATTGCCCCTTGATGGCATCGAGCATGGTGCGCACGCTGCCGTTGATGAAGCGCAGCGAGGCCTCGTACTTGACCGCGTTGTCGGCGAAGCTGGCACGCTCGCGGTCCATGTCGACGGAATTGCCGTCGAGATTGGTCTGGCTCGGCCGTGCGTACAGCAGCGAGGCCTCACGTGTGGCGGGCAGCTGGCCGATACCGAGGTGGCGCTCGCTGGTGCCGGCCATCGCCACCGCAGGCACCGTGGAGCCGCCGGTGGCCTGACGCAGCGCGGTGGCGAAGTCGAGATCGCGCGCCTGGTAGCCGGGCGTGTCGGCATTGGCGATGTTGCTCGCGATCAGCCGCTGGCGCTCGGCGCGCAGCAGCAGGGCCTGGGACTGGAAGCCCAGCGAGCTGTCGAGACGGTTCAGCATGACATCCTCGGCATCGGGGTCGGGGGTCGGGGTTCGGGGATCTGGCGGCATTCTTGATGCCCCCCCGGGACCGCGCTCACCGGAAAAGGCCGACGCGTGCGCCCCATCTTGGGCACTGGAACGCCCGGGGCGCAACCTACAGTGGCGTGTCATGATCGAGTCACCGTCCCCCTCTGCTGCCCTCGCTGCGCCTCGGCCTGCACCGTCTGCCCGGTGCACCGCGCCACGCCTGGCTCTGGCCGGGGCACGGACGCTCGCGGCGGTGGCCTTGCTGATGCAGGCGCTGGCGCTGCCTGCGCACGCCGACGCACCGACGCCGATTCCCATGCAGCAGCTGATGGAACTGGCACGCGGCGGCGCCGCCGCGCTGCCCGCCGACGCCCGCATCGAGATCGAGCCCGGACAGCTCGATCCGCGCCTGAAGCTGACGCCATGCCGGCGCATCGAACCCTATCTGCCGACCGGCTCGACCGCCTGGGGCCGCACCCGCGTGGGCCTGCGCTGCACCGATGGCCCGGTCAACTGGAACGTCTTCCTGCCAGTGACCGTGCGGGTCTGGAGTCCGGCGGTGGTGAACGCCGGACCGCTGCAGGCCGGCGCCGAGATCCGTGCCGAGGACCTGCAGATCCGCGAGGTCGACATCGCCAGCGCCGCAGCGCCGGTGTTCCGCGATCCGCAGCTGCTGGTCGGACGGCTGCTCGCCGCCACGCTGCCGCCCGGCACCCCGCTGCGCCCGCATCACCTGCGCGTGCGCCAGTGGTTCGCTGCCGGCGAGACGGTCACGCTGGTCTATGTGGGCGAAGGCTTCTCGGCCAGCACCGAGGCCCAGGCCCTGTCGAACGGCCTGGACGGACAGGCGGTCCGGGTGCGCACCCCTTCCGGCAAGATCGTGACCGGGCGACCTGTCGGCGAGCGTCGCGTCGAGGTGCGCTCATGAGCCGCAAGATCCGCCGTGATGCCGAACGGGACGGGCTGCCCTGGCTTGCGGAGCCCGGGATGGCCCACGGACCCGAAGTGCATCTTCACGCAGATTTGATACACAAGCAGATACAACTTCTCCACGCTCCGGCTAAAGTGACCGGCGGGCAGACCGATACCCAACTTGACACAGAGGTTGCGAGAATTCGGTCACACGCCACGACACAGGGGTTGTGTTCTGGCGGTCGAATGCTCGACACCCGGAACAAGGACCACCCAAGGTCTGCAGGAGTACGTGATGAAGATCGGCAACAGCAATCCCCTGAACACCCCGGCGCCAGCCCTGGCGGCGGTCAATCCCACGGCCCCGCCCGTCCGGCAGGAGGCCGCACCGCGTGATGCCACGCCTCCGGCTCCGACCAGCGGCACGCCGGCCGATGCCCCGGACAGCAGCACCAACGTGCAGATGTCCGAGACCAGCGCCGCGCTGCGCGAGGGCGGCATGGCCGACGCGAATGCGGAGTTCGACACCGAGAAGGTGCAGCGCATGCGCCAGGCCATTTCCGACGGTGTCTACCGCATCAATGCGGAAGCCATCGCCGACAAGCTGCTGGCCAATGCCCAGGATCTGCTGGGCCAGATCGGAACCGGTCGCTGAGGACAGGGCGCCCTGCCCGCTCGCCGCGGCGACCGCCAACGCGAGACCCCGTCGACCATGAACTCTTCACGACACACCCCGCCTCCTGCCGCGAACGCCCTGTCACCCGAAGCGCTGATGGGCCGTCTCGAGCGCGAGATCGCGCTGCTCGAGCATGCGCTGAGGCTTCAGGACCATGCGCGCATCGAGCCGCAGGCCCGGCGCCTGCATGAACTGCTGGCCTGCACGATGGACACGCTGACCCCGGCGGCCCGTCAGGGCCGGCTGTCGACAGCGATGCGCGACCGGCTGAGCCAGGCCTCGGGCCGCGTGCGCGAAGCCTTGGCGCGCCTGCAGCGCAGCCGTGCGCCGGTCGACCGGGCGGTGGCGGTGCTGGCCGGCGAGGAACAGGATCCGGTCCGACGCAGCTACAGCGCCTGAGCCAGAGGCCGGGTCGTCACAGGAAGCGACGGGAAGTCAGCGCGCAACGGCCTGCAGCAGGCCGAGCGAGGCCCGCACCACCTCGCCGATCAGCAAGGCGTCGACCGGCTGGCTGTAGCGGAACTTCAGGATGCGCATGCCCCGGCCGACGCCGTCGAGCAGGGGAAAGCGCGTCATCAGCTCCGCCCCGTTGAGCACCTGCAGATGCGCCTGGCCCTTGTGCAGCGCCATCGCCATCAGGTTGCTGCCGCGATACAGGAACATCAGATTGCCCCAGCGCACCGTCTGGGCCAGATCAGGCTCGGCAGCGATCACCGCCTGCTGGATCGCGGTTGCCGTCGCGACTTGCGCAGGCGGCAGCATGTCGAAGAAGTTGGCCACCAGTGCGGCGGGCCGGACAAGATGTCGCATGGAGGAATTCCGTCGCGGCGGAATGTCTGGGGGAGCGGATGCGCCTCGTCCGTGGTGCCGCGATGCGGCAGGGTTTCACGCCCGACCCGCATTGACGGGATAGGACGAACAGCCGTTCGATGTTAGCAAAGCGCCCCGGAAACGGACCGGGGCAATCCCCCATGGGCGCTCAGGTGCGCGGCAGCGTGACGCCGGTCTGGCCCTGGTACTTGCCGCCGCGGTCTCGGTAGCTGGTCTCGCAGATCTCGTCGGACTCGAAGAACAGCACCTGCGCGCAGCCCTCGCCGGCGTAGATCTTGGCCGGCAGCGGCGTGGTGTTGGAGAACTCCAGCGTCACATAGCCTTCCCACTCGGGCTCGAAGGGCGTGACGTTGACGATGATGCCGCAGCGCGCGTAGGTGCTCTTGCCCAGGCAGACGGTCAGCACGCTGCGCGGAATGCGGAAATACTCGACCGTGCGTGCCAGCGCGAAGCTGTTGGGCGGAATGATGCAGACCTCGCCCTTGAAGTCGACGAAGCTCTTCTCGTCGAAGTTCTTCGGGTCGACCACCGTGGAATGCACGTTGGTGAAGATCTTGAACTCGTCGGCGCAGCGGATGTCGTAGCCGTAGCTCGAGGTGCCGTAGCTGACGATCTTGTGGCCGTCCGGAGCGAAGCGCACCTGGGACGGCTCGAACGGCTCGATCATGCCGTGCTGATCCGCCATGCGGCGGATCCACTTGTCGCTCTTGATGCTCATGCTGCGGAAGGACGTGTCTGGAGGAAAGGCGGGATTCTAAGCGCCTGCGGCCCCGGGAAAACACGGATCCCCACAGGGAATCCCCCGCTCAGGTTTGCCGCACGGCCGCCGATGCATCCAGTCGATGCGGCCTTTCCCGGGCCGCATGCCGCCGAAGTTGCAGAGGTACCGCAGTGGCCTGGATTCCGAAGAAGCGTCGCCCCTCCCGCCTGCAGGGCAGCAGCAGCCCGGACGCTCCGGTCATGCCCGCCGCGCCCGTCATGTGCCGGCGGCTCGAGCCACGGGTCATGTTCGACGCGGCAGCCCTGCTCACCGCCGAACAGGTGCTGTCGGCAGAGACGGCTGCGCCGCCGCCGCCGAGCCTGGCCACCGACGAAGCGCTGCTGGCCGCCCTGGACGCGGCCTCCACCGAAGTCGCCACGCCAGCCCCCAGCCCGACGCAGATCGCCTTCGTGTCCTCGACGCTCCAGGATGCGCAGGGGCTGGCCGCCAGCCTGGGGCCGCAGGTCGAGGTGGTGATGCTCGACCCGGCCCGCGACAGCCTGACGCAGATCCGCGACACGCTCGACGGGCGCCAGGATGTGACCGCGCTGCACCTGTTCACCCATGGCAGCAGCGGCAGCCTCGACCTCGGCGGCAGCGTGCTCGATCCGCTGTCCGCCGGCTTCGACGCGCAGCGCCCGCTGCTGGCCGAGATCGGCACCCATCTGGCCGCGGGCGCCGACCTGCTGGTCTACGGCTGCGACTTCGGCCAGGGCGAGCGCGGCCAGGCGGCGATGCAGGCGCTGTCGCAGACGCTCGGCGGTGCTGACATTGCCGCATCGGTCAATGCGACCGGCGCCAGCGCACTAGGTTCTGTTAACGCAAATTGACAAGACTGCGAATCTGGCGTGAGACTGTCGCAATGCAACTGACTCGCGAGCAATTCGAT
>NZ_BQWE01000049.1:0-708 GCF_023706025.1 Sphaerotilus sp. FB-3 | reverse complement strand
CTACCGTTCGACTTGCATGTGTAAGGCATACCGCCAGCGTTCAATCTGAGCCAGGATCAAACTCTTCAGTTCGATCTTGTTTTGCTCAAGGAATTGAAGTGAACTTCACTTCTCTATCCATGAGCGTTTAAGGTCACAAGGACCCGGATCCGAAGATCCGAGACACTCGCCTCAAACGCCCACGCTTATCGGCTGTTGATTTTTAAAGAGCTTGCCGTTTTCGGCGCGACAACCAATCAAGATCAGTCATCAGCAAAGAAGCGAGATTATCATGCATTTTTTAAACCCTGTCAACAACAAAGTCTATGCTGATTCGCTTGTCTGCTCTAGAGACTGGAGCCGAACTGATGCTCTAGCACATTGATCGGTGCAGCTGCACTCTCTAGACAAGACGAAGAGAAGAAAACGCCCAGTCCGTAGACTGGGCGTTTCTCGCTTGTAGAAGCCTGACGATGACCTACTTTCACACGCGAATGCGCACTATCATCGGCGCGGAGGCGTTTCACTGTCCTGTTCGGGATGGGAAGGAGTGGGACCACCTCGCTATGGTCGTCAGGCATAACCGTTGGTCTTTCAGGATGGAACCTGAAAGACAATTCGTAGAGTCTGTATGAATCAGCGCTGGTCTGTCAATTGATTGCGTTCACCGTGACTGAAGTACGGTTCACATCGACACTCTTACCTTGACAGGAATGTCAAAGTTATAGG
>NZ_BQWE01000048.1:0-48966 GCF_023706025.1 Sphaerotilus sp. FB-3 | reverse complement strand
GCTACGAGCAGCAGCACGCACCCGCCCACTGAAATTCACAACCCACCCCTTATCGGACTGTCCGAAAAAACTTGACCACGACAGTGCTCGCGCACCCGCCAGGCGTGCGACGAGATCGATTCCCAGGCGTGGCCGCCGAAGACGGTCGCGTTGACAAAATGGTCGAGCGCGCGCACGCCGGCGCGGCCGCGCCGGTTGGGACCGAACAGGCCGATCCACACCAGCATCAGATAGCCGATCACCGCCAGCGGCACGATCGCGCACATCAGCAGGATGCCTGCCGCTCGCTCCTTCATCCGGCTGGAGCCTCCGCGCGCCGGTGCAGGCGCAGGCGCACGCCGTTGGCCGAGCGGATCGTCAGCCGGCCGACCGGGCGGGGCTCATGGCCTTCGACGGCCTCCAGCCGCCAGCGGCGCACCAGCTGCGCCAGGATCAGCGTCGCTTCCTGCAGCGCGAAGGCCGCGCCCAGGCAGACGCGCGGCCCCATGCCGAAGGGCAGGTAGCCGGCGCGTCCGTGGCCTGTGCTGCCTTCTTCGTCGCGGGCATGGCGATCGGGATCGAAGGCGTCCGGATCGTGCCAGCCTTCACGCTGGCGCTGGATCAGCCAGGGCGAGATCACCACCGTGGCACCCGCCTTGACCTGCTTGCCGCGCATCGGGCAGCCGGTGCGCGCCTGCCGGGCCATGAAGCCCACCGGCGGGAACAGCCGCAGCGTCTCGCGGAAGACGTTGCGGGTCAGCGTCAGGCCCTTCATGTCGGCCGTGCCGGGTGCGCGTGCGCCAAGCTGTGTGGCGACCTCGTCATGGACGCGCTGCTGGATGTCGGGCGCGCGTGCCAGCAGGTGGCAGGCCCAGGTCAGCGCGCTGGCCGAGGTCTCGTGTCCGGCCAGGAAGAGCATCGCGACCTGGTCGACCAGCTCCTCGAAGCCGAAGGCGCGCCCTTGCTCGTCGCGCGCGTCGAGAAAGGCGGCGAGGATGTCGGCCTGCGGATGCTCGGCGCCGGTGCGGCGGGCCTCGAAGCGCGGGCGGATCAGCGTCTCGAGCAGGCCGCGGATCTCGCGTGCGGCGCGGCGTGCGCGCCAGGCGTCCCAGGGCCAGACCAGCCAGCGCAGCCCGAAGATCGACGGCAGGATCAGCCGCGGCACCAGCGCCTGGTAGCGGGCGAAGGCGTCGAACACCCGCCGCGCGTCCGCGCCCTCCATCGGCACCGAGAAGATGGTGCGGAAGATGATATCGGCGGTGACATGGGTCATCTCGACCTCGATGTCATGCTCGGTGCCCTCGGCAAGCTGCGCCAGCCGCGCCAGCATCGCCTCGGTCGCGGCGGCCATGACCGGAAAGGCCACCTGCAGCCGCGCCTGCGCGAAGGCCGGGTCCATCATCGCGCGCTGGCGCCGCCATTGCTCGCCGCTGGTGGTGAAGATGCTCTCGCCCAGCAGCGGCTCGAGCGCCTGGCCGAGCAGCTCGCTCTTCGGGAAGTCCTCGGCCTGCTCGACCATCACCCGCCGCACCAGGCCGGGTTCGTTGACCATGTAGAGGTCGAGGCCCGGCAGGCGGACCTCGCCCATCTGCATGCGGTAGCTGCGCTCGTACAGCGCGTCCAGCCAGGAGTGGCGCGCGCTCAGGAACATCAGCAGGCCGGAGGCCTTGTGCCGGCGCGGGGTCGGATAGGCGGGGCAGAAGCGGGCCATCGCGGTTCAGCGCCTCCGTGTCTCGACCAGCTGCTGCTCGAAGCGGCGCGGGCCGTAGAGCATCGCGAACAGATCGAAGTTGCCGGGCCGGTCCGGCGTCATCAGGTAGAGGAAATGCGCCTGCAGCTTGTCGCGGCGGATCGCGGCCCAGTGCAGCGGGTCGTACATCTGGAAGAAGCTCGCGGCGCGGCGGCGTGGCAGCGGGCCGGCCTGCTCGGCCAGCTCGGTGCCGGCCAGCGGCGCGGTGCTGAAGAAGCACATCGGGTCGATGCGCGCGGTCACGTCCAGCCAGACCAGCTCCGGATGGCGCGACAGTCGCAGCAGCGCATGGCGGAAGGACTCGGCGCCGGGCAGCAGCGCCAGGCACGGATAGCACTGGCCGAGCGTCAGCATCGCGGTGCGGCGTCCCGCCTGCAGCGCCTGCCAGCGCGGATCGCGCAGCAGCTGGTCGACCGCCTCGACCATCACCAGCGTGCCCACGCTGTGGCCGGCCAGCACCACCTCGTCGACCGGATCGGCGCTCTGGCGCTCGATCACATGCTCGACCCATTCCTGGCCCCGCTCGTCCATGCCGGCGACCTGGCCGCGGCCCATGCACAGGATGAAGTGGTAGATGCGCATCAGCCAGAACAGCCCGGCCTGCGCGCCCAGCGAGATCAGCATGCCGCTCAGTGCCAGGCCCACGCCGGTGGCCACCGCCACCAGGCCGGTGTCGCCCAGCGCGGTCAGCGGCAGCGCCGACATCGCGGCGATGACGAAGCCGCCCACCAGCAGCGTTGCCACCAGCCAGAGCAGCGGCAGCAGCGCGGTCAGCAGCGCGGTCGGGTGCAGCGCGTGCACCCGGCGCAGGCCGACGTCGCGCATCATCGCCACCTGCACCGCGGCGAACTCGCGCAGCAGCGCCAGCGGCTGGCGGCTCCAGTGGCGCCGGATGATGTCGTCCCAGCTCATGAAGACATGCTCGGTGCGTACCGCTGCATCGTCCGCCGAGGCGGCGGGTGCGGCGGGCTGCCAGTCCACCGTCCAGCGGTGAAACATCTCGCCGATGCGCTGGCGCGCGCCAGTGGTGATGCTGCCGCCGCCCGGCTGCGGGCGCTCGCCCTGCTGGCTGAACAGGCGGTGATAGTGGCCGGCCCCGCGTGGGTCGAAGCCGCTGAAATAGTGGACGCGGCGCCGACGCACCGGCGTGGCGGGCGCGAGGCTGGAGGACAGGGGACGGGCGGGCGGGGGAGTCATGGCATGCACCGGACGGTGGTCGCGGTTGGATCATCTCGGGACCGGTGCATGATGCGCCGCCGGCTCCGGCCGTGATCAGCGGAACTCGAGCGGCAAAGGCGGGCAAAAGGGCGGTGCGGCGCGCCCCGGGCCTCAGCCCTTCTTCGGGGGATCCGGGATCAGGCAGGCTTCCATCACCTGCAGGTCGTTGTCGCGGGCGAAGTTCATCACGAAGTCCCAGGCCATCGGTTCGATGTCCTTCAGCGCCTCGCTGACGACCACGCACTTGGTGCTGCCGATGACGGTCGGGATGCAGTAGGGCGAGTAGCCGATCGCCGAGCCGATGCCCGAGCGACTGCCGCCCCCGGGGCGGAAGCACGACATCGCGCCGGCCAGGCGCTCGGCCCAGTCGCTCGGACGGAAGGTGCGGCCGTCGCGGGTGATGCCCTGGATGAAGACTTCGCGGGGTTTGGGTTTCGAGTTGTTCGTCACGGGCTGCTGCCTTGTTCTGCTTGCGGTGACAAGCGCATGCGGCTGCCCGTCAGCCCGCTATTGTGCTGCAGCGCAGCAGCAATCGGCGCAGGACGGAACGGCCGCGGAGTCAGGGCAGATATCGGCCGGCACCGCGGGCGGCGCCGGGTCTCTGCGTCTCGGTCTGTGCGGTTCTTGCGCGTCGGCACTGGCGCGCGGGGAGCGAGTATCGCTCAGGCGTCTGTCGGCGTGCTGTCGTCGGCTTTCCTTACAATGGGTCGGGCGCCGTCCTCGTGCGGCGCCTTCTGCATTTTTCCCGACTGGATTTCACCCCCTCCACGGAGCGCCCCAAGATGACCGCCGAGTCCGCGACGATCGCCGAACCCCACGTGATGACGACCTACGGCCGCCTGCCGATCGCGCTGGTGCGAGGCCGAGGCTGCCGCGTCTGGGACTCGGCCGGCCGCGAGTACCTCGACGGCCTGGGCGGCATCGCGGTCAACACGCTGGGCCACGCGCACCCGAAGTTCGTCGCGGCCCTGCAGGAGCAGGTCGCGACCCTGATCCACTGCTCGAACTACTACCACATCCCCGGCCAAGAGCAGCTCGCGGCCAGGCTCGTGGAACTGTCGGGCCTGACCAACGCCTTCTTCTGCAGCACCGGCCTGGAGGCCAACGAGGCGGCGCTGAAGCTCGCGCGCAAGTTCGGCCATGACAAGGGGCTGGAGCGCCCGGAGGTGATCGTGTTCGAGAAGGCCTTCCACGGCCGCTCGATCGCGACGCTGTCGGCCACCGGCAACCCGAAGGTGCAGGCCGGCTTCGGCCCGCTGGTCGAGGGCTTCGTGCGCGTGCCGCTCAACGACATCGACGCGATCCGCGCCGCGGTCGAGTCCAACCCGAACATCACCGCGGTCTTCCTCGAGACCATCCAGGGCGAGGGCGGCATCCATGCGGCGCGCTGGGACTACCTGCGCGCGGTGCGCGAGCTGTGCGACCGGCACGATCTGCTGCTGATGCTCGACGAGGTGCAGTGCGGCATCGGCCGCACCGGCAAGTGGTTCGCGCACCAGTGGGCCGGCATCCAGCCGGACGTGATGCCGCTGGCCAAGGGCCTGGGCTCGGGCGTGCCGATCGGCGCGGTGGTGTGCGGTCCGCGGGCGGCGAACATCTTCAAGCCCGGCAACCACGGCACCACCTTCGGCGGCAATCCGCTGTCGATGCGCGCCGGCATCGAGACGCTGCGCATCATGGAGGAAGAGGGCCTGCTGGAGAACGCCGCGGCTGTCGGCGCGCACCTGAAGGCGACGCTGGAGCGCGAGCTCGCCGGCGTGGCTGGCGTGACCGAAGTGCGCGGCGCCGGCCTGATGCTGGGCATCGAGCTCGACCGGCCCTGCGGCGTGGTGCTGACGCGCGCGCTCGAGGCCGGCCTGCTGCTGAGCGTGACCGCCGACAGCGTGGTGCGCCTGGTGCCGCCGCTGACGCTGAGCGTGGCCGAGGCCGACGAGATCGTCGCGATCCTGGTGCCCGTGATCAAGACCTTCCTCGCCGAGTCCGCCGCAGCATGAAACCCGGAAACAGCCTGATGAAGCACTACCTGCAGTTCAAGGACTTCCGCGCCGAGGAGTACGCCTACCTGTTCGAGCGCGCGCGCCTGATCAAGCGCCGCTTCAAGAACTACGAGCGCTACCAGCCGCTGGCTGACCGCACGCTGGCGATGATCTTCGAGAAGGCCAGCACCCGCACCCGCGTCAGCTTCGAGGCCGGCATGTACCAGATGGGCGGCTCGGTGGTGCACCTGACCACCGGCGACAGCCAGCTCGGCCGCTCCGAGCCGATCGAGGACTCGGCGCGCGTCATCAGCCGCATGACCGACCTGGTCATGATCCGTACCTTCGAGCACACCAAGATCGAGGCCTTCGCCGCGCACAGCCGCGTGCCGGTCATCAACGGGCTGACCAACGAGTTCCACCCGTGCCAGATCATGGCCGACCTGTTCACCTACCTCGAGCACCGCGCGCCGGTCGGGGCGAACGGCTATGACCTGGGCTGCCTGAAGGGCAAGGTGGTGGCCTGGGTCGGCGACGGCAACAACATGGCCAACACCTGGCTGCAGGCGGCCGAGACGCTCGGCTTCACGGTGCATGTCAGCACGCCCAGCGGCTACGAGGTCGATCCGAAGGTGGCCGGCGTGCGATCGAGCGACTGCTACAAGGTCTTCACCGATCCGCGCGAGGCCTGCCGTGGCGCCGACCTGGTCACGACCGATGTCTGGACCAGCATGGGCTACGAGGCCGAGAACGAGGCCCGCAAGGCCGCCTTCGCCGACTGGTGCGTCGATGCCGAGATGATGGCGGTGGCCCGCCCGGACGCGCTCTTCATGCACTGCCTGCCCGCGCACCGCGGCGAGGAGGTCACCGCCGAGGTGATCGACGGCCCGCAGTCGGTGGTCTGGGACGAGGCCGAGAACCGCATGCACGTCCAGAAGGCGCTGATGGAGTATCTGCTGCTGGGCCGCATCGGCTGACCTTGGCGCTGGCGCTGGCGCTGACGCAGGCCGCGCCTGTTCGGCCGGCTCAGGCCGACGCCGAGCCGAACAGGCGCCGCAGGTCCAGGCCGTCGGCGCCCGGCGCGAAGCCGTGGCGCACCATGGCGGCCTCGACATCGATCAGCATCTCGCCGGCGGTCACCGGGCCGAACTCGTCGACGCAGCGCTTCTCGAGTTCGCCGCGCAGCAGCAGCAGGCCGCGCAGTTCAATGCGCGCATCGGCCTCATGGCGTTCGCTGGGGCGGTCATGGCCGTCCGGGCGCGCCACCGGCGCCAGCAGCCGGGCCAGCTGCGCCTCGTCGTCGAGCGACACACCCAGCATCAGGGCCAGCCGGGCGATGCGCAGGTTCAGCTCCTCGCAGAGCTTCTCGATCTGGGCGACCCAGAGCGCGTCGGGTCGATGGTGCAGATGGGGCGACATGGGCGACGGACTGTCCGGGAAGTGCGTGACCCGTCCATCATAGGCCGATCACCTCAGTCATGCTGCGATGCAGCATGGTCGCGTGGCGGCATTTCAGGTCGTGGGCGTCGCCGCGCCGGGCAGGGCCCGCGCCGCGCCCCGCGCCACGCCCGAGAAGCGGCCGCCGCCGAGATCCTCGGCCTTCATGCCGCGATTGATGTCCAGGCCGGTGAGCTGCCAGTCGCGCACCGGCAGGTGCGGGACCGGCCGGCGCATGCGCTCGTGGAAGCGGGTCGGCCACTCGATGCCGTGAGTGTTCTGGAAATCGCGGGTGTCCAGCTCGAGCAGCGTGCCGCGGGCCGAGGCCAGGCCGTCGATCGTGAAGCGCACGCGGCGCATCAGCCGGGTGCGCCGGTCGATGCACAGCACCAGCTGGTCCACCGGCGACAGGCCCAGGCCCGGGCTCAGTCGCACCATCAGCCGCTCGCAGGCATGTTCGCCGACCTGCTCCAGGCCGGCCAGGCGCAGGGTGTGCGCGCCGTCCACCAGCGCCAGCGGGCCGAGCAGGCCCAGCCGGCTGCTGTCGGCCGCCAGCGCGCTGGCCTGCAGCAGCGCGGCATCGCGGGTGTTCAGGCTGTTGTAGGCCACCTCGACGCTGCCGGTGTCGCGTTCGCCGCGGCCCTGGCGGCGCAGCACATGCTTGTGACCGCCGGGCCCGGTGTGGCTCTGGGCGATCAGGCCCTCCGCCGGCATCAGCCGCTCTTCGGACGAGACCCGAAAGCGTGCATCCACCAGCTCCGGCTGCAGTCGGTCCACCAGCGTGCGCCACTCGCCTCGGCAGGAAAAGCTGAGATCGCGCACCCGGCGCCAGGCGCTCAGACCGTGGGCTGCGGCCGATTCGGCCAGCAGCGCCGCGGCGGCCGGCTGGGTGCTCTCGGTCGGGGGAATCGGCGACAGCGGCGGCGTGGTGGTGCAGCCGCCCAGCAGCGGCGCCGCGGCCAGCGGGGACAGCGCCAGCGCGCCCAGCAGCAGACGCCGCCGGGCTTCGGGATGCGAAAGATTCGATCGGTCGTGACTCATTCGTTTTTCCTTCGCCCGGTCCGGCGGTCTTTCATAATTTCAATCCGGCCAGTGTGCCCAGGGTTCCGTGGAACCGCCAGTCACCTGGGTGAAAGCACCCGATCCGGGGTCCGCGCACTCAGCACCGCGCATGGCCCTGGGCCTCCAGCTCGACCAGCAGGTCGGCGCGGCAGACATCGGCATGCAGCCACAGCGCGTTGCGCAGGCCGGGCGCCGCGGCGCCGAGCGCCTGCGCCAGCACCGCCTCGACCGTCGCGCGGTCGCCCGGATCGCGCAGGTAGACCGTCAGGTCCATCTGGCGCAGGTCGAAGCGGGCCGAGGTCTGCCGGTGCGCCGAGGCCAGCACCGCCTCCAGATTGCGCAGCGTCTCGGCGGTCTGCGCGGCCACGTCGCCGACATGGCAGGTCTCGTGGCCGACGATGCTGGCGGTGCCGGAGACCAGCAGCGTCTCCTCGCCGGGGGCCAGCGAGACCAGCGCCGCACGCGAGAAGGTCGGGCTGCGCGGGCCGTAGGCCGACGGATAGTGGTAGGCGCTGACCTGACGCGGATTCTCGACCGGGCGCGGCACCTCGGGGCCGGCCAGCACATGCACCGTCAGCGGCCCGTCATGGTGGCCGAGCGCGCAGGCGGCCGGTGCGCCCTCGAAGGCGCTCAGGCCTGCCTCGAGAAAGGCCTGCTGGCGCCCGATGTTGAAGTGCCGGTAGACCTCCAGCCCGTCGAGATCGGCCGTGATGTGCGGCAGATAGTTCCAGATCTTCAGCGCATGCAGGCGAATGCCGCCTTCGGGGCCGCCCTGCAGCCGCAGCACCTCGAACAGGTCGGCGTAGAGCGCGCGGGTGTGCTCGCGCAGCTGGGCGCCGCTCTGCACCTCGATGCGCGCGCTGGCGTGCAGCCAGCGGCCGTCGCTGCGCCAGCTTACCCGGCCGGTGCAGCCCTGTCGCAGCCGGGCCGGCGACACCGGGCTCAGCCAGCGCTCGGCGCAGGGCGGCTCGCCCGCGAGCAGCCGGGGCAGACCGGCTGCGCGGGCCAGGGCCGCGTCGCTGTCATGGCAGCGCTCGCCGAGCACGATGGCCGCAGGCGGTGCGCCGGTGGCGCAGGGGGCAGGGCAGGCCGCAGCGGGCGGCTGTCGCTCGAATCTCAGGGTCACGGGTCGCGGCGATCTCGGGAACGCGCCGATTCTAGGCGAGCGACATGACGGCCAGCCTGCTGCGGATCCGCCGCGGCCACCGGCCGGGGCGGGCGCGCTCTACACTCGATTCCATGCCGGGGCACGCCAGCGTGTCCGACCGGGGAGACATCGACATGAAGATTGCACTGATCACCGACATTCATGCCAACCGCGAGGCCTTCGAGGCCTGTCTCGAGCAGGCCCATCTGCATGGCGCCGACCGCATCGCGCTGCTGGGCGACTTCGTCGGCTATGGCGCCGATCCGGCCTGGGTGGTGACGATGGTGCAGGACCTGGTCGCGCAGGGCGCGATCGCGGTGCGCGGCAACCATGACGACGCGGTGGCCGGCGAGCCCAATCCGAACCTGGTCGAGGACGCGCGCCGCGCCATCGAGTGGACCCGCGCCCAGCTCTCGGCCGAGCAGCTCGACTTCCTGGGCCGGCTGCCGATGCGCCGCGAGGAGTTCGGCTGCCTGTTCGTGCATGCCAATGCCTGGGCGCCGGCCGGCTGGGAGTACATCCTGGGCCGCAACGAGGCGGTGCGCAGCATGATGGCCACCGACTGCCGCCACACCTTCTGCGGCCATGTGCACCAGCCGGCGCTCTATCACCTGTCGAGCGTCGGCAAGATCGCCAACTTCTCGCCGGTGCCGGGCGTGGCGGTGCCGGTGCCGGGCCATCGCCAGTGGCTGGCGATCGCCGGCTCGGCCGGCCAGCCGCGCGACGGCAATCCGGCCGCGGCCTGGGCGATGTTCGATCTGGGCCGCCAGACGCTGACCTTCCACCGCGTGCCCTACGACCACGAGGCCACCGCCGCGAAGATCATCGCCGCCGGCCTGCCCCGCGCGCTGGGCGAGCGGCTGCTGGTCGGCGCCTGAGCGGGGGAGGGCGGCGATGGACAGCGACGCGTTCGGCATGCGCTTCGGCGTGGGCGACCTGGTCGACGGCTTCCTGCTCGAGGAGCGGCTGCACCAGGGCGGCATGGCCAGCCTGTGGCGGGTGACGCATCCGGATCATCGGCTGCCGATGCTGATGAAGGTGCCGCGCATCAAGGGCGGCGAGGATCCGGCCACCATCGTCGGCTTCGAGGTCGAGATGATGATCCTGCCGATGCTGCGCGGCGTGCATGTGCCGCGCTTCATCGCCAAGGGCGACTTCGCGACCCGGCCCTACATCGTCATGGAGCACATCGCCGGCGACTCGCTGCGCCCGAAGCTGGATGCGGCGCCGCTGCCGGTCGACGAGATCGCCTCGATCGGCGCGCGGGTGGCCGCGGCGCTGCACGACCTGCACCGCCAGAACGTCATCCATCTCGACATCAAGCCGAGCAACATCCTGTTCCGTCCGGGCGGCGAGGCGGTGCTGGTCGACTACGGCCTGAGCCGCCATGACCACCTGCCCGACCTGCTCGACGAGGAGTTCAACCTGCCGATGGGCACCGGGCCCTACATGTCGCCCGAGCAGGTGCAGTTCCTGCGCAGCGAGCCGCGCTCGGACCTGTTCGCGCTGGGCGTGATGCTCTACCACCTGACCACCGGCGAGCGGCCCTTCGGCGCGCCCACCAGCGTGCGCGGCCTGCGCGAGCGGCTCTACCAGGCGCCGGTGCCGCCGCGCCGGCTGCGGCCGGACTGCCCGCCGTGGCTGCAGGAGATCATCCTGCGCTGCCTGGAGGTGAAGGCCGAGGACCGCCATCCCAGCGCCGCGCACCTGATGCACGATCTCAGCCATCCCGACCAGATGGCGCTGACCGAGCGCGCCAGCCGCGACAACACGCCGGGGCGGCTGCAGACCTGGCGGCGCTGGCTGGGCGCGCTGGGCGCCGAGCCGACCGCGCGGGCCTCGGTGGGCGAACAGCTCAAGCGCGCGCCGATCATCCTGGCCGCGGTCGATGTCAGCAACGCCACCGAGCCGCTGCTCGACCTGCAGCGCGAGACGGTGCGGCGCATCGTCGCGGCCGAGCCGGGCGCGCGCCTGGCCTGCGTGGGCGTCATGAAGACCAACCGCATCGGCATGGACGAGCTGACCGACCGCTCCGGCAACAGCCTGCATGTCAAGCAGCTGGTCGGCCTGAAGCACTGGGCCCGGCCGATCGCGCAGTCGCTGGCGCTGGGCACCGGGCGGCTGACCTTCCATGTCCTGGAGGCGCCGGACGTGGCCGAGGCGCTGCTCGAGTTCTCGCGTCGCACCCAGGTCGACCACATCGTCATGGGCGCGCGCGCGCGCTCGACGCTCAGGCGCTATCTGGGCACCGTCTCATCGAAGGTGGTGGCCGATGCCGACTGCACCGTCACCGTGGTGCGCCGGCCGGCCGCCCAGGGCGACGAGGAATCCTGAACCGTTTCAGGCGCGTTCGCCTTCGCGGGCGCGCTGGTGGTCCTGCAGCAGCCGCCACATCACCTTGCCGGTGCCGGACTTGGGCAGCGTCTCGACGAACTCGACCTGGCGCGGCGCCTTGTAGGCGGCCATGTGCTCGTGCGCCCAGGCGATGATGTCCGCCTCGCCCACCTGGCCGCGGGCCTCGGTGCGCAGCACGATCACCGCCTTGACCGTCTCGCCGCGGTAGGCGTCGCGCGCGCCGATCACGCAGGCCTCGGCCACTGCCGGATGGCGGTAGAGCAGCAGCTCCACCTCCGACGGCCAGACCTTGAAGCCGCTGGCGTTGATCATGCGCTTGAGCCGGTCGGTGAGGAAGAAGTAGCCCTCCTCGTCCATGCGGCCGAGGTCGCCGGTGCGGAAGAAGCGCCGGCCCGGCACGCCGGGCAGCTCGACGAAGGCCGCCTCGGTCGCGGCCCGGTGCTTCCAGTAGCCGGTGAACAGCATCGGCCCGCAGGTGACGATCTCGCCGACCTCGCCGGCGGGCAGCTCGGCCAGCGTGACCGGATCGACCACCCGCGCGTCGGTGCCGAACAGCGGCAGGCCGAGGCACTGCAGCTTGGCCCGCTCGGGCGGATTGGCGTGGCTGGGCGCGGCGGTCTCGGTCAGGCCGTAGCCCTCGGCGAAGGTCAGGCCGAAGTCGCGCTGCAGCCGCTCGGCCACCGCCTGCGGCATCGCCGCGCCGCCGCCGCTGAGAAAGCGCAGGCTCGAGAGGTCCAGGCTCGCCGCCTCCGGGCTGGCGAGCAGGTCGATGATCATCGTCGGGATGCAGGTCCAGTGGCTGACGCGGTGGCGCGCGATCAGCCGCCCGGCCAGCACGCGGTCCCAGCGCGGCATCACCACCACCGTCGCGCCGCTCCAGGCCGGCGCCAGCACGCCGTAGACCATGCCGGTGATGTGGAAGAAGGGCACCACGCCCAGCGTGACCGACTCGGCGCCGACATGGCTCCACAGCGAGCCGCCGACGATGTTGGGCATCAGCGTGCGGTGGGTGTGCATGCAGCCCTTGGGCAGGCCGGTGGTGCCGGAGGTGTAGGGCAGCAGCACCAGGTCGTCGGGCCGGGCGAGGTGCGGGCCCGGCGCCAGACCGGCGGCCAGCGCGTCGGCCCAGCGGGTGGCGCCCTCGGGCAGGGGCGGCTCGGCCTGCAGCAGCGCCTGCATCGCCGGCGGCACCGCCAGGTCCGGATCGATCCGGCGCTCCGGGCCGAGCACGTCGTCCCAGCCGGTCACCAGCAGCGCGCGCAGGCGCTGCGCCTCGGGCAGGCGCGCGTCGGCCTGGCGCACCACCTCGGCCAGCTCGGCCGCGCAGATGACCACCTTCGTGTCCGGATCGGTGATGTAGTGGCCGAACTCGTCGGCGCGGTTCATCGGGTTGACCGGCACCACCACCGCGTCGGCGCGCACCACCGCGTACAGCGCGACGACGAACTGCGGGCAGTTCTGCATGAACAGCGCCACCCGGTCGCCGCGGCCCACGCCCTGTGCCTGCAGCCAGCCGGCCAGCGCCTCGGCCTGGCGCCGCACCTCGCGCCAGTGCCAGTCGTGGCCCAGGCAGCTCCAGGCGGGCTTGTCCGGCCAGCGCTGCGCGGCGACCTCCAGGTTGAACCACAGCGTGGTCTCGGGCACCGCCAGCTCGCGCGGCAGGCGGGCGGGCCAGTGCTTCAGGTGCGGACGGTCGGCGGGAATCGGCATCGTGAACCTCGCGCTCGGTCGGGTCGTTCCAGGGGGAGCAGGGCTGCAGCGTAGGCGCGGGCGCGGGCGGCCGGCATCGGGGCGTCCCGGAGGCGCTGTCGCGGTCGGGACAGGCCTGTGCCCGCCTAGAATCGGCGGCTGCAATCCCGCAACGCTTTCCCCTTGCTGTCCGCCCTCCGGCGGCTTTCACGATGAGCATCACCGCACAGCTCGACGGCGTCGCCGTCTCGACCCAGGCCAATGTCTACTTCGACGGCCGCTGCGTCTCCCACACCGTCACCTTCGCCGACGGCACCCGCAAGAGCGTGGGCGTCATCCTGCCGGCGCAGCTGAGCTTCGGCACCGGCGCGCCGGAGATCATGGAGACGGTGGCGGGCGCGTGCAGCGTGCTGCTGCCCGGCGCGAGCGAGTGGCAGACCTTCGGCCCCGGCGATAAGTTCAGCGTGCCCGGCAACGCCCGCTTCGAGATCCGCGTCGAGGGCGAGCCCTACCACTACATCTGCCACTTCGGTTGATCGTCTTGCGGCCGATCGACCCCGTGTCATCGGCACGTGATACCTGAGGGTTCCTCGGGCATCATGCGCGCCGCACGTGCGTGTCGTGCGACTGCCCTGGAGATCACCCTCATGATGCATCGTCGTCGTCTTCTGGCTGCGGCGGCTGCCGCCACCACACTGCCCCTGCTGCCGGGCGTCGTCCGCGCCGCGCTGCCGGCCCCCAAGGGCCGGGTCGTGCTGACGATCTCCGGCCGCATCGGCATCCGCAATGCCGGCGAGACCGCCCAGTTCGACATGGACATGCTGGCGGCGATGCCCCAGCACAGCTTCTCGACCAGGACGCCCTGGTACCCGACGGCCCGCAAGTTCACCGGCCCGCTGCTGCGCGATGTGCTGGCCGCCGCCGGCGCGCAGGGCCGCACGCTGCGGGCGATCGCGCTCAACGACTACAAGGTCGAGCTGCCGGTCGAGGACGCCTCGCGTTACCCGGTGGTGCTGGCCCGGCTGCTCGACGACAAGCCGATGCCGGTGCGCGACAAGGGCCCGCTGTTCATCATCTATCCCTTCGATGCCGACGAGACGCTGCGCAGCGAGCGCTACTACAGCCGTTCGGCCTGGCAGCTGAAGGTGATCGAGGTCGAGTGAGCGGGACGGCCGCCTCGGTGACTTCCCCGGCCGGATCGCGGCGGGTCGGCCGTCTGCTGACGGTCATGGCGCTGCTGCTGGCGCTGGTCTTCGGCGGCATCGCCTGGCTGCAGGCGCAGTCGCTGCGCCTGCTCAGCGCCAATGTCGTCTATCAGGGCGACAACATCGTCTGGAGCTTCTTCCAGCTCGAGACCGAATACCTGCGCCTGGGCCAGCAGCTGCGCGACTTCGCGCGCGACGGCGCCGCCCTGCCGCCGCCGCAGCGCGATCTGGCCGAGACGGATCTTCGCGAGCGCTACGACATCTTCGTCAGCCGCATCAGCCTGGTCGATCCGCAGCGCACCCGCGAGGTCATGCCCGACCTGCCCGAGCATCACCGGGTGATGGGCCTGCTGCACGGCATGGTCGAGCGGGTCGATACCGTGCTGGGCCCGGAGGCGCCCCAGCCGCTGGACCCGGCCGCGCTGAAGGCGGTGATCGCCGACTACGAGGCGCTGGCGCCGGCGGTGCGCGATCTGTCGCTGCTGTCGAACCAGGCGGTGGGCGCGGGCATCGTCAGCCGCAACGAGGGCGTGCGCCAGCAGAACCGCATCGGCATCGCGCTGACCCTGTTCCAGTGCCTGCTGATCCTGCTGTTCGCCGGCATCGTCGTGCGGCAGATGCGTGCGCTCGAGCGCCGCCGCGAGGCGCTGCAGCAGCTCGCCACCCGGCTGGAGGAGGCCAAGACCGAGGCCGAGCAGGCCAACCGGGCCAAGAGCGCCTTCCTGGCCAACATGAGCCATGAGCTGCGCACGCCCTTCAACGGCCTGCTGGGCATGATGTCGCTGCTCGACCGCTCCGCGCTCGATGCGCAGCAGCGCGAGCATCTGCAGATCGCGCGCCAGTCCGGCGAGCACCTGCTGGCCATCCTCAACGATGTGCTGGACCTGTCCAAGCTGGAGTCGGGCCGGCTCGAGCTGTCGCCTCATCCGGTCGACCTGTCGCGCCTGCTGGCCGAGATCGAGGCCCTGATGCGACCGCAGGCGCGGGCCAAGGGGCTGCAGTTCGAGACGGTGCTCGATCCGGCGCTGCACCAGCGCGTCGAGGTCGACGGCAAGCGGCTCAAGCAGGTGATCTTCAATCTGGTCGGCAACGCGATCAAGTTCACCGACCGGGGCCAGGTGCGGCTGCTGATCGACGCGCTGCCACCTGCCGCACCGGCCGGCATGGCACTGACGCGGCTGCGCATCATCGACACCGGCATCGGCATGGATGCCGCCACGCTGGGCCGGCTGTTCCAGCGCTTCAGCCAGGGCGACGACAGCATCAGCCGGCGCTTCGGCGGCACCGGTCTTGGCCTGGAGATCTCGCGCGAGCTGGTGCGCATGATGGGCGGTGACATCCGGGTCGACAGCCAGCCCGGGCAGGGCAGCACCTTCAGCGTGCTGCTGCCGCTGCTGCGGCTGGAGTCGCCGGTGGCCGAGGCGGCTGCGCCGGTCGTCGTCGGCGCCCGGATCGATGCGGCTGCGCCCGCTCCGGGGGCAGCCACCGGCACGGGCGCGCTGGAGGTGCTGGTGGCCGACGATCATCCGGTCAACCGCAAGTACATGCAGGTGCTGATGGAGCGGCTCGGGCACCGGGTCAGCCTGGCGCTCGATGGTCGGGAGGCGCTCGAGCAGGTGCGCCAGCGTGAAGCTTCGCCCTTCGACCTGGTGCTGATGGATGTGCACATGCCCAACATGGACGGCCTGGCCTCGACCCGGGCGATTCGCCAGCTGCCCCAGCCCGCCGGCGCCACCCGCATCATCGCGCTGACGGCGGACGCCTTCGCGGAGTCGCGGGATCGCGCGCGTTCGGCCGGCATGGACGATTTCCTGGCCAAGCCGGTCCAGGTCCATGATGTCGAGGAGATGCTGCGCCGTCACTTCGGCGCCCGCTCGGTGGGCAGTGCGGCGGTGGCGGCGGTGCGTCCGCCGCCGGTGCCCGCCGCTGTGGTGGAAGCGCGGCCCGCACCGAAGTCGAGGCCCCGGCGTGGCGATGCCGGCCGGGTGCTGGATCTGGAGCTGATCACCGACGCCTGCGCGATGCTGGGCGTCGAGCGGCTGCGCTCGCTGCTGCAGTCCTTCTTCGCCGACGAGAGCCGCACGCTGGCCGACCTGCTCGAGCGGGTCGACGGTGGGCAGATCGAGGGCCTGAGCGCCTCGGCGCACCGGGTCAAGGGCACGGCCGCGACGCTGGGGCTGCGCCAGCTGGCCGAATCAGCCCGCCAGATCGAGGAGCGCGGCCTGCCAGGCGAGGACGCGCAGCGTCAGGAGCTGGTGCGACTGCTGCGCCAGCAGATCGATCAGGCGCGAGAGATGTGCATCAAGCTCGGCTGGGTCGTGCCGAGCTGAATCGCGATCGCCAGGCGGTCAGGCGGCTGCGGCGCTGGGCTGGCGGGGGCTGCCGGTGGCCGTGGCCGCATCCGGCGTGGCCTGCTGCGCATTGCCGCCATCGGTGCGGGTAGCGGCCCAGCGTTCGACGCCGCCGCGGCGGAAGGTCACGACGATCTGGTTGCCGTAGCTGTCACGCCACATCCAGTCGCCATGGGTGCCCTGGACCCGCTGACCCAGGCTGTTGGTGATGGACAGCACGTCGGCCATGCTCATGCCGTGGCCGAGCTTCGACTGCAGCGTGACCACGCTGTCGACCATGCCCTTGGGCCGGTCGGCGACATTGCGCATCTGCCGGGTGGCGCGGTTGAACTGCAGCACCATCCAGAAGCCGATCACCGTGATGGCCAGCACCACGCCCTGCCAGCCGAGCATGGTCCAGCCTGCGATCAGGGCAGCCGCCACCAGGGTCGCGTTCAGCAAGCGTTGATTGGAAACTTTCATGTACCAGATCTTATCGCCGGAGGAATGGGCCGCCCCCTTGTCGGGATCCGGTCGATCGACCTGCCCCGTGAATCGGGGGGCGAGGCACCGGCAGGAGGCGGAACAACCGGAAAGTGTAGTAGCAGCGGTCCTGTTGCGAGCCTTGTGAAACAACTGGTAATGTCAATAAGGATCCCGCAACAGCCCAGCCCGACCCCGCCACCGGTCCGCTTCAGTCGAGGCCGCGCAGCACCTCGATCGCCTGCTCGATGCGGTCGACCGGATGCACCGTCAGCCCCTCGATCGCCTTCTTCGGCGCATTGGCGCGCGGCACCAGCGCGACCGAGAAGCCCAGTTTGGCCGCCTCGCGCAGCCGGTCCTGGCCGCGCGGGGCCGGTCGCACCTCGCCGGCCAGGCCGACCTCGCCGAAGGCGATGAAGCCCTTGGGCAGCGCCCGCCCGCGCAAGGAACTCTGGATCGCCAGCAGCACCGCCAGGTCGGCCGCCGGCTCGCCGATGCGCACGCCACCGACCGCATTGACGAACACGTCCTGGTCGGCGCACGACACCCCGGCGTGGCGGTGCAGCACCGCCAGCAGCATCGCCAGCCGGTCGCGGTCCAGGCCGACGCTGAGCCGGCGCGGGCTCGGGCCGCCGCTGTCGACCAGCGCCTGGATCTCCACCAGCATCGGCCGCGTGCCCTCCAGCGTCACCAGCACGCAGGCGCCGGGCACCGGTTCGCCCTGGGTCGACAGGAAGATCGCGCTCGGGTTGGTGACGCCCTTCAGGCCCTTGTCGGTCATTGCGAATACGCCGATCTCGTTGACCGCGCCGAAGCGGTTCTTGATCGCGCGCACCAGCCGGAAGCTCGAATGGGTGTCGCCCTCGAAATAGAGCACCGTGTCGACGATGTGCTCGAGCACGCGCGGGCCGGCCAGCGCACCTTCCTTGGTGACATGGCCGACCAGCACGATGGTGCAGCCGCTCGACTTGGCCACCCGGGTGAGCTGCGCGGCGCACTCGCGCACCTGCGCGACCGAGCCCGGCGCCGAGCTGAGCTGCTCGGAGAACAGCGTCTGGATCGAGTCGATGACGCAGAAGGCCGGCCGCTCGGCCGCCAGCGTCGCCAGGATGCGCTCCAGGCCGATCTCGGCCAGCAGGCGCAGCTGCAGCCCCTCCAGGCCGAGGCGACGCGCCCGCAGCGCCACCTGCGCGCCGGACTCCTCGCCGGTCACGTAGAGCACGCCCATCTGCCGCGACAGCGCCTCGGCCGCCTGCAGCAGCAGCGTGCTCTTGCCGATGCCGGGGTCGCCGCCGATCAGCACCACGCCGCCCTCGACGATGCCGCCGCCGAGCACCCGGTCGAGTTCCTCCAGCCCGGTGGGCGTGCGCGCGACCTCGGCGGCCTCGATGTCGGCCAGCGTGGCCACCGGCTGGCTCCTGGCCAGCGCCTGGAAGCGGGTGTTGCGCCCGGCCGCACCGGCGGCGGCCGCCGGCTCAGGCACGGTCTCGTCGAGGGTGTTCCACGCATTGCAGTGCGGGCACTTGCCCAGCCACTTCGGGCTGGTGCCGCCGCACTCGCGGCAGGTGTAGAGCGTCTTGTCACGGGCCATGGGGGGATTGTCGCTGCGCGGGTTGCCGCGGGGGCTGTGCTACAACGCCGCGATGGAATTCTCGACCTGGATCACCTTCTTCGCGGCCTGCTGGGCCATCAGCCTGTCTCCCGGACCCGGCGCGGTGGCGTCGATGAGCGCCGGCGTGCGTCATGGCTTCTGGCGTGGCTATGCCATCGTCATCGGACTGGTGCTGGGCATCTGGACCCAGGTGCTGGTCGTCTCGGTCGGCCTGGGCGCGCTGATGGCGACCTCGGCCTGGGCCTTCTCGATGCTGAAATGGCTGGGCGTGGCCTATCTGGTCTGGCTGGGCATCCAGCAGTGGCGCGCCGCCGAGGCACCGCTGGTGTCGGCCGAGGACACCGGCGCCGGCACCTCGCGCCTGGCCCTGGTGCTGCGCGGCTGGATGATCAACACGGTCAATCCGAAGGGCACCGTCTTCCTGCTGGCGGTGATGCCGCAGTTCATCGACCAGGCGCAGCCGCTGGTGCCGCAGTACCTGACGATCGCGCTGACGCTGGCCTTCACCGATCTGGTGGTGATGGCCGGCTATGTGGGTCTGGCCTCGCGGGTGCTGGGCACGCTGCGCACGCCGGGCCAGCTGCGCTGGATGAACCGCAGCTTCGGCGGCCTGTTCGTGGCTGCGGGCCTCTTCCTGGCGATGTTCCGGCGCGCAGCCTGAACGCGGCCGGGCGGCGGGTCTGCCCGGACTCAAGGCGCGCGCCGCGCTGCCGATGGGCCGGTGCCGGGGCTGTTCTTCTCCGGCATGAAAGGTCGTCCATGAAGCGCTCCCGTCCTGCCCCGTCCTTCTCTCCGGTCGTTTCGGCCCTGGCTGCGGCTCTGCTGCTGTCGGCCTGCGCCGGCATGCCGCCCCGGCCGCGTGCGCCGGAGGCGATCACCGCCGAGAGCCTCTCGCCCCAGGCCCGCGAACACCGCGTCTGGCTCGTCAGCGCCGATCACCAGCTGCAGCTGGTGCGCGCAGGCCGCCCCGACCGCATCGAGCAGCAGGTCGCGCTGCGCGGTCTGGCCGCCGGGGACGAGGTGGTCGGCATCGACTTCCGGGTCGCGCGGGGCGTGCTGTACCTGCTGACCCGCCAGGGCCGGCTCTACACCGTCGACACCGGCAGCGGTCAGCTCACCCCGGTGGGGTCCGGTGCGCCACTGGCGCTGGCGCTGCCGTCCGGGCCGATCGGCTTCGATTTCAATCCGGCCGCCGACCGCATCCGCATCGTCGGCGCCGCGGTGAATCTGCGGGCCCATCCCGATACCGGGGCGCTGGTCGACGGCGACCCGAAGGCCGAGGGCCTGCAGCCCGACGGCGCGCTGCGCTATGCCGAGGGCGATCCGGCCCGCGGCCGCACGCCGCGCATCGATGCCGCCGGCTACACCTACAACAAGACCAGCGACAAGCTGACCACCAACTACGCGATCGACCAGGC
This sequence comes from Sphaerotilus sp. FB-3, assembly GCF_023706025.1. Classification (NCBI taxonomy): domain Bacteria; kingdom Pseudomonadati; phylum Pseudomonadota; class Betaproteobacteria; order Burkholderiales; family Sphaerotilaceae; genus Sphaerotilus; species Sphaerotilus sp. FB-3. The sequence goes on along the minus strand of NZ_BQWE01000048.1, from coordinate 29,305 downwards.
GGCCGGCGCGCTGGTGATGCAGGGCTCGCTGGAAGGCGCCACGCCGGCGGTCTCGCCCAACACCGGGCTGCTGAGCACCGTCGGGCCGCTCGGGGTCAAGGGCTTCTCGGATGCGGCCTTCGACATCGCCGACATCGACAACACCGCGCTGGCGGCGCTGCGCACCGACCGCACCCGGCTCTACCGGGTCGACCTGAAGAGCGGCCAGGCCCGGCGCATCGGCCCGGTCGGAACCGGTGCGCCGATCCGCGGCCTGGCGATCGAGCCCTGAGGCTGCCGCTCAGCCTGCGCTGGCCGGAGCGGGCGGCTGGGTGCGCACCGCACGCAGCCGCTGCTCCATCTCGGTGCGCAGCTCGCGCCGGGCCTGGGCATTGGCCCAGCGGCGCTTTTCCTCGGCGTTGAACGGGCGCAGCGGCGGCACCGGCACCGGCTTGCCGTCGTCGCCGACCGCCACCATCGTGAAGAAGCACGAGTTGGCATGGCGCACGACCTGGGTGCGGATGTTCTCGGCCACCACCTTCACGCCGATCTCCATCGACGAGGTGCCGGTGTAGTTGACGCTGGCCAGGAAGGTGACCAGCTCGCCGACGTGGATCGGCTGGCGGAACATCACCTGGTCGACGCTGAGCGTGACGGTGTAGCGGCCGGCATAGCGGCTGGCGCAGGCGTAGGCGACCTGGTCGAGCAGCTTCAGGATGGTGCCGCCGTGCACGTTGCCGGAGAAGTTGGCCATGTCCGGCGTCATCAGCACCGTCATCGTCAGCTGGTGGGAGGGGAGATCCATGGAGGGTGCAGACCGTGAGGTCGGTGGTGGAGTCCCCGCCATCTTGCACCAGTCGTGCCCGGTGCCGTCAGCCTGGTGTCAGCGCGCTGACTGTTGCGGCCGCGGCCCGGCCATGCGACGCAGCGAACTGCGGCCGTGGCGCAACGCACCCGCCACATGCAGCGCCAGCAGCGCCAGCATCAGCTTCGAGCCCAGATCGTGCAGCCGGCCGCTGTAGTAGTGCAGCGCCGCGTTCGCCTCGATCGGCGAGGGTACCGAGAACCAGCCCAGCACATGGACCGGCTCGCCTTCGCTCCAGTACATCAGCGGGCCGCTGAAGGCCATCACCAGCATGACCGCCAGCAGGCCCGCATGCACGCCGTGCTCGAGCCAGCGCAGCGGGCCCGGGGCCGACAGCGGTGCCGGACGGCGCCCGGCCAGCAGCGCCAGCACGCTCCACTGCGCCCGCAGCAGCAGCGGCAGCAGCGCCAGCATGCCCAGTCCGACATGCCAGGCCCAGAGCTTCCTGCGCAGCGCACCGTCAGGCAGCAGTTCCTCGGCGATCAGGCCGAGCGCCAGCAGCGCGATCGTCAGCAGGGCGCCGCCCCAGTGGGCCAGGCGGGAGACCGGTCCGTAGAGCGTCGGACGGGCGGCGGCGGGCGCCGGGGAGGCAGTGTGGAGGGCGGGCATCGGCGGAGTTCCGTCTTCATCTTCGAGGGGGGAATCAGTCCTGCGGCGTCAGATCGACCACGCGCACCGGCACACGCTGCGCCAGCGCGCACATCAGCTCGTAGCCGATGGTGCCGGCGCCGTGCGCGACCTCGTCGATCGACAGCTGCGTGCCGCGCGGGCCATGGCCCCACAGCGTGACCTCGCTGCCGAAGCCGGCCGCCGGCACCGGCGTCAGGTCGACCGCCAGCATGTCCATCGACACCCGGCCGACGGTGCCGGTGCGCACGCCATCGACCAGCACCGGCGTGCCGCTGGCGGCCAGGCGCGGATAGCCGTCGGCATAGCCGCAGGCAACGATGCCGATGCGCATCGCGCGCTCGGCAACGAAGCGGCTGCCGTAGCCGACGCTGTCGCCGGGCTGCAGCTGCTGCACCGCGATCAGGCGCGAGCGCAGCGTCATCGCCGGCACCAGGCCCCAGTGGTGGATGTCGTGCTCGGGAAAGTCGGGCGCGCTGCCGTAGCTCAGGATGCCGCTGCGCACCCAGTCGGCGCGCACGTCGGCGGCGGCCGCATGGCGCAGGATGGCCGCGCTGTTGCTCAGCGAGCGCTCGCCCGGCAGGTCGCGGGTGGCCTGGACAAAGGCCTCGACCTGATGGCTGACGCCGCGCGGGCCGTCGGCGTCGGAGAAGTGCGTCACCAGCGAGATCTCGTCGACCTGGGGCAGCGCATCCAGCCGCGCCCAGGCGCTGCGCAGGTGCGCTGCGGTGAAGCCCAGGCGGTTCATGCCGCTGTTCATCTTCAGGAAGACGCGGTGCGGCTGGTGCGTCTTGTGCGCTGCCAGCCAGTCGACCTGCTCGTCGCAGTGCACGACATGCCAGAGGTTCAGCCGCGAGCACAGCTCGAGGTCGCGCGGCTCGAAGCAGCCCTCGAGCAGCAGCACCGGGCCGCGCCAGCCCAGGTCGCGCACCCGCTGCGCCTCGTCGAGGTCGAGCATCGCCAGGCCGTCGGCGCCGAGCAGGCCGGGCCAGATGCGCTCGATGCCGTGCCCGTAGGCATTGGCCTTGATGACCGCCCACAGCCGGGCGTCGGGCGTGCGCCGGCGTGCGCTGGCCAGGTTGCGGGCGAGGGCGTCGGGATGGACGAGGGCTTCGATCGGACGGGGCATGATCGCGAGATTGTGCCAGCCCGCTCCGCCCGATTCCGCAGATCCGGCCGTCTCGGGGAATCGCCTCGCCAGACGGCTTGGGTCTGCATGCTATAACCGCGCCGCGCCAAAGCGGCGCCGTGGCCGCACCGTGGTCGCGCCCTTGCAGAACCCCCAGAACCTCGAGCGCAGCGCCATCTTTCCGGATGAAAAAAGGTTTCCACACCATCATGTCGGCGCAGTTCTTCAGCTCGCTGGCCGACAACGCCCTGTTCGTCGCTGCGGTCGAGCTGCTGAGAACCTCCGGTGCGCCCGAGTGGCAGCGCGCCGCGCTGGTGCCGATGTTCGCGCTGTTCTACGTCATCCTCGCGCCCTTCGTCGGCGCCTTCGCCGACGCGGTGCCCAAGGGCAGGGTGATGTTCGTCTCCAACACCATCAAGGTGTTGGGCTGCCTGATGATGCTGTTCGGCACCCACCCGCTGGCCGCCTATGCGATCGTCGGCCTGGGCGCGGCGGCCTACTCGCCGGCCAAGTACGGCATCCTCACCGAGCTGCTGCCGCCCTCGCAGCTGGTCAAGGCCAATGGCTGGATCGAGGGGCTGACCATCGGCTCGATCATCCTGGGCGTGCTGCTGGGCGGCCAGCTGGTCGGGCCGCACATCGCGCCGCATCTGCTGGCGCTGGAGCTGCCGGGCCTGTCTCTGGGCATCGACACGCCGGCCCAGGCCGCGATCGCCTCGCTGGTGCTGCTCTACATCATCGCGGCGGTGTTCAATCTCTACATCCCGCGCACCGACGCGCCGCTGCAGCCGCTGCCGGCGCAGCCGCTGGCGCTGGTGCGCGACTTCTCCGAGTGCAACTCCCGGCTGTGGGCCGACAAGCTCGGCCAGATCTCGCTGGCGACGACGACGCTGTTCTGGGGCGTGTCGGGCAATCTGCGCTACATCGTGCTGGCCTGGGCGGCCGCGGCGCTGGGCTACGGCACCACGCAGGCCTCCTCGCTGGTCGGCGTGGTGGCCATCGGCACCGCGGTCGGCGCGGTGGTGGCCTCGGTGATGATGAAGCTCGACCAGGCCACCCGGGTCATTCCGCTGGGCGTGGCCATGGGCCTGCTGGTGGTGCTGATGAACGTGATCGACAACGTCTGGCTGGCCGCGCCCTTCCTGATGGTCCTCGGCGGCCTGGGCGGCTTCCTGGTGGTGCCGATGAACGCGCTGCTGCAGCACCGCGGCCACAACCTGATGGGCGCCGGCCGCTCGATCGCGGTGCAGAACTTCAACGAGCAGGCCTGCATCCTGGCGCTGGGCGCCTTCTACACCGGCATGACCCGCGGCGGCCTGTCGGCCTTCGGCGCGATCACCATCTTCGGCCTGCTGGTGGCCGGAACGATGGGGCTGATCGGGCGCTGGCACCAGCGCAACACGGTGCAGCACCGCGACGAGGTGAATCGCCTGCTGGCGATCGCCCGCAGCGACGGCCACCACTGACGCGCAGGGCGCGCCGGGTGCACCGTGTGCGCCGCCCGTCAGGCGCGCATCTCGAGCGGCACCATCAGCTCGGTCGGCTGGAAGACCCGCTCGAAGGTGCGGTCATGGCGTGCCAGCAGGTGCAGCAGCTCGCGCTCGTCGAGCGGCGTGGTCAGGAAGGCGTCGCAGCCGGCGAAGGTGGCGCGAATGCGCTCGATCGCCGCGCCGCGCGGTGCCAGCGCCACCACCACCGGAGCCGGTCCGCCGTCGGCCATCTCGCGGCGGATGCGCCGGCTGACCTGGAAGCCGGCGCTGCCGCCCTGGCCCACGCCCAGGAACACGAAGCCGTAGCCCAGGCGCTCGGTCATCTGCTGGGCCTCGCCGGCGCTGCGGGTCAGGTGCACCCGGTAGCCCAGCGGCGCCAGGGTGTCGCGCAGCAGCCTGCACTCGGCCGGGCTGCTGCTGACGACAAGAATGCGGTCGAGCCGCTGCTCGCCCTCGGCCAGCACGGTGTTGCTGAAGCCGCTGCTGGCCCGGAAGTCATGGATCTGCTGGTCCGCCAGCGCCGCGATCCGCTCCCGGTGCGGTCCGGGCGGCAGCTGCAGCAGGGCGCCCGGCCGTGCCGCCCGGGCCGCGCGACGCTCGCCGAGCAGGTCGAGCTGGCGGCGCAGCTGGTGTGCGTCGATCGGGCGTGGCAGCTGCGCGCCGCTGCACAGCGGCACGGTGCCCGCGCCGACGAACACCGTCTCGCGCATCCGGTCGAGCCGCTCGATGCGCAGCACCGCCTCGGGTCGGTCGGCATCGGCGATCAGCCAGTCGGCCTCGTCGATCGCGTCGGTGCAGGCGTAGCGGCGCCGGCCGGCATCGAGCCGGAAGAAGCTCTCCAGCGTCCGGCGCTCGAAGGCGCCGAGGCCGACAAAGGCGACGCTCTGGCAATCGGACATCCGGTACTCCTCGGGCTATGCGGTTCGGGACGGTCCGATTCTTCGAGCCCGCGGCCTGCAGCGTCAAGGCGCCGAGCCCCCCTCAATACGGCGTGGTACCTCTGCGCTGTCGCGGGGGGTGCGCAGGATTGCACGCTTCGCGCGCCCGGATTTTCCTGATCGGGGCAGCGCCATAATCCGGTTTTCCGACCTCTCTTCCGCGCCGTTCCGGCAGGAGCCAACGTCCATGTTCGAACACGTCGACGCCTACGCGGGCGATCCGATCCTCACGCTCAACGAGAACTTCCAGAAGGACCCGCGCCCGGGTCGCATCAACCTGTCGATCGGCATCTATTTCGACGATGCCGGCCGGCTGCCGGTGATGCAGGCGGTGCGCGAGGCCGAGACGGCGCTGCTGCAGTCGATCGGACCGCGCGGCTACCTGCCGATGACCGGCCTGGCCGAGTACCGCACGCAGATCCAGCACCTGCTCTTCGGCGCCGACCATGAGGCGGTGACCAGCGGGCGCACGGTGACGATCCAGTCGCTGGGCGGCTCGGGCGCGCTGAAGGTCGGCGCGGACTTCCTGCGCAAGTACTTCCCGGCCTCGCAGGTCTGGATCAGCGACCCGACCTGGGACAATCACCGCGCGATCTTCGAGGGCGCGGGCTTTCCGGTGAACACCTACCCGTACTACGACGCGGCCACCGGCGGCCTGCGCTTCGACGCGATGCTGGAGGCCATCCGCGCGCTGCCCTCGCGCTCGGTGGTGCTGCTGCACGCCTGCTGCCACAACCCGACCGGCGTGGACCTGAGCGCGGCGCAGTGGGCCGAGCTGATCCCGGTGATGGTCGAGCGCGGCCTGATCCCCTTCGTCGACATCGCCTACCAGGGCTTCGGCGACGGCGTGCGCGAGGATGCCTTCGCGCTGCGCATGCTGGCCGACGCGGGCCTGGCCTTCTTCGTCGCCAACAGCTTCTCGAAGAGCTTCTCGCTCTACGGCGAGCGCGTCGGCGGCCTGAGCGTGGTCTGCCCGAACGCGGCCGAGGCCGCGCTGGTGGCCGGCCAGCTGCAGGTGGCGGTTCGCAAGAACTACTCCAGCCCGCCGACGCACGGCGCGCGCATCGTCGCGCGGGTGCTGGCCGAGCCGGCGCTCCACGCCGCCTGGGTCGCCGAACTCGACGCGATGCGCGAGCGCATCCGCCAGATGCGCCAGCGCCTGCACGAGGTGCTGTCGGCGCGTGTGCCCGGTCGCGACTTCAGCTATTTCCTGACCCAGCGCGGCATGTTCAGCTACACCGGCCTGAGCGCGGCGCAGGTCGACGTGCTGCGCGAGCAGCACGGCGTCTACCTGGTCCGTTCGGGCCGGATGTGCGTGGCGGGCCTGAACTCGGGCAACGTCGAGCCGACCGCCGAGGCGATCGCCGCGGTGCTGGGCGGCTGACCGGCCGGGCCGCTTCCCGGTTCCTGGCTCAGGCCGGGCCGGCCATCGTCAGCATCTGCCGCTCGAACTGGTCGGCCGGCAGCGCCGGGCTGCAGAGGTGGCCCTGGTACTCGTCGCAGTCCTGGGTGCGCAGCCAGTCGAGCTGCGCCTCGGTCTCGACGCCCTCGGCCACCGTCTCGATGCCCAGCATCCGGCACATCGTGATCACCAGCCGCGCCAGCGGACTGACTCCGTCGTCGCCGGCGATGAAGGAGCGGTCGATCTTCAGCGTGCTGATCGGGCAGCGCTGCAGATAGGCGAGGTTGGAGTAGCCGGTGCCGAAGTCGTCGATCGCCAGCCGGAAGCCCATGTCGGCGAGCTGGTGCAGCGCCCGGTTGGTGGACTCGTCCTGGCCGAGCATCACCGACTCGGTGATCTCCAGCTCGATCTGCTGCGGGTCGCAGCCGGTGTCGCGCACGATGCGCGCGATGGTGTCGACCAGGCCCGGATCGCCGAACTGGCGCGGCGACAGGTTCACCGAGATGCGCAGCCGCCGTCCCAGCGACTGCCACAGCACCTGCTGGCGCGCGGCCTTCTCCAGCACCATCGCGCCGATCGAGCGGATCAGGCCGGTCTCCTCGCTCAGGCCGATGAACACATCCGGCGCGACCAGGCCGCGGCGCGGATGGCGCCAGCGCACCAGCGCCTCGGCGCCCACCAGATGGCCGCTGCCGACCTGCACCCGCGGCTGGTAGTGCACCTCGAACTGGTGGCGCTCGACGGCCACCCGCAGATCCTGCTCGAGCTGGATGCGCTCGCGGGCCAGACGCACCAGCTCCGGCGTGAACCAGCCCACGCCGTTGCCGCCGGCCTCCTTGGCGCGGTAGAGCGCCAGGTCGGCATTGCGCAGCAGCGCGTCGATGTCATGGCCGTCGCGCGGGAAGCGGCAGATGCCCATCGAGGGCGTGACCTGCATCTGCAGCCGCCCGATCATCACGGTGCGGCCCAGCTCGGCCTGCAGCCGGCGCACCAGCTGGCGGGTGCGCCGCTCGATGTCGCCGTCGCGGTTCGACACCAGCACCAGGAACTCGTCGCCGCCCAGCCGTGCGACCAGATCATCGGTGTCCAGCGTGGCATACAGGCGCTGCGCGATCTCCACCAGCAGCCGGTCGCCGATGTCATGGCCGAGCGAGTCGTTGACCGCCTTGAAGCGGTCCAGGTCGATGAAGATCAGCGCCGCCTCGCCGCCGCTGGCGTGCAGGCCGTCGAGGCGCTGCTGGAAGTCGCGCGAGACGAAGCTGCGGTTGGGCAGGCCGGTGAGGGTGTCGCGCATCGCCAGCCAGTGCGCACGCGCCTCGGCCTGCTTGAGCTCGGTGATGTCGATCTCGCTGACCAGGAAGACCTGGCGGCCCTCGACCGGATCGCGGCACAGCCGCACCGAGATGTCGTGCCAGCGCGGCCCCAGGCTGGTGCTGACCTGCGTGGTGGCGCGGGCCTGGCCGCTGCGGTGCAGCTGCTCGACGATCTGGCGCAGCTCGCGCCGGTCGAGCACCCGGCTGCGCGCGCCGGCATCCGGATGATCGACAGTGGAGCGCGCGGCCGGATTGCGGTAGAGCGCCCGGCCGCGCACGCTGTAGAGCGTGACCATGACGGGCGTGTGCACCATCGCCTCGGCGCTGCGCAGCGTGACCGCGTCGGTCATCGATTCGCCGATGGCCTCGCACAGCATGCCCATGCGGCCGTCGTCCAGCACCCAGCCGGTGCAGACGATGTCGACGGTGCGCGGCATGCCGCGCGGATAGAGCGTCCACAGCTCGGTGCTGCTGCGGTCATGCAGCCGGAAGTCCTGCTGCAGCTGGCGCAGCCGCTGCGCGATGGTCGGCGACATCTCCTGCGCCATGTCGCGCTGGCGCAGCTCCTCGAGGCTGTCGCTGCACCACAGGCCCAGCGCGGCCTCATTGGCCCAGAGCACGCGGCCCTGGTCGATGTCGTAGAGCCAGACCGGCGTGCGCAGCCGCTGCAGCGGCGTGACATGGGCGCTGGCGTGGGCTGTCGCTGGACTGTCACTCGCGGCATTCCCATCTTGACGGTGTGCGGCCAGTGCGTGAAGGCTGAAATTCTGTTGAGCGGGAAGGAATGCCGCTTCCATGCCGACGATCTCCCCCAAGTGGCGTGACAAATTACCGGGCAAGTTACGCTAAAATAATGGGGACAGACTTCAAATGCAAAAAAATACCACGGTAATTTCGAGTTCCTGTCGCGGGCAGGCCACAAGAAGAACGGCGCGCCCCGAACCGGGGCGCGCCGTCATGTGTCACCGCGTTGCGGCTGGGCCGCGTGTGCTCAGCGCTTCTTCAGCGCGTCGCGGATCTCGCGCAGCAGCACCACGTCTTCGGGCGTCGGTGCCGGCGGGGCGGGCGGCGCCGGCGGCTCGGCCTTCTTCAGGCGGTTCATGCCCTTGACCATCATGAAGATGATCCAGGCCAGGATGATGAAGTTGATCGCGATGGTGAAGAAGTTGCCGTAGGCCAGCACCGCGCCGGCCTTCTTGGCTTCGACCAGCGTCGTGGCGGTCTGGCCGGCCAGCGGGATGAAGGCGTTGCTGAAGTCCAGCCCGCCGAAGATCTTGCCGACGATCGGCATGATCACGTCGCCGACCGCCGAGTCGACGATCTTGCCGAACGCGCCGCCGATGATCACGCCGACGGCGAGGTCCATCACATTGCCCTTGAGGGCGAAATCCTTGAATTCGCTCATCATGCCCATGGTTGTTGCTCCTGTGGTGTCGGGCGCTGGCGCCCGTGGTTTCCCGCGGAAATGAATCTTGGTGAAGCTCGGGGTCTGGAAGTGGGCGTGCCTCTTTGTCACGCCTCGTGAAGTATTGCCGCTGTCAGCGCCACGTCAACCATCATTAGGTCGGGGCTGGAGGCTGGCATGAAGGCGACATGAGCAGGGCCACAGCCGGGACAGGCCGTGCTCCTGAGCGTGTTGTTTTTGCCTCAGCTTGGCGGTGCCACAGACAGGGCTGGGTGTTGCCGAATGTGGAGAAGCCCCTTCGGGCTGGGCTAGAATTAGGGGTTGCCCCCCTCTCAGAGACCGGATCTTTTCCCGAGGAATAACATGAGTGACCAGCAAGTCGACCAGGCCAAGCGGACGTGGCTGATCGCGTCGGGCTGCGCAGGCGCCGTAGGCGGCCTGGCAACCGCCGTGCCTTTCGTCAGCACTTTCACGCCGTCGGAGCGGGCCAAGGCGGCCGGCGCCTCCGTCGAGGTCGACATCAGCGCACTCAAGCCGGGTGAGAAGATCACGGTCGAATGGCGTGGCAAGCCGGTCTGGGTGGTGCGTCGCACGCCCGAGCAGCTCGAGGCCCTGAAGGCGCTGAGCGCCGAGATGGCCGATCCGGAGTCGGTGCGCACCGCCTATCCGACGCCGGAGTACGCGCGCAACACCCCGCGCTCGATCAAGCCCGAATACCTGGTCGTCATCGGCATCTGCACCCACCTGGGCTGCTCGCCGTCCGACAAGTTCCAGGCCGGTCCGCAGCCCTCGCTGCCGGACGACTGGAAGGGCGGCTTCCTCTGCCCCTGCCACGGCTCCACCTTCGATCTGGCGGGCCGGGTGTTCAAGAACAAGCCGGCGCCGGACAACCTCGAGGTGCCGCCGCACATGTACCTGTCGGACACCTCGATCCTGATCGGTGAAGACAAGAAGGCTTGAAGGAACTGAGGTCCAACATGGCTGAATTCAAAGTCGCTCCCCCGGACGCCTCCGCAGGCGAGAAGCTGCTGACCTGGGTGGACAACCGCTTCCCCGCGTCCAAGCTGTACAAGGAACACCTGTCCGAGTACTACGCCCCGAAGAACTTCAACTTCTGGTACTTCTTCGGCTCGCTGGCGCTGCTGGTGCTGGTGATCCAGATCGTGACCGGCATCTTCCTGGTCATGCACTACAAGCCGGACGCGGCCCTCGCGTTCGCCTCGGTCGAGTACATCATGCGCGATGTGCCCTGGGGCTGGCTGATCCGCTACATGCACTCCACCGGCGCCTCGGCGTTCTTCGTGGTGGTCTACCTGCACATGTACCGCGGCCTGATCTACGGCTCCTACCGCTCGCCGCGCGAGCTGGTGTGGGTGTTCGGCTGCGCGATCTTCCTGGCGCTGATGGCCGAGGCCTTCATGGGCTATCTGCTGCCCTGGGGCCAGATGTCCTTCTGGGGCGCGCAGGTGATCGTGAACCTGTTCGCCGCCGTGCCCTTCGTCGGCCCGGACCTGGCGCTGCTGATCCGTGGCGACTTCGTGGTGTCGGACGCGACGCTGAACCGCTTCTTCAGCTTCCACGTCATCGCCGTGCCGCTGATCCTGATCGGTCTGGTGGCCGCTCACATCATCGCTCTGCATGAAGTGGGCTCGAACAACCCGGACGGCGTCGAGATCAAGGCCAAGAAGGACCCGAAGACCGGCATCCCGCTCGACGGCATTCCCTTCCACCCGTACTACTCGGTGCATGACCTGCTGGGCGTGACCGTCTTCCTGATGGCCTTCACCGGCGTGGTGTTCTTCGCGCCCGAGTTCGGCGGCTACTTCCTCGAGTACAACAACTTCATCCCGGCCGACCCGTTCAAGACCCCGCCGCACATCGCGCCGGTCTGGTACTTCACGCCGTTCTACTCGATGCTGCGTGCCACCACCGACGTGATGATCAACGTGCTGGTGGTCATCATCGGCCTGGCTGCGGTGATGGCGGTGCTCAAGGGCAATCTGCCGAGCAAGGCCAAGGTCGGCGTGCTGGTCGGTGCGGTGGTCGTCTGCGGCCTGCTCAAGACCTTCGACGCGAAGTTCTGGGGCGTGGTCGTGATGGGCGGTGCCGTGATCATCCTGTTCTTCCTGCCCTGGCTGGACCGCAGCCCGGTCAAGTCGATCCGCTACCGTCCGACCTGGAACAAGACGCTCTACGGTGTCTTCGTCGTGTTCTTCCTGGTCCTGGGCTATCTGGGCATCCAGCCGCCGTCCGACATCGGCACGCTGATCGCCCAGGTCGGCACGCTGTTCTACTTCGGCTTCTTCCTGCTGATGCCGTGGTGGAGCCAGATCGGCGAGTTCAAGCCGGTCCCCGACCGCGTGACCTTCCAGCCGCACTGATGCCTGCCCACGACACGGAGCCCAGACAACCATGAAAAAGTTCATCGCTTCCCTGCTCGTGGCGGCGTCGGCCTGCCTGACCGCGCTGACGCCGGCTCATGCCGCCGGTGGCGCCGCGGTGCAGCTGGACAAGTTCCCGACCGAGAAGCTGCACGACACCGCCGCGCTGCAGCGTGGCGCCCAGCTGTTCGTCAACTACTGCCTGAACTGCCATGCCGCCGCGTTCATGCGCTTCAACCGGCTGCAGGACATCGGTCTGACCGAACAGCAGATCAAGGACAATCTGCTGTTCACCACCGACAAGGTCGGTGACCTGATGAACGTCTCGCTGAACGCACGCCAGGCCAAGGACTGGCTGGGCGCGACGCCGCCGGACCTGACGGTCATCGCCCGCTCGCGTGCCAGCCATGCCGGCAGCGGTGCGGACTACCTCTACACCTACCTGCGCACCTACTACCGCGACGAGACCAAGGCGACCGGCTGGAACAACCTGGCCTTCCCGAGCGTCGGCATGCCGCATGTGCTGTGGGAACTGCAGGGCGAGCGCCGCGCGATCTTCGAGGAGGTCAAGGATCCGCATGACCCGAGCAAGGTCACGCACGCCTTCAAGAGCTTCGAGCAGATCAAGCCGGGCAAGATGTCGGCGCAGGAGTTCGACTCGGCGGTCGGCGATCTGGTCGCCTATCTGCAGTGGATGGGCGAGCCCAACCAGGGCCTGCGCACCAAGCTGGGTGTCTGGGTGCTGCTGTTCCTGGCCGTGTTCACCGTCATCGCCTGGCGTCTGAATGCAGCCTTCTGGAAGGACGTCAAGTAAGCTGACGTTCCCGGTGTCCGGCGCCGGATCCGGGCGGCCGCCTCGTGCGGCGCCTCGGGCCGGTGTCACCGCGCAGAGTGCCCATCGAGGCCCTCTGCGCGCTTTTGTTTTTCAGAGTTCGGTTCCAGAGCTCTGTCTTCTCTTCGAGGAGCGATCTCCGCCATGATGGTGCTTTACTCCGGCACGACCTGCCCCTACTCGCATCGCTGCCGTTTCGTGCTGTTCGAGAAGGGCATGGATTTCGAGATCCGTGACGTCGATCTCTACGCCAAGCCCGAGGACATCGCGCTGATGAATCCGTACAACGAGGTGCCGATCCTCGTCGAACGCGAACTCATCCTGTACGAATCGCACATCATCAACGAGTACATCGACGAGCGTTTCCCGCATCCGCAGCTGATGCCGGGCGACCCGGTGGCTCGTGCACGCGTGCGCCTGTTCCTGTTCAACTTCGAGAAGGAACTGTTCACGCATGTCAACCTGCTCGAGGGCCGCGGCGGCGTCAAGGCCACCGAGAAGGACCTGGAGCGTGCGCGTTCGCAGATCCGCGACCGGCTGACGCAGCTCGCGCCGATCTTCCAGAAGAACCGCTACATGCTGGGCGAGGACTTCTCGATGCTCGACGTGGCGATCGCGCCGCTGCTGTGGCGCCTGGACTACTACGGCATCGAGCTGTCGAAGAACGCCGCGCCGCTGCTGAAGTACGCCGAGCGCATCTTCTCGCGCCCGGCCTACATCGAGGCGCTGACGCCGTCCGAGAAGGTGATGCGCAAGTAAGCCGCGCTGCCGTTCCCGCTGCCGACCCGGATCCACTTCTGCCTGAGCGCACCGCTGCATGTCCGTCGATCACGATTCCCAGGGCACCTCGACCCGTCCCTACCTGATCCGTGCGCTGCACGACTGGTGCATCGACAACGGCTTCACGCCGCTGCTCGCCGTTCATGTCGACTCCTCGGTGCGCGTGCCGATGGAGTTCGTCAAGAACAACGAGATCGTGCTGAACGTCAGCTTCGATGCCACCAGCGGCCTGCGCCTGGGCAACGACGTGATCGACTTCAAGGCCCGCTTCGGCGGCGTCGCGCGCGACATCGTCGTGCCGATCGACCATGTGATCGCGATCTACGCGCGCGAGAACGGCCAGGGCATGGCCTTTCCGATGCCCGAGGGCCCGACCGATCTCGAGCCTCAGGCCCCGGCCGAGACGCCCGAGCCACCGGCGCCCAGCGCCGGGCTGCGACTGGCGCCGGCTCCTGCCTCCGCCGCAGAGATGCCCGCCGACGCGGATGCGGGTGGCGACGAGCCGCCGCCGGCCGCACCGCCTGCGGGCGCACGGCCGTCGCTCAAGCGCATCAAGTGAGGCTGCAAGCGAGGCGGCCGCAGGTGCAGCAGGCTCGGGCCTGACACCTCGGAGCGCTTTTTCACTACAATCCGGCTCCCCGCCGACTTAGCTCAGCTGGTAGAGCAACTGTCTTGTAAACAGTAGGTCATCCGTTCGATTCGGATAGTCGGCACCAGGGTTACGATGAAGCCCGCGTCTCCCACCGGAGGCGCGGGCTTCTTTCTTGCGGAGAGCGTTCGCGGTGAATCTGAGGACACAAGCAAGCGCGGCCGAGCTGCCGCGTCGGCCTGTCTGGTGGCGGGCGCTGTGGCTGTCGGCCGGGCTGGTCGCGCTGCTGCTGGGCGTGGTCGGCATCTTCCTGCCGCTGCTGCCGACCACGCCCTTCGTGCTGCTGGCCGCAGCCTGCTTCTCGCGCGGCAGCACCCGCTGCGAGCGCTGGCTGCTGTCCCACCGCACCTTCGGGCCGATGGTGCGCGACTGGCGTCGCCACCGTGCCATTCCGCGCCGGGCGCGCTGGCTGGCCTTCGCGATGATGGCGATCGGATCGGTCGTGGCGGCCTGGTCGCTGCCGCGGCTGCAGTGGCTGCCGGCGCTCTGCTGCGCGCTGGTGGCGCTGTGGATGGCGCGGCTGCCTGCGCGCGAGGATCTGCCGCTTCAGGACTCGTCCGGAAACAGCGGCAGCGTCTGAGTCAGCGGCGCGTCCGCTGGAGCGGTCTGCGGCATCGGGGGCGGGCGCTTCGGCCGCGGCCGCGGCGGCTGCGCATCGGCGCGCGACAGCGTGCCCACCCGCACGCCGAGCAGGCGCAGGCGCCGGTTCAGGCTGACGCGCTTCAGGCACAGGCCGCCGGCGCGGCGGATCAGCGCGGCGTCTGCCGTCGGCAGCTCGATCGTCAGGTCGCGGGTGACGGTGCGGAAATCGTCGAAGCGCAGCTTGATGCCGATGGTGCGCCCGACCCAGCCCTTGCGCTGCAGGTCGGCCGCCACCTGCTCGCACAGCCGGGTGAAGAGGGCGCCGAGCTGCTCGCGGTCGTGGCGCGGGTGCAGGTCGCGATCGAAGGTGGTCTCGCGGCTCATCGACACCGGATCGCTGTGCGTCACCACCGGGCGGTCGTCCAGGCCGTGGGCGCTGCGGTGCATCCACAGCCCCTGCGTGCGGCCGAAGTGCTCGACCAGCCAGTCGGGCGTGCAGGCGGCCAGCTCGCCGATGGTCTGGATGCCGAGCTGCTCGAGCCGCGTGCCGGCCTTCGGGCCGATGCCGTTGATGCGGCGCACCGGCAGCGGCCAGATCCGCAGCGGCAGGTCGGCGGCGGTCAGCACCGTCAGGCCGCCGGGCTTGTCGAGATCGCTGCCGATCTTGGCCAGCAGCTTGTTCGGCGCCAGGCCGATCGAGCAGCTCAGGCCGGTGGCGGTGCGCACGTTGTTGCGGATGTCCTGGGCCAGCGCCCGTGCGCCGCCCAGCGGGTCGTGGCCGAGCGGCTCGTGCGCGCGCGCCACAGCGCTCAGGTCGATGTAGATCTCGTCGATGCCGCGGTCCTCGATCGCCGGGGCCAGCTCGGCCACCGCCTCCTTGAAGGCGCGCGACAGGCGCCGGTACTCGTCGAAGTCGGCCGGCAGCAGGACCGCGTCCGGCGCCAGCGCGGCGGCCTTCATCAGGCCCATGCCGGAATGGATGCCGCGGGCGCGCGCCTCGTAGGTCGCGGTGGTGACCACGCCGCGGCCGGCGTAGTCGCCCAGGCGCGGCCAGTGGCCGTCCTCGAAGCGCGCGGCGCGGGCGCGGCTGCCGCCGACCACCACCGCGCGGCCGCGCAGCTCTGGCCGGCGCAGCAGCTCGACCGAGGCGTAGAAGGCGTCCATGTCGAGGTGCGCGATCAGGCGGGCAGGCGAGGTCGGTGGCGCGGGCGGCGGCGTGTGCGCCTGCACTGCACTGGCATCGTGAAATTTCCGGGTCGGGTCGCCATCCGCATCGTGCATGTGCCGATTGTGGCGGACCTAGAATGCATCGCATGATCTCTCGCGAACCCACCCTGGAGCGGCTGGCCACCGCCCGCCGGCTGCTGCTGGACCCGTTCGGCCTGACCGAGGCCACGCTGACGCGGGCGCTCAACACCCTGTCGGCGCACCGCGTCGACGATGCGGACCTGTACTTCCAGTACACCCGCAGCGAGGGGTGGAGCCTCGAGGAGGGCATCGTCAAGAGCGGCAGCTTCTCGATCGACCAGGGCGTGGGCGTGCGCGCGGTCGCCGGCGAGAAGACCGCCTTCGCCTATTCGGATGACATCTCGGAGGCGGCGCTGCTGGATGCGGCACGCACCGTGCGCACCATTGCCGCGGCCGGCCAGAGCCGGCGCGTCAAGGTCGATACGCCGCAGGTGGTGGCGCCCAGCCGCCGGCTCTACCCGGACCTGGATCCGATCTCCACGCTCGACAGCACGCAGAAGGTGGCGCTGCTCGAGCGCATCGAGCGCATGGCGCGTGCCAAGGATCCGCGCGTGGTGCAGGTCATGGCCGGCCTGGCGGGCGAGTACGACGTGGTGCTGGTGGCGCGCGCCGACGGCACGCTGGCAGCCGACGTGCGCCCGCTGGTGCGCCTGTCGGTCACGGTGATCGCCGAGCAGAACGGCCGGCGCGAGGTCGGCTCGGCCGGCGGCGGCGGGCGCTTCGGCTTCGGCTACTTCCAGGACTCGCTGCTGCAGGACTATGTCGACCGGGCGGTGAGCTCGGCGCTGACCAACCTCGAGAGCCGTCCGGCGCCGGCCGGCGAGATGACGGTGGTGCTCGGCCCCGGCTGGCCGGGCGTGCTGCTGCACGAGGCGGTCGGCCACGGCCTGGAGGGCGACTTCAACCGCAAGGGCTCGAGCACCTTCTCGGGCCGCATCGGCGAGCGCGTCGCCGCCAAGGGCGTGACCGTGCTCGACGACGGCACCCTCGCCGACCGCCGCGGCTCGCTCAACATCGACGACGAGGGCCATGTCAGCCAGAGGAACGTGCTGATCGAGGACGGCATCCTCAAGGGCTACATCCAGGACGCGATGAACGCGCGGCTGATGAAGGTCAAGCCCACCGGCAACGGCCGGCGCGAGAGCTACGCCCATGTGCCGATGCCGCGCATGACCAACACCTACATGCTGGCCGGCGACCGATCGCGCGAGGAGATCATCGCCTCGATCGACCGCGGCCTCTACGCCACCAACTTCGGCGGCGGCCAGGTCGACATCACCAGCGGCAAGTTCGTCTTCTCGGCCAGCGAGGCCTACTGGGTCGAGAAGGGCAAGATCCTCTACCCGGTCAAGGGCGCGACGCTGATTGGCAACGGCCCGGAGGCGATGACGCGCGTGTCGATGATCGGCAACGACCTCGAGCTGGACTCGGGTGTGGGCACCTGCGGCAAGGACGGCCAGAGCGTGCCGGTGGGCGTGGGCCAGCCGACGCTGCGCATCGACGGCCTGACCGTCGGCGGCACGGCCTGAGCCGGGCCTGACGACAGGCTTGCGCCTGCGTCGCCCGGAGCCGACATCGCCCCCAGTCCAGGGATTTCCGGTTGACGCGGCCGCTCGGCCTCTCTACATTCGACCCCCATGAAGCGTTTTGCCTTCTTTTTTGGCTACTTTTGGTTCTCGCACCGCACCGGCGGAGGAGAGGCCCACGCGTAGCTGAAAAGCCCGCAAGCGCTCCAAGGAAACCGCCGGATCCCCGGCGGTTTTTTTTTGGCCGCCGCCCGGAGCCCCGGTCTTCCGCATCCCGAATCGGCATCCGACACCCGACACACGACTCTCCCAGGAACACGAAGATGAACGCCAAGACCGCTTCCGGCACCGATGCCTGGTATCCGCCCGTCGACAAGACCTCGCAGACCGACGACGAAAGGATCCAGGACGTGACCCCGCTGCCCCCGCCCGAGCACCTCATCCGCTTCTTCCCGATCCGCGGCACCGCGATCGAGAGCCTGATCAGCGAGACCCGCCAGTCGATCCGCAACATCATGCAGGGCCGTGACGACCGCCTGCTGGTGATCATCGGCCCGTGCTCGATCCACGATCCGGCCGCCGCCCTGGAGTACGCCCGCCGCCTGAAGCCGCTGCGCGAGAAGTACAAGGGCACGCTGGAGGTGGTCATGCGTGTCTACTTCGAGAAGCCGCGCACCACGGTGGGCTGGAAGGGCCTGATCAACGACCCGTACCTGGACGAGAGCTACCGCATCGACGAGGGCCTGCGCATCGCGCGCCAGCTGCTGATCGACATCAACCGCCTCGGCATGCCCGCCGGCAGCGAGTTCCTCGACGTGATCTCGCCGCAGTACATCGGCGACCTGATCGCCTGGGGCGCGATCGGCGCGCGCACCACCGAGAGCCAGGTCCACCGCGAGCTGGCCTCGGGGCTGTCGGCGCCGATCGGCTTCAAGAACGGCACCGACGGCAACATCCGCATCGCCACCGACGCCATCCAGGCGGCAGCCCGCCCGCACCACTTCCTGTCGGTGCACAAGAACGGCCAGGTCGCGATCGTCGAGACCAAGGGCAACACCGACTGCCACGTCATCCTGCGCGGCGGCAAGGCGCCGAACTACGACGCCGCCAGCGTCGCGGCCGCCTGCAAGGACCTGGAGGCCGCCAAGCTGCCGGCCACGCTGATGGTCGACTGCAGCCACGCCAACAGCAGCAAGCAGCACGAGCGCCAGATCGACGTGGCGCGCGACATCGCCGACCAGATCGCCGCGGGCGGCCGCAGCGTCTTCGGCGTGATGGTCGAGAGCCATCTGAAGGCCGGCGCGCAGAAGTTCTCGCCGGGCAAGGACGACGCCTCGAAGCTGGAGTACGGCCGCAGCATCACCGACGCCTGTATCGGATGGGACGATTCCGAGCAAGTGCTGGAAATCCTGCACCGCTCGATCCTGGCCCGCCGCAGCTGAGCCGCTAGGATCAGGGGGATCCTTGCATCATCTCTCGGAGACAGGAGACCCCGACATGACTGGCAGCCTGACCGTTCGCTTCTCTCCCGACCAGGAGTTCGTCGTTGCCGCCGCCGAGCCGCTGCCCGCTGCCGATGCGGCACGACAGTGGCTCGACGAGCAGTTCCTCGAGTTCGACTGCGAGCCGCTGCGCGCCTCCGGCAAGGTGCTGACTGCCGACAAGCTGCTGGCGGTGGCGGATGCGGCAGGCGCCCGGACCTTCGGGCCGGAGGGCGATCCGGCCTGGGCTGCCCGGCTGGCTGCCGCGGCCTGCGCCGCCACCGGTCGGCAGGCGGTGCGGCTCGACATCGTCGAGGGCCGGGCCAGCTTCTGAGTCTTCCCCGGACCCTCAGGCGGTGTTGTCGTCCTGCTGGCGGGCGAGCCGCTCGCTCTTCCAGTAGACGTCGTCGCCGCCCAGCCCGTCGAGGTTGGCGCGGTTGAGCACCCGCGCCAGCACGAACAGCAGGTCCGACAGCCGGTTCAGGTACTGGCGTGGTGCGCTGCGGACCTCTTCGCCGGAGCGCTGCAGCGTCACCACCGCACGCTCGGCGCGCCGGGCGATGGTGCGCGCCACATGGGCGAGCGCAGCGCTGCGGGTGCCGGCCGGCAGGATGAACTCCTGCAGCCGCGGCAGCTGCGCGTTGTGATGCGCCAGCGCCTCGTCCAGGCGCAGCACCGCCTCGTCCTTCAGCAGCGCATGGCCCGGAATGCACAGCTCGCCGCCGAGGTTGAAGAGTTCATGCTGGATGACGACCAGCAGCTCGCGCACCTCGGCCGGCAGCGGCTCGGCCAGCAGCACGCCGATCTGAGAGTTGAGTTCGTCCACGTCGCCCATCGCCGCGATGCGCAGGTGGTCCTTCGGCACGCGCGTGCCGTCGCCCAGGCCGGTGGTGCCGTCGTCCCCGGTGCGGGTGCTGATCTGTGTGAGTCGATGTCCCATGCCGGCATCCTAACGGCTTGTCCCTGGCCCCGGCCGCGGCGGGCACAATACGCAGCAAGCACGATCTGTCACGAATTCCGAAAGCTCTTTCCATGTCCCAACCGTCCCAGAACGACCTCACCGATGCCGAGATCGGCGAACTCGATGACCTGCTGGCCCAGATCCCGGCTCCGCTGGAGGCGCTCGATGTGGTGATGCTCGATGGCTATCTCTGCGGCGTGCTGGCTCAGCCTGTGCCCGTCGACATCGCCGAGTGGCTGCCGCCGGCCTGCGACTGGAACCTCGGCGACGAGGAGCAGGGCGGCGGCGCGGTGCTCGCGCCGGACACCGCGGGCTGGCATGGTGCGCGTCACGAGCGCCTGCTCGCGCTGGTGCAGCGTCGCTTCGACGCCCTGAACCGCCAGATGGTCGAGGACGGCTGGTTCGATCCGGTGGTGATGCAGCCGCTCGGCGAGGATGACGAGCCGCTGACCGGCCGCGCCCAGATCGAGGGCGCGCTGGGGCCGTGGATCATCGGCTTCGAGCATGCGCTCAACCATTTCCCGGGCCTGGAGGACCTGCCTCATCCGGACATTCCGGACCTGCTGGCCTGCCTGCGCCGCCATCTGCCCGACCAGAGCGAGGACGAGCAGGCCTACACCAAGGCGCTCGACCAGGAGCATCCGCTGAAGTCGCTCGACGCGGCGATCGAGGATCTGGTCGGCAATGTGGTCGAACTGGCCGACATCGGCCGCGCCGAGCGGCTGAAGGTCACGCAGGTGCGTCGCGGCGCGCCCAAGGTCGGCCGCAACGACCCCTGCCCGTGCGGCAGTGGTCGCAAGTACAAGCAGTGCCACGGCCGCGACCAGAGTTGATCCGGGTCAAGGCCGGACTGACTTCATGCTGACAGACTGGGTCCGTCGGGTCCTCGAGGCCCGTGGACTCACCCCGCAAGGAGACTCGCATGAAGATTCTGGTCGCCGTCGATGGCAGCGAATTCACCCGCCGCATGGTCGCTTACTGGGCGGCTCACGACGAGTGGCTCGGCGCCAAGCATGAGTACACCGTGCTGACCGTGGTGCCGCCGGTGCCGCCGCGCGCGGCCGCGGTGCTGGATCGCGAACTGCTGAACGCCTACTACGCCGACGAGGGCGAGAAGGTCTTCCACCCGCTGCGCACCTTCCTGGACAAGCAGGGCCTGAAGGCGACCTTCCTCAGCAAGACCGGCCACATCGCCGACACCATCGCCGCCACCGCGAGCGAGGGCAGCTTCGACCTGCTGATGATGGGCTCGCATGGCCACGGCACGCTCGGCAACCTGGTGATGGGCTCGGTCGCCACCAAGGTGATGGCGCACTGCAAGGTGCCGGTGCTGCTGATCCGCTGAATCAGCCCTTCGACTCCGATCCGGGATCGGCCAGGCCCTCCGGCGCGGGCCGCTGACGGTCGCGCCGGTCCTGATCGCCCTGGGGCAGGGTGTCTGCAGTCTGCGGGCCGAAGCTCATGTCCAGGCCGAAGGCGGTGCCGTAGTCGGCGCAGTCCTCGGAGCGGCGCCTCTCCGGCGCCGGCCTGGCACGGCCTGATTTCCATGAGGGCCAGCTCAGCCAGCTGGTCAGCGAACGCTTCATCGTCGTCATTGCCGATCTCCCGAGACTGCCTGCCGCGGCCCGTCGACTGCACGGACGGACCGGTCTCCAGGGCGTCGGACCGGTCCGTCGGCCGGCGTCAGCCGACCTGGGGTCCGGGCCGGCCCGCCTCGACATGGAAGCGGGCCAGCGTGCGCATCCGTGAATGCGGCAGCACCGGAAAATCCGTCGCCCTGGCGATGCAGTTTAGCGAGCGCTCCGTCACTTCCAGTTGCATGTAACCCCTGACATCGCTGCGGGCGTGCAGGATGTCCGGGTTGGCGCGGCGGATCAGCGACATCGTCGACTGCGGCATGCCCGCCGAGGTCAGCGAGGTGGCGACGAACTCGCTGGCGACCACCGGCGAGCGCGGATCTCCCGGGCGGGCGCGCAGCTGCGCGGCGACATGCCGGTGCACGTCACCGCCGAGCACGACGACATCGTCGATGCGCTGCTTACCGATGAAGCCCAGCAGCGCGGCGCGTTCCCGGGCATAGCCATCCCAGCCGTCGGTGAAGACCAGCCGGCGTCCGTCAGGTGCGGGCAGGCCCCAGGGGCTCATCTGCGTCGACTGGCCGATCAGCTTCCAGCGCCGCCGCGATCCGGCCAGACCCTGCTGCAGCCACTGGCGCTGGGCTGCACCCAGCAGCGAGCGGCCGGGGGCGGACACCGCGTCGCAGTTCCAGCGCAGATGGCCGTTGTAGCGGCCGTCCTCGTTGCAGGCCTGCACGTCGCGGTACTGGCGACCGTCCAGCGTCCACAGCTCGGCCAGCCGGCCCCAGGTGAAGCGGTCATGCATGCGCATGCCGCCGGGTCCGGGCTGCTGGTCGAGCGCCAGCGGCAGATGCTCGAAATAGGCCTGATAGGCATGCGCGCGCACCCGCACGAACTCTGCCGGGGGCAGGTCGAAATCATCGTCGCCGCGCAGGCCGGCGTAGTCGTTGCGGACCTCGTGATCGTCCCAGGCCAGGATCCACGGATGCGCGCGGTGCGCGGCCTGCAGGTCCGGATCGAGCTTGTAGTGCGCGTGGCGGCAGCGGAACTGCGGCAGCGAGAAGGCCTGGCCCGACGGATGCTGGCCGGTCTCGTGGCTGCGCACCCGCAGTCGGCGTGCGCAGGGGTTGTCGTAGATGTAGTCGCCGGTGAACAGCACGAAGTCGATGTCCAGCCCGGCGATCTCGCGCTGCGCGACGAACCAGCCCTGCTCGTAGTGCTGGCAGGACGCCAGCACCAGGCGCAGCCGATCGACGGGCGCGTCCTCGGCCGGTGCGGTGCGGGTGCGACCGGTCGGGCTGACCGCATTGCCGGCGATGAAGCGGTAGAACCAGATCCGCCCTGGTGTCAGCCCGTCGGCGTGTACCCGCACGCTGTGGGCCTGCGCCGGATCGGCCCAGACGGTGCCGCTGCGCCGGAGGCGCGAGAAGCCCTCGTCCTCGGCCACCTGCCACTGCAGCGCCACCAGCGCGCGTGGCATGCCGCCTCGCGGCGCCATCGGCTGCGGCGCCAGCCGGGTCCACAGGATCACCGAATTCGGCCGCGGCTGGCCGCTGGCCACGCCGAGCGTGAACGGGTCGGCGCCGAAGTGCGGGCGCTCCTGGCGCGGCAGCGACAGGTCCGGTGCGGCCGCGACCCGCTGTGCGGCCAGGAGCGCGGCCCAGCGCGACAGTTCCCGCAGGGTCGCGCGGCGAGAGAGGGGGGAAGGGTTCATGGTGCGCCGCAATAATAGTCAGGCGCCGCACGCTCCAGACCGATCAGCTCATGCGCACCGGGCCGTCCTGCGGAACTCCTGCCGCCAGCGCCGCGCCGATGCGCTCGAGCAGGCCCGGCCGGGCGGTGCCGGCCGAGACCGCATCGGCCAGCTTCCACTGATGCCAGTGCAGGTCCACCGGCACATGCACCTCGGGGCGCAGCAGCTGCAGCTGGCCGGCCTCCACCCGCGAGCGCACCAGCGGCCAGGCCGCCACGCCGATGCCCCAGCCGCGCTCCACCGCCTGGACATAGGCCTCCGACGACGGCACATAGCGCTGCAGCAGCCGCGGCGAGGGCAGATCGAGCGCCCGCTCCACCCACTGCGCCTGCGCGTCGTCCTTGCGGTTGAAGACGACGAAGGGCACCTGCGCCAGATGGCGGTGGCTCAGCCCGCGCGGGCCGATCATGCGCTCGACGAAGGCCGGGCTGGCCACCGCGACATAGCGCATGGTGCACAGCGGCGTGACCCGGCAGCCGCGCAGCGCCTCCGCCAGCGTCGACACGCAGCCCAGCACCCGGCCCTCGCGCAGCCAGTCATGGGTGAAGTCCTGGTCGTCGACGATCAGCTCCAGCGAGATGCCGTCGTCGACCAGCGGCTGCAGCGCCGGCAGCACCCAGGTCGCCAGGCTGTCGGCATTGACCGCGATCGGCACCCGGTCCTCGACATCGATGCGTTCGCCCAGATCGCGCGCGACATCGCTGCGCAGCGCCTGCAGCTGGCGCGCGTAGCGCAGCAGCACCTGGCCCGGGCCGGTGAGCCGCAGCGGACGCGAGCGCACCACCAGCGGCTGGCCGATCTGCATCTCCAGCGCGCGCAGCCGCTGCGACACCGCGCTCTGGGTGATCGCCAGCCGGTGCGCGGCGCGCTCGAAGCTGCCTTCATCGACCAGGGCGGCCAGGCAGTCGAGGGCGGCAGGGTCGAGCATTTTCATAAGCACCGATTATCAAACCTGAAACAAATTCATGTCTCTTTTGATCGAGGGCGGCCGCTGTCACCATCGCGTCATCGCCCGGAGCCGGGGAGCAGCGTCGCTGCCGCACCGCGCCTGACCGGCAAGGAGATCACGATGAAAGTCACCATCCTCGGCGCCGGCATCATCGGCGTCAGCACCGCCTGGCACCTGCTGGAGCTCGGCCATGAAGTCACCGTCATCGAGCGCCAGCCCGATGCCGCGCTGGAGACCAGCTTCGCCAACGGCGCGCAGATCTCGGTCAGCTTCTGCGAGCCCTGGGCCAATGCCGGTGCGCCGCTGAAGGTCATGAAATGGCTGATGAGCGACGAGTCGCCGCTGCTGTTTCGCCCGAAGCTCGATCCACAGCAGTGGCGCTGGGGCCTGTCCTTCCTGGGCCAGTGCAGCGACGCGGCCTTCGAGCGCAACGTGCGCCAGCTCGTCGCGCTGGGCAGCTACAGCCATGAGACGCTGAAGTCGATGGTCGCGGCCACCGGCATCGAGTACCAGCGCCTGGAGCGCGGCATCCTGCACTTCTTCTCGACCCCGGCCGACTTCGAGTCGGGCGCGGCCGGCGCCGAGCTGATGCGCCGCTACGGCGTCGACCGCCGCGTGCTCAGCCGCGAGGAGGTGCTGCGCGTCGAGCCGGCGCTGGCCTCGTGGGCGCCGAACATCGCCGGCGGCACCTTCACGCCGTCGGACGAGTCGGGTGACGCCTGCGTCTTCACCCAGCAGCTGGCGCGGCGCTGCATCGAGCGCGGCGCCACCTTCCTGTACGAGCACGAGGTGCTGCCGCTCGAGCGCATCGGCGGCGCGGTCAGGCAGGTGCGGGTGCGCCGCGTCGGCCATCCGCAGGTCCGCACGATCGCGGGCGACGCGGTGGTCGCGGCGATGGGCTCGTACACCGCGCCCCTGCTGCGCGGCGTCGGTGTCGATCTGAACATCTATCCGGCCAAGGGCTACTCGGCGACCTTCCGGCTGCGCGATCCGAAGCGCGCCAGCGTGGTCAGCCTGCTCGACGACACCCGCAAGATCGCGATCTCGCGCCTGGGCGACCACATCCGCGTGGCCGGCACCGCCGAGCTGGCCGGCTACGACACGAGCCTGGACGGCCGGGTGGCCCGTGCGCGCTGCGAGTCGCTGCGCCGGCGCTTCGAGCAGCTTTTCCCCGGCGTGGCCGACACCAGCGAGCCGAACTACTGGACCGGCCTGCGCCCGAGCACGCCGACGAACATCCCGTACATCGGCCGCACGAAGGTCGAAGGTCTGTGGGTCAACGCCGGCCACGGCACGCTGGGCTGGACGCATGGCGCGGGCTCGGGCCGCGCGCTGGCCGAGCTGATCAGCGGCCGTCAGCCGGCGCTGGCCTTCGGTTTCACTGGGTACCGCGAGGTTCAGGGGCGTTTCAAGGCGGTTGCTGCCTGATTCGCGGTGATGATGACTTGAATCGGCTGGAAAGGTGACTGACTGTTAACACAGAAGCGATGAATTTCGTCCTTTTCCAGTTCATCCTTTGTGGGGATGTGCGCTCTCGGACCCCCCCCATAAAGTCACTTCATCAGCTGTCACGCGGTACCACGAAAATCCGCCCCTGACACACGAGAATCTGAAAAAAAACATACAGGATTCCGTGGTCGGGACTCAGGATTTCCCAACGGCGCTCATCCGGAGCGTCCATCAACCCACCCTCGTTGGTGGGTTTTTTTTTGCCCGAGCGTCTCGCGCAGATAGGTCACCAGGGCATGGACCGCACGCGGCACATGCGGGCTGTAGGGCCGGATGGCCCAGAGCTGCTCGCCGAAGGCGCCGACGCATTGCCATTGCGGCAGCACCTCGACCAACTCGTCGCGGGCGAGCGCGACGTCGGCGCTGAAGTCGGGCAGCAGCGCGATGCCCAGGCCGCCCAGCGCGGCCTCGCGCAGCACCTCGCTGTTGTTGGCGCTGAACGGGCCGCGCACCGCGACGGTCACATGCGGTGCCTGCGCGCCAGCGGGGCCCCTGTCTCGCCGGCGGAACTGCCAGGCCGGCGTCTCGCCGGGGCGCAGGTAGTGCAGGCAGTCATGCGCTGCCAGGTCCGAAGGATGCTCGGGCGTGCCGCGCCGGGCCAGATAGCCGGGTGTGGCCAGCAGCAGCGCCCGGGTCGGGCGCAGTGGCCAGGCCACATGCGTCTCCGGCGGGTGGCCGGTGTGCCGGATCGCCAGATCGAAGCCCTCCTGCGCCAGCGAGACCAGCCGGTCCGACAGGTCGAGTTCCAGCTTCACCTCGGGATGCGCCTGCAGGAAGGCCGGCAGGTGCGGCACGATGATCTGCCGCCCGAGCGCCACCGGCATCGTCAGTCGCAGCCTCCCGCGCGGCACTGCCGCCAGATCCTTGACCTGCGCGAAGCCGCGCTCGATCTGGCTGTAGGCATCGCGCGTGCTGTCGACCAGCTGCTGGCCGGCCTCGGTCAGGCGCACGCTGCGGGTGGTGCGCTGCACCAGCGGCACGCCGGCGGCACGCTCCAGATCGGCGATGCGCTGGCTCATGCCGGCCTTGCTCAGCCCGAGGCGCTGCGCGGCGGCGGTGAAGCTGCCGAGATCGCCCAGCACCGTCAGCGCATGGATCGGCGACCACAGCGTGTCGAGGCGGCGGGCCTGCGGGTCATCCTGAAGCGTCACGCCAGCTCCTTTGTTCCGGGTTTTCTCGAATGATTGTTCGTTCCGATGAACAGTGTATCCATCGCCGAGGGCTGTTCAGCCTCCGGTGGCCTGCCTAGACTGCGCTCCATTCCTCCAGGAGAGCACGCCATGTCCGCACCGACCCCGTTCACCCGCACCGCGCCTGTCGGCCACTACATCCAGGGCGAGATCGTCGCCGGCAGCAGCGGCCGCTCGCAGGCCGTCTACAACCCGTCCACCGGCGCGGTCGCGCGCGAGGTGGTGCTGGCCACGCAGGGCGAGGTCGAGGCCGCGATCGCCGCGGCCAAGGCCGCATTTCCGGCGTGGGCCGACACGCCGGCGGTGCGCCGTGCGCGCATCCTGAACAACTTCCTGGCCCTGCTCAACGAGCACCGCGACGAGCTGGCCGCGATGATCACCGCCGAGCACGGCAAGGTCTTCACCGACGCCCAGGGCGAGGTCACCCGCGGCATCGAGATCGTCGAGTTCGCCTGCGGCATCCCGCAGCTGATGAAGGGCGACTACACCGAGCAGGTCTCCACCGGCATCGACAACTGGACGATGCGCCAGGCCCTGGGCGTGGTCGCCGGCATCACGCCGTTCAACTTCCCCGTGATGGTGCCGTGCTGGATGTTCCCGGTGGCGATCGCCTGCGGCAACACCTTCGTGCTCAAGCCCAGCGAGCGCGACCCCAGCCCCAGCCTGCTCATGGCCGAGCTGCTCAAGAAGGCCGGCCTGCCCGACGGCGTCTTCAACGTCGTGCAGGGCGACAAGCTGGCCGTCGACACGCTGCTGAACCATGCGGATGTGAAGGCGGTCAGCTTCGTGGGCTCCACCCCGATCGCGCAGTACATCTACGAGACCGGCGCCCACCACGGCAAGCGCGTGCAGGCCCTGGGCGGCGCGAAGAACCACATGGTGGTCATGCCCGACGCCGACGTCGACCAGGTGGTCGACGCGCTGATCGGCGCGGCCTACGGCTCGGCCGGCGAGCGCTGCATGGCGATCTCGGTGGCGGTCTTCGTCGGCGACGAGATCGCCGACAAGGTGGTGCCGAAGGTGGCCGAGCGCGCCCGCGCGCTCAAGATCAAGGACGGCATGCACCTCGACGCCGAGATGGGCCCGATCGTGACCGCGCAGGCGCGCGACCGCATCGAGGGCTACATCGCGCTGGGCGTGGAGGAGGGCGCCGAGCTGGTGGTCGACGGCCGCGGCTTCCGCCCGGCCGGCCTGGAGAACGGCTTCTGGACCGGCGGCACGCTGTTCGACCGCGTGACGCCCGAGATGCGCATCTACAAGGAAGAGATCTTCGGCCCGGTGCTGGGCTGCGTGCGCGTGGCCACCTTCGCCGAGGCGGTCGACCTGATCAACGCGCACGAGTTCGGCAACGGCGTGGCCTGCTACACCAGCGACGGCAACACCGCGCGCGAGTTCTCGCGCCGCATCCAGGTCGGCATGGTCGGCATCAACGTGCCGATCCCGGTGCCGATGGCCTGGCATGGCTTCGGCGGCTGGAAGAAGAGCCTGTTCGGCGACATGCATGCCTACGGCGAAGAGGGCGTGCGCTTCTACACCAAGCAGAAGTCGATCATGCAGCGCTGGCCGGCGAGCATTGGCAAGGGCGCCGAGTTCGTGATGCCGACGGCGAAGTGAGGCGGGGCGGCTGACGGGTTGTCAGCCAGCCAGAAAATGAAAATCGGCTGGGGAGTTTGCGCTCCCCAGCCGATTTTCATTTCCGTGATGGAATTCGCAAATTTTTCGGTGTTCTCTGTGGTGAATCTGCTTTGCTCCGGCACTATTGAGTGCTGCGGTGGTGCGGAGGTGGCGATCAATAGTAATTTATTGTCTTGAATTGAGTGGCGGTAGAATTGGGGTGATGCCAAGTTTTGTTTGGATGATGATTTTTGTACAAATTTAAAATTCATGGTGGTTCATGAGAAAAATCTTTGGGACTTTTCTTCGAGCGTTGTCTGTTGTCTGGTTTATTTTTGCAACAATCAGGATTGTTGCTGTTTTTGTGGGTGTGATGCCCGGGTTTGATATTTTTGTTGGATTTTTTGGAGTGGGCGTTGCTGTCGCAACGTTTAAATTTGGAACATGGTTAAAAACTAGTAAACCAAAATATTCGTTTGGCCAAAGACTTGATCGAGTTAAGTCTGGCTGGTGGGGCATAGAATATAAGTCTCGGTTTGTGATATTTTTGTCTTGCCTGTGGATTATTGCTGCATCCTTGTGGCAGGACGATGGGGAACGTAATTTAGGGCTGATACTTTGGCCATCCATTGGATTACTTGTTGCATATTACTTATATTGTAGGCTGGTGGTCCAAAACTTGGAGCCGAGCAATCCTGTCGAGTCAGATACAGTGCCTCAAGTAGAGTTGGTTATATATGATAAATCAAGAGAAAGTGTGCGAGAGTCAACTTCTGTATGGGCTGCATTGTGGGCTGGTGTATCGCTTGCTGCAATAGTGGCAATTACTTTTTTGGTCTTTCAGTCATCATATAAAACATCAAGTGAAAGTGTTTCAATATCTCCGGCTTCTTCAGTGGGCGGTGTTCGTTCTGAACAAGTGCCATTTAAATTAAATGAATTTGAGAAAAATGACTCAGATGGGGTTTATGAAAACTATCGCTTTGGTTTTCAAGTTAAGTATCCGAGAGATATTCTATTTCCGCAGGGAGAGTCGGAGAATCAGGGCCGTTCACTGCTCCCTGACGCCCGCATAGTTGAGCACGAGATCAAGGCAAAGAGCGTTGCGGTAGAGGGCCTGGGAGA
>NZ_BQWE01000047.1:0-3883 GCF_023706025.1 Sphaerotilus sp. FB-3 | reverse complement strand
GCTACGAGCAGCAGCACGCACCCGCCCACTGAAATTCACAACCCACCCCTTATCGGACTGTCCGAAAAAACTTGACCACGACACTACCTGAATCCGGATGCGGCCGAACTGGTGACGCTGCGCGCACAGGTCGCGGCGCTGCGGCTGCAGATCGAGCGCGAGTCGCGCCTGGCCACCCGCGCGGGCCGCCAGCCCGACAGCGCGCAGGCACTGCACCGCCTCGCCGCCGAGTTCCACGAGCTCAAGGCCCGCCATGCGCTGGCCGAGGCGCGCCAGCGCAGCGCGCTCGGCTCGGTCGAGGCGATGCGCATCGAGGCCGGCCGCAAGGTCCGCAACCTGGTCGTGATCGAGCCCCCCACCCGGCCCGAGCGCGCCGAGTATCCGCATGCCGCCGCCAGCCTGCTGACGCTGCTGCTGAGCTGCGTGGTGCTCTACGGCATCGTGCGCCTGACGGTGGCCACCGTCCAGGAACACCGGGACTGACCGGCCTGACCGGGTCTGACCGAAACAGCACCGCCAGCGAGAAGCCCATGAACCGCAATCTCCTGCCTGTCACCCTGCCCGCGCTGCTGGTCACGATGACGCTGCTGCTGCTGACGCCGCCGGGCGCCGGCGCGCAGACGCCCGCACCCGCGCCATCCGCCACATCGACGCCACCGCAGCCGACCGCCGCCGGCTGCGCGCCGGTCTTCGGCAGCCAGCTCTTCGGCGGGCGCTTCGCGCAGCAGTCGCTCGGCGGCTTCAATCCGGACTACCGCATCGCGCCGGGCGATCGGGTGACGCTGCGGCTGTGGGGCGCCTTCAGCCTCGACGCGACCCAGGCGGTCGATCCGCGCGGCCATCTCTTCCTGCCGAGCATCGGCCCGGTGCGGGTGCAGGGCGTGCGCAATGCCGAGCTGGACGCGGTGGTGCGCGAGCAGGTCCGGCGCACCTACCGCGCCAATGTGCACAGCTATGCCAGCCTGGAGGCGGCGCAGCCGGTCAAGGTCTATGTGACCGGCTTCGTGCGCCAGCCCGGCCTGTATGGCGGACTGTCGTCGGACTCGGTGCTGCGCTACCTCGATCTGGCCGGCGGGATCGATCCGGAGCGCGGCAGCTTCCTGGCGGTCGAGCTGCTGCGCGCCGGCGAGCTGCGCGGGCGCATCGATCTCTACCGCTTCCTGCTCGAGGGCCGCATCGAGCCGCTGCAGCTGCAGGACGGCGACACGCTGCTGGTGGCACCGCGCCGCGCCAGCGTGAAGGTCAGCGGCGAGGCGGCCAACGCCTGCGCCTTCGAGTTCGACGGCCCACGCCTGCACGGTGCGGCGCTGATGGCGCTGGCCCGCCCGCGCCCCGGCGCGACCCACATGGCGGTGGTGCGCCAGCGCGGCCCCGAGCGCCGCAGCGAATATCACCCGCTGGCCGAGGCCGGCGCGGTGCTGCTGGACGACGGCGACGAGGTCAGCTTCACCGCCGACCGCATGCCCGGGACCATCCTGGTGCGCATCGAGGGCGCGCACCGCGGCGAGCGCACCGTCGTGCTGCCCTACGGCGCGCGGCTGTCGGACGCGCTGGCACGGCTGCGGCCGGCGCCGCTGGCCGATCTGGCCGCGCTGCAGCTGCAGCGCCGCTCGATCGCGCAGCGCCAGAAGGAGATGCTCGGCCAGGCACTCGACCGGCTGGAGGCGCAGGCCCTGACCGCCCGCTCGGCCACCAACGAGGAGGCCCAGCTGCGCGGCCGCGAGGCCGAGCTGGTGCTGCAGTTCACGGGCCGCGCCCGCCAGATCGAGCCGCGCGGCCAGCTGGTGCTGCCCGACCCGACCCGCGCCGGCGACACCCCGCTGGAGGACGGCGACACCCTGTTCGTGCCCGAGCGCTCGGCCCAGGTGGCGGTGCATGGCGAGGTGCTGTTCCCGATGGCCATCGGCCACGACCCGGCACGCCGCGTCGACGACTACCTCCGCCTGGCCGGCGGCCCGTCCCAGCAGGCCGACACCAGCCGGGTGCTGCTGCTCAGGCGCAACGGCACCGTCGTCGAGTCCCGCGGCGACATCGTCCCGGAGCCCGGCGACGAGCTGATGGTGCTGCCCAGGGCCGAGACCAAGCGGGTCGAGGTGGCGCGCGGCATCACGCAGGTGCTCTACCAGATCGCGGTGGTGGCGAAGGTGGCGCTGGGGCTGTGAAGCGAATAAGGATGTAGACCATGAAGACCCTGTTCTGGATTCCCCCATGGTTCGCCCACGGCGATCCATTCTTCTTTCAAAACTGCCTGCGCAAGCATCTGATTCCCCAAGCCAATATCCTGGCGGGGGTGGGCTTCCAGGTCGATCTCGTCCTGCCCGAGCTTATGGCGGGCGCCCGCGCACTGATCGATTCCCGGATCCGGGTGATCGATCTGGATGCGGCCGCCTGCCTCACGCTGGGCGCAGGTCGAGCCGACCCCAGCGTCACGCTTTACCAGCAGCCCGAGCACGGGCTCACGCAGCACATTCAGGCAGGCCTCCGATCGATGCTGGCCGAAGCCTATGACTGCATCCTGCTGTGGGAAACGCCGGTGCCTTTCCTGGAGCGCATGTATCCGGATACGCTGATCGTCCACCAGATGCCAGGCGCCTTCAGCCGAGCGCCTTATCCGCATACGGTGACCTTTGACCCCCAGGGGCTGTTTCGCCACGGCACGCTCTTCACTGAAGCTGACACGATCCGCAACCAGCCTTCCGGCAGCGAAATCCGGGAGCTGGTCGAGACCTTCAAGCAGATCTCGCGCAGCACGATGGCAGAGCTGCAGCCCTTCAGGCGACGGGATCTTGACGCTTCGGGCCGTTGGAAATCCCTGCAACTGGTGCCACTGCAGGTCTCGGCTCACTACGCCTTCATGGCGGACACAGGCTTCGGCAGCCAAGCCGAATTCCTGCTGCATGTACTGAACCGCGCCGACCCCGAGGCCGGTCTGGTGGTCACGCAGTACATCACCCCCAAGATCCAGGATGCCATCCTGACCCCGGAGCTGAGCACTCAGCTGCGCTCCAGATGGCCCAACCTGATCCATCGCCCGGAATTCGATCGCATTCCCGGAATTTCTCAATACCTGACCAGCCTGGTCGACGAGGTCGTGACCTGCTCGTCATCCGTCGCGCTGCAGGCGATGGTCTGGCATCGACGCCTGCGGGTCATCCAGCCGACCTTCCTGGCTCCGCACGCCAGCGGCACCGAGCCCTTCGATGTGCTGCAGCGCGAACAGGATGCGACGCTCGGCTTCATGCTGGGCCGGCATCAGGTGCTGGCTCGCCGCGTCGTCGAGGACGCCGGTTTCCTGACAGCTCTGCTGGAGGAACTGGTCGCGCGTCGACGTGCCGGTCGGACCGGCATCGACGCCCTGGTGCCCTTCCATCAAATCGACCCGGATTACAACCAGGATCTGATGGTCCGCTTCAACGCGGGCCGGGCCGCCAAGGATCTGGGCGGCGGCAACGAATCCTTCGCCGCGTCGCACCGGGAGCGGAGCCGCTTCACGAAAGCCTGTGCAGAGCCAGGGATCAAGGCCATCTCCTTCGATGTCTTCGACACCTTGTTGCGCCGCCCCACCGAGACCCCCGCAGACCTCTATCGCTTTCTGGATCCCGCAGCAGCCCGGGTGGCGGATGGACGCGTCGAGGACTTCTCCCGCATCCGGCTCCAGGCCGAGCTGCAGGTGCGCGAAAGCAGCACGCAGGGGGAGATCACGCTGGAGGAGATCTACGGCCACATCGGCAGCCAGTACGGACTCGATGCGGTCACGCTGCAACGGCTGCAAGACCTGGAAATCTCGACCGAGCTGCAATTGTCGTGGTCAAGTTTTTTCGGACAGTCCGATAAGGGGTGGGTTGTGAATTTCAGTGGGCGGGTGCGTGCTGCTGCTCGTAGC
>NZ_BQWE01000046.1:21796-128951 GCF_023706025.1 Sphaerotilus sp. FB-3 | reverse complement strand
GGGTCGATGGTCGTACCGCCCGGTCTC
The DNA here is from genome assembly GCF_023706025.1 of Sphaerotilus sp. FB-3. Classification (NCBI taxonomy): domain Bacteria; kingdom Pseudomonadati; phylum Pseudomonadota; class Betaproteobacteria; order Burkholderiales; family Sphaerotilaceae; genus Sphaerotilus; species Sphaerotilus sp. FB-3. The sequence goes on along the minus strand of NZ_BQWE01000046.1, from coordinate 128,924 downwards.
ATTTCTCCACCGCTCGTGTCCTCAAGGCTGCTGGGCGGTCACCTTGAAAGGGATGGCCTTTAACCCTCCTTGCAGAGGGCGCCGTCATGCGCGGCCAGGGCCATTCCATTTCCTGAGCGACCTCGCCACGTCAGTGCGGCGAAGCGCCTGTTCGATCAGAACGGAATGTCGTCATCCATGTCGTCGAAGCCGGTCGACGACTTCGGCGCGGGGGCCGGGGCGGGGCGGGGGGCCGGACGCGGGGCCGGGGCGGCCTGGCGCATCGGGGCGCGCGGGGCCGGTGCCGGGGTGTAGCCGGATTCGGCGTCGTCGCCGAAGTCGCCACCGGCACTGCGGCTGCCGCCACGGCTGCCGCCGCCCGAGCCGCCTGCAGCGCCGTCCTCGCGGCCGCCCAGCAGCTGCATCTGGTCGGCGATGATCTCGGTGGTGTACTGGTCGACGCCGTCCTTCTGCCACTTGCGGGTCTTCAGGCGGCCCTCGACATAGACCGGGCGGCCCTTGCGCAGGTATTCGCCGGCGATCTCGGCCAGGCGGTCATAGAAGACGACGCGGTGCCATTCGGTCTCTTCCTGGCGCTCGCCGGAGGCCTTGTCCTTCCAGTTGCGCGAGGTGGCGATGGTGACGTTGCAGATGGCCGAGCCGCTGGGCGCGTAGCGCACTTCCGGGTCGCGGCCGAGGTTGCCGATGAGGATGACTTTGTTGACGGAGGCCATGGGCGCTCGCTCCTGGAACGGTGGGGCCGGCCGGGGCATCGGGCGGATGCGACGGCGGCCGTGGTGTGTAGAGAACTGGGGGACAATTGTGCCGCACCGCCCGTCTTCCGCGCCGCCCGGCGCCGTCCCCCTCTCTGGTGATGACCCGCGTCTGATGTCCCTGCCTCCCGACCGTTCCCTGCGTGCATTGATCGAGCCGCTGCTGCGCGAGATGCGCTCCGGTCGCCAGTGGATCGACCGCAGCGTGGTGCTGGTGTTCGCGCTGCTGACCGGGCTGGTGGTGACCGCCTTCACCGCGCTGGCCGATCTGGCCACCGGCACCTGGGTGGCGCTGCAGGGGTCGGGCTGGACCGGCGCGCTGCTGGCGCTGCTGTGGTCGCCGGTGCTGACGGTCGCGGTGCTGATGTGGACCCGCCGCTTCGCCCGCGAGGCCGGCGGCTCCGGCATTCCGCAGGTGCTCGCCGCGCTGCATGACGACACCCCGCCCGAGCGTGTCTCGGCGCTGGTCTCGCCCCGGCTGGCGCTGCAGAAGCTGCTGCTGACCTGCGCCGGGCTGCTCGGCGGCCTGTCGATCGGCCGCGAGGGTCCGACGGTGCAGGTCGGCGCCGGCGTGATGCTGGGCGCGCGGCGCTGGCTGTCGCCCGGCAGCGGCATCGACGCGCACGACCTGATGGTGGCCGGCGCCGCCGCCGGGGTGGCCGCGGCCTTCAACACGCCGCTGGGCGGCATCGTCTTCGCGATCGAGCAGCTCACCCGCCGGCGCGACCTGCGCCACAGCAATCTGACGATCGCCGCGATCGTGCTGGCCGGCCTGGTGTCGATCTCGGTCTTCGGCAACGAGAGCTATTTCGGCGCGCTGGTGGTGCCGGTGCTGGACTGGAGCCTGCTGGCGCCCGGCCTGGCGGTGGCGCTGGCCGCCGGACTGGCCGGCGGGCTGTTCTCGCGGCTGCTGGTGCTGTGCGCGCAGGGCGGCAGCGACCGCGTCAGCCGGTGGCGCGCCGCGCATCCGCTGCGCTTTGCCGCCGCCTGCGGGCTGGCGGTCGGCCTGATCGGCCTGGTGACGTCGGGCGCGACCGCCGGCGCCGGCTACCACCCGACGCGCGCGCTGCTCGAGCACGGCGATGACGGGCTGCCGCCGCTCTACACGCTGCTGAAGTTCGTCGCCACCTGGCTGTCGGCCTGGAGCGGCGTGCCGGCGGGCACCTTCGCGCCCTCGCTGGCGATCGGCGCCGGGCTCGGGCAGGACATCGCGCGGCTGGCCGGTCTGGCCGGACGGCCGGAATCGGTCGCGCTGGTGGCGCTGGGCATGGTCGGCTTCCTGTCGGCCACCACCCAGGGGCCGATCACCGCCTTCATCATCGTCATGGAGATGGTCTCCGGCCAGGCGATGGTGCTGAGCCTGATGGCCTGCGCGCTGCTGTCGGGCGCGGTGGCGCGGCTGGTGAGTCCGTCGATGTACACCGAGATGGCGGTGCTGTGGGGCATGCCGCGGCCGGCGGCGGGCGTGGCGGCAGGCGCGTCTCCCCATTCGGGGTGAGCGGATGCGCACGCCGGCCTCGCGTACCATCGGCCCGATCATGAACGCGTCCGACCCGAACCCGCCGTCCCCCACCGTCGCCGCCGCGCGGCGCGTGCTTGCCGAGGTGTTCGGCTATCCCGCCTTCCGCGGCCAGCAGCAGGACATCGTCGAGCAGGTGATCGACGGCGGCGACGCGCTGGTGCTGATGCCCACCGGCGGCGGCAAGAGTCTGTGCTACCAGATCCCGGCGATCGTGCGCCATGGCGCCGGCCAGGGCGTCACCGTGGTGGTCAGCCCGCTGATCGCGCTGATGCAGGACCAGGTCGGCGCGCTCGACGAGGTCGGCGTGCCGGCGGCCTTCCTGAACTCCTCGCTGGGCGCGCAGGAGGCCTCGGCGGTCGAGCGCGACCTGCTGGCCGGGCGGCTGACGCTGCTCTACGTCGCGCCGGAGCGGCTGCTGACGCCGCGCTTCCTGGCGATGATGGAGTCGCTGCACGAGCGCGGCCTGCTGGGCCTGTTCGCGATCGACGAGGCGCACTGCGTCAGCCAGTGGGGCCACGACTTCCGCGAGGAATACCTCGGCCTGAGCGCGCTGCACGAGCGCTTCCCCTCGGTGCCGCGCATCGCGCTGACCGCCACCGCCGACGACCACACCCGCGCCGACATCGTCGAGCGGCTGCAGCTGCAGGCGGCGCGCCTGTTCGTCAGCAGCTTCGACCGGCCCAACATCCGCTACACCATCGTCGAGCGCGACAACGCGCGCACCCAGCTGCTGCGCTTCATCCGCGACGAGCACGAGGGCGACGCCGGGGTCATCTACTGCGGCAGCCGGAAGAAGGTGGAGGAGACGGCGGCCTGGCTGCAGGGCGAGGGTGTGCCGGCGCTGCCCTATCACGCCGGGCTGGACGCCGGCACCCGAAAGCACCATCAGGACCGCTTCCTGCGCGAAGAAGGACTGGTGATGGTGGCCACCATCGCCTTCGGCATGGGCATCGACAAGCCGGACGTGCGCTTCGTCGCCCACCTCGACCTGCCCAAGAACATCGAGGGCTACTACCAGGAGACCGGCCGCGCCGGCCGCGACGGCCAGCCCGCCGATGCCTGGATGACCTACGGCCTGGCCGACGTGGTGCACCAGCGCCGCATGATCGACGACAGCCCGGCCGCCGACGAGTTCAAGCGAGTGCAGCGCGGCAAGCTCGACGCGCTGCTGGCGCTGGCCGAGGCGCATGACTGCCGCCGCGTGCGCCTGCTGGCCTACTTCGGCGAGGCCAGCGGCCCGTGCGGCAACTGCGACAACTGCCTGCATCCGCCTTCGACCTGGGACAGCACCGACGCCGCGCGCAAGGCGCTGAGCTGCATCTACCGCTTCGCCCAGCACGGCCGCGAGACCCAGGGGCCGCGCAGCTTCGGCGCGGTGCATCTGATCGACGTTCTGCGAGGCAAGCCGACCGACAAGGTCGGCCAGTACGGCCACGCCGGCCTGAGCACCTTCGGCATCGGCGCGGACCTGTCGGAGGCGCAGTGGCGCGCGGTGCTGCGCCAGCTCGTCGCGCTGGGCCATGTGGTGGCCGAGGGCGAGTACGGCACGCTGGCGCTGACCGACTCGGCGCGCGCGGTGCTGCGCGGCGAGGTGCGGCTGCAGATGCGGGTGCCGGCCGAGCCGGTGCGCGGGCGCGCGAAGCGCGGCCGTGCGGGCGCCGATGCCGCGGGCAGGGGCGCGCGCTCCGCACCGGCCGATCTGGTCGGGCAGCAGCTCGAGCGCTTCGAGGCGCTGCGTGCCTGGCGCTCCGGCGTTGCGCGCGAGCACAACATTCCGGCCTATCTGGTCTTCAACGACGCCACGCTGATCGAGATGGCGCGCCGCCAGCCCGGCACGCTCGACGAGCTGGGCCAGGTCAGCGGCGTGGGCGGCCGCAAGCTGGCGGCCTATGGCGATGCGCTGCTCGAGGTACTGGGCGCCTCCTGAGGGCGCGGGCGCACTGGCGCTTCAGCGCCCCTTGAAGGCCGGATCCTCGGCTTCCTCGAAGATCGTCTGCATCGATGGGCGTGATGCGGCCGGGCGTGCCGGCCGGGCACGCCGGACCAGCTTCTGCGCGAACCAGTCGCGCGTCAGGTGCAGCGCCGGGCCCAGATCGTCCATCGGCGCGAGCTGGCGCACCGTGCCGGGACGCAGCAGCGTGCCCAGGTAGCGCGACCAGCTCAGCTCGCCCTCGCGCACATACTGGCGCGCGGCGCGGAAGTCGCATTTCTCGTTGAGATAGCGCAGGCCGGTGCGGCGTTTCGAGGGCGCGGCGGCCGGCAGGCCGCAGGCATCGCGCCAGGCCATCTCGGGCAGGTTCATGCCGCAGCGCGTCGTCAGGATGTGCCACTGGCTCAGCCGCGGATTGATCTCCAGCAGCTTGTACTCCCCGGTGAGTTCGTGGCGCTTGAAGTCGAGATTGGCCACGCCGCGATAGCCGATGCGGGTCAGCACCTCGGCGGCGAGCGTCTCCAGCTCGGGCAGGCGCAGGTTCTCGCAGTAGGAGCCGCTGCCGACATGCGGCGGATCGTGGCGCAGCTTGCGCCCGCAGCTGCTGGCACGCACCGCACCGTCCGGGCCGATGTAGACATCGACGGTGAAATGCTCGCTGTCGCCGCCCGGCACATAGTCCTGCGCGATGATGTGGAAGCCATGCGGCGCCAGCATCCGCGCGATCTCGCGCAGCCGCTCCGGCGTCTCGACCACCACCGCCTTGGCGCGTGCCACCGCCGGCTCCACGCCCGGGTGCTGCCAGGCCACCGGCTGCGCCGGCTTGACGATCAGCGGGAAGTCGATCGCGCCGGCGATGATGTCCTCGATCTGCGCCATGCGCTCGATCCGCAGGGTGCGCGGCACCGGCAGATCCTGCTGCCGTGCCAGCTCGTCGAAGCGCGCCTTGTCCACCAGCTGCGCCACCAGGTCGGGCGCAGCCAGTGCCGGCCGGATGCGTTCGCCCAGACCGGGCAGAACCTCCAGCAGCGCCTGCAGATCCGGATCCGCGGTCGGGAAGACCACTGGCGCCGCGCCGTGCTCGGCTTCGATCTCGCGCAGCGCACTCGCCAGGCGCTTCGGATGGCGGGTGAAGTCCGGCACATGCCGGAACTCCGTGCAGTGGCGCGAATGGCGTGAAGGCGGCTGTGCGTATTCGCCGATCACGATCACCTTGATGCCGCGCTCGCCCAGCGAGCGCACCGCGTTCAGATCGCCTTCAGGGGCGCCGGCACAGGCCAGCACGACGGCAGGCGCCTGCCGAGCGGGCAGGACAGGCCGGGAAGAGCGATCGAGGCGATGAAGCATGATGTGGGCGCACCCGCGCGGGTGCCCTTTGTTGTCGGTTTGTGAGCGGCAGGATCAGGTGAAAAAATAGTCCAAGAACGCAGCGGTCCAGCTTCGGTTACGTAATCGATCCGTTCTCAATCATTTCCGCCTGTTATTTTTGCGGTTTGATTGTTGATCTATTAGGCACACCGGTTCGAGGGGGTTCCTGGGGCTTGGTTTTTGTGCTTGATCGCGGATCGTTCTGCTGGGCGTCGGGACGATTTCGGGCGTGATCGACAAGGTCGATCCGAGCAGGGACGGCTCAGGATGGGGTCGATGATCCGTGAAATTCTTTACGATTTTCTCATCTTGCTCTAGTACCGTCAGGTAGTCAAATCGCCAGGAGGTGCCGTGTCGTACCGCCTGTGCAGGTGGGGCGACAGCGCTGGTGAGTTGCTGTCATGAACATGACACATCGTGACAGGAGAGTCGTGTGCCATGCGACAAGTCCTCCTTGGTACCGGTGTGTTCGCCCGGCAGATCCTGCAGGCGCTCGAGCGGCGCCACCAGGTGGCGCCGGCGCGCGCGCCAGCCCGGGCTGCAGGTCGAGCTGCATCTCGACCGGATCGCCGGTGCTGACCGGCTGCCGCTGGCAGGCGGCCTGGTCTGCTGGGTGCCTGCGGCCGGTCAGGCCGATGCGCAGGCGATGGCCGCCTGGCTGCTGCAGCGTCTGGCGCTGCAGGCCGACTCTGCCGACCTGGCCGATTCGACGGATGCTGTCGATCCTGTGGAGCCGGCCGCTGGCCGGCTGCGCAGCTAGGCGCTGAGCGAGTGCCGCGCCGATCTTTCCGCGGTGCGCGCGCATTTGTCCGAGGTGCTGCTGGGGCAGCTGCTGCGGCTGCTGCGCCAGGGTCTGCCGGGCGATGCGGCGCCGGCCGCCGCGGTGCTGGCCGATCTGCCGGTGCTGCCGGATGAGCGCGGCCTGACGCTGGGCGCAGCCCAGTCCGGCGCGATGTGGCAGCGGCTGGCGCTCCACTACCAGGGGCTGGTGCAGCAGTGCGAGCCGGCCCGGCAGGCGGCGGAGCTGCGCCGCCTGTTCGCGCTGGGCGTGCACGAGGGCTTCGACGGCCGCGGCGTCGAGCCCGCGATGCGGGCCGACGAGGCGCTGCTGCAGCAGCGTGCCGAGGGCTGGTGCGATGAGGTCGAGGCCCGGCTCTGGCAGGACTGGCGCAGCGGGCGCCTCTCGCTCGAGGGCGTGCGGGCGCAGGCGCAGCAGGTGCGGCAGCACCTGCTGCAGGCGGGCGAGGCGGCGACCCGGCAGCTGCGCCAGGACGAGGCTCTGGCCGACCGGCTGCAGGCCGCGCTGGACGAGCCGCCAGCGCCGGCCGGCGGCCTGCCGCGCTGGTTCGGGGGCGCACGTGTGCCGGATCTGTCGGCCTGGAGCCATGCGCTGCAGGCCTGGGCGCAGGCCCGCACCACCGCCGCCCGCTCGCGGCGCGAACTCCGTCAGGTCGAGCGGCTGCAGACGGCATGGCAGCGCGGTCAGGAGGCGGTCGAGGCGGCCGATCTGGCGCTGGCCAGCCTCGCGGCCGAGGCCCGAGCGGTGGCGCAGGCCCTGCTGATCGACCCTGCCACCGGGCCGCAGCGCCTGGACCGGCCCGAGCTGGTGCAGGCGCTGGCGCGCACCTGGGTCGGCAGCAGCGGACCGGAGCAGCGTCAGATGCTGGGCCGGCTGCGCGCCGATCTTTTCCTGCGCCTGGGCGAGACGGCCCGCTTCGAGACGCTGGCACACCAGATCGGCGAGGACGGCGGCTGCGAGGCCCTGCGCCAGGCCTGCGACCGCGCGGTGGCCGCACCGGTGGTGGCGTCGGTCGCGCAGTCGGGTATGCAGTGGCTGCAGCGGCGCTGGGCGGACGACGCCCTGCGCGGCCAGGATCTGGCGCGGCTGCAGCCCCGGCTGGCGGCGCCGGTGGCGGTGCAGCAGCGTGCGCTGGCCGCACCGCTGCGCGACCGGATCGATCCGGCGGCGGCGCTGTTGCCGGCGCTCGGGCCGCGTGCGGCCGCGCTGGTCTGGCTGGTGCTGTCGGTTCCGCTGGCCGAGCTGCCCGAGCCGGTGCCGGTGCTGCCGCCGGACCTGTCGCCCGAGATGCCGCCTGAACCGCCGCCCGAGCCGCAGCCCGACCCCGTGCCGCCCTGGGCCGCGCGGCTGCTGCTGGCCGAGGCGCTGGATCTGCTGCGCGACGGGGGCGCGCAGGGCTGGCTGCGTGCCGAGCTTGACGACTTCGGCCTGGAGCTGGCGCTGCATCCGCTGGGCGCCGACTGGCCGGCGGTGCTGGCGCGTCTGCAAGACGACGCCGACGAGCGTCGGCGGCTGCTGGACGACGCGCTGCAGCCGCTGCTGGGGGCCGTGCCGGCCTCGGCGCGGCTGCGCGAGGTGATCGCGCGCCGTGTCGCCGTGCTCGGTCCGGCGTGGTCCGCCCCGGGGGCGGCCGCTCTCGAACTTCTCCGACAGGATGGGATGAATCCATGACTTCGACTGCGCCCCTGACGACGCCCCTGACGACGCCCCCGGCGATGCCGCCTGACCGAGGTGTCTGCACCAATCTGCCCGAGGCCTGCGGACTGGCCGCCCGCCGCCAGCCGCAGCCGCTGACCGACGGCGCTGGCCCTGCTGCTGGTGCTGGCCGCGCTGGTCGGCTGGCTGCTGCAGCGCGGCGCGAGCAGCCGTGCGGCGCCGGCCGAGCCCTCGCCGCCCTTGGCCGCGGCCGGGGCGTCGGCACCGCTGCTGCGCCTGCACGGCTCCAACACGGTCGGCGCCGCGCTGGCACCGGCGCTGGTCAAGGCCTTCCTGGCCCGCGAGGGCTACACCGAGCAGTCCGCCACCCCGACCGCGCCGGAGGAGCTGCGCATCGAGGCACGCCGTCCGTCCGATGGCGCGCGGCTGGCGGTCGCGCTGGCCTCGCATGGCACCTCGACCGCCTTTTCCTCGCTGGCGGCGGGACAGGCCGAGCTGGGCATGGCCTCGCGGCCGATCCAGGCGCAGGAGCGCGAGGCCACGAAGGCGCTCGGCGATCTGTCGGCCGAGGGCAGCGAGTACATCGTCGCGCTCGATGGCGTGGCGGTGATCGTGCACCCGAGCAATCCGCTCAAGCAGCTGACGCTGGCGCAGCTGCGCGACCTGTTCACCGGCCGCACCGGCGACTGGTCGGCGCTGGGCGCGCCGGCCGGTGCGGTGCGCCTGCATGCCCGCGACGAGAAGTCCGGCACCTGGGACACCTTCCGCGCGCTGGTGCTGGACAAGCAGGCGCTGGCCGCCGGCACCACCCGGCATGAGGACAGCCGCGCGCTGGCCGCGGCGGTGGCGGCCGATCCGATGGCGATCGGCTTTGTCGGCCTGCCCTATGCCGAGGCGGCCAAGACGCTGGCGCTGGCCGACGGTCAGGGGGCGGCGCTGCGCCCGAGCCGCTTCACCGTGGCCACCGAGGACTATGCGCTGGCGCGTCGGCTGTATTTCTATGTCGCCCGCGATGCGCAGCCGCTGGCGCGCCGGCTGGCCGACTTCGCGGTGTCGGACGAGGGCCAGAAGGTGGCGCAGACGGTCGGCTTCATCGGCCAGGCGCCCGAGGCCGACCCCGGCACCGCGGTGGCGCCCACCGATGTGCCGGCCGAATACCGCCGCCTGACCACCGGCGCGCAGCGGCTGGCGGTCAACCTGCGCTTCCGGCCCGGCTCCGATCAGCTCGACAACAAGGCGCTGCGCGATGTCGGACGCATCACCCGGCTGCTCGAGCGCGATGGCGCTGGCTCGCGCCAGCTGATGCTGCTGGGCTTCTCCGACGACCGCGGCGACCGCTGCGCCAACATCGGCCTGTCGCAGCAGCGGGCCCGCGCGGTGGCGGCGGATCTGTCGACCTACGGCGTGCGCCCGGCGGTGGTGCAGGGCTATGGTCCGGCCGCGGCGGTGGCCTCGAACGACACCGAGGCCGGGCGCGAGCGCAACCGCCGCGTCGAGGTCTGGCTGCTGGACAAGCCGCCGGCCACGCCGGTGCAGCCCTTCGCCTGCGGCCAGGCCGCGCTCAGTACACGCTGATGCCGCTCCAGCCGCTCAGTCCGGACTGGCCCGCATCGTCCCAGGCGCGGGCGCGCAGGCTCAGCACGCTGCCGCCGGTGCCGTAGGGCAGCGAGATGTCGAGCACCCAGGGCGGACGGCGCACGCTGCCGAGGTGCTGCACCGCCCCACCCGGGTAGACCATCTCGAAGTCGACCTGGGTGACCGCGTAGTCGTCCCAGGGCGAGGCGCTCAGCCGCACGGTGGTGCCGCCGGCGCCGCTGGCGGTGCTCATGCTCATCGAGACGGTGGGCGGTGCGTCGTGGCTGCCTGCATCGATGCCGATGCCCACCCCGACCGATACCCCGCCGCCGCAGCCCGACAGGCCGAGCGTGCCGGCCGAGAGCGCGGCCAGCAGCACGAGACGCGCGGCGCGCAGGAAGGACGTGCGGGAAGGGCGGACGGTGTTCATGGCGCGCTCAACGGCATGCCGACCCGCGGCGTTGACCGCGGCCGGCCGGCCCTTCCCCCGGCCTTCATCTGCGCTTCATCTTCAGGACGCTCAGTCCGGGTAGCGCACCATCACATACTCGCCCGGCGCGGGCATCAGCGCCGCCTCGGGCGCGATCTCGCGCGCCGGCACCTGGCGGCCGCTGCCGTGCGCCAGCAGCCAGTCGTGCCAGGCGGTCCACCACGAGCCCTCATGGCGCGGTGCGGCGCGCTGCCAGTCGTCCGGGCTCATCCACGGATCCTCGGCGCCGCAGGCCAGCAGCGCGTAGTGGCGCTTGGGGTGGCCGGGCTCGCTGACGATGCCGGCGTTGTGGCCGCCGCTGGTCAGCACGAAGGTGAGCGCGGTCTCGGTCAGGCGCAGCACCTTGTAGACCGAGCGCCACGGCGAGACGTGGTCCTTCTCGGTGCCCACGACGAACAGCGGCTGGCGGATGTCCGACAGCGACACCGGCCGGCCCTCGACCGGATAGCGGTCCTCGGCCAGGTCGTTGTGCAGGTAGCAGCGCCTGAGGTACTCGCCGTGCATGCGCGCGGGCATGCGGGTGACGTCGGCGTTCCAGGCCATCAGGTCGCTGGGCTGGCTGCGCTGGCCGAGCAGGTATTCCTGCATCCGCTTCGACCAGACCAGATCGCGCGAGTGCAGGAACTGGAAGGAGCCGGCCATCTGCCGCCCGCTCAGGAAGCCGCGCTCGGCCATCACCGCCTCGAGCAGCTGCACCTGCGCCTCGTCGATCAGCACGCCCAGCTCGCCGGGCTCGCTGAAGTCGGTCTCGGCCGCCAGCAGCGACACCGAGGCCAGCGGCGCCAGGCGCTCGGCGCCCTCGACCTGACCGGGGCGCGCCAGCGCGGCCGCGGCGATCGACAGCAGCGTGCCGCCCAGGCAGTAGCCGCAGGCGTGCACCGGCTCGCCCGGCACCAGCTCGGCGATGCGCGCCAGGCTGTCGAAGACGCCCAGGCGCAGGTAGTCGTCCATGCCGAGGTCGGCGTCGCCGGCGTCGGGGTTCTTCCAGCTCAGGATGAAGACGGTGTGGCCCTGCCCGGTCAGCCAGCGCACCATCGAGTTGTGCGGGCTGAGGTCGAGGATGTAGTACTTCATGATCCACGACGGCACGATCAGCACCGGCTCGGCCTGCACGGTGGCGGTCGTGGGCGCGTACTGGATCAGCTCGACCAGGCGGTTGCGCATCACCACCGCGCCGGGCGTGGTCGCCACCTCGATGCCGGGGCGGAACTCGCGCTCGGGCGGCTGCAGCGGCTCCAGGCCGTGGTCGCGGCGCCAGTCGTCGAGCGCGTGCTGCGCGCCCTGGACGAGGTTGGCGCCGGCGGTCTCGCGGGTGCGGCGCAGCACCTCGGGGTTGAAGGGCAGGTTGCTCGGGCTGAGCAGGTCCAGCCACTGGTGCGCGAAGGTGCGCACCACCTCGGCGTGGTGGCGGGTCAGGCCCTCCAGGCGCATCGCCTCGTCCCACCAGCGCTCGCTGCGCTTGTAGGCATGGGCCAGGCCGCTCCAGGGCCAGGCGCGCCAGTCCTCGCTGGCGAAGCGCGGGTCGCGCCGCACCGTCTCGTCGTCGCTGCACAGGCCGCTGGCGCAGTGGCCGGCCCATTCCACCGCGCCGGCCTGGGCCAGCGCGGCCAGCCGCAGCGCCTGGCCGGGCTGGCTGGCCAGATGCTGGGCCCAGTCCTGCCAGGCCAGCGACAGCGAGATCGGCGACAGGCCGGAGGTCAGCGGCGCCGAGCGCGCCATCAGCACCCGGTCCAGCGCGGCGGCGGCGGTGGCCGGATCGGGGGAAGGACTCGGGGCAGGACTCGGGGAAGCGGCGTGCACGGTGGATCTCCGTCGTGATCAGGGGGTGAGCGATGCGCGGGACATGGGCGAGTCGGGTGCCGGTGGCGCCGGGTCGTGCGCCGCATCCAGCAGCGCCCAGGCCGCCTGCGCGGCGACCCGGCCCTCGTCGGTCGGCACCACCCAGACCTCGACCGCGCTGTCGGCGGCGTGAATGGCGCGGACCGTGTCGCCGGTGGCGGCGGCGTTGGCCTGCGGGTCGATCGTGACGCCCAGGAAATGCAGCGCCTCGGCCATCGCCGCGCGGGTGGCGGCGTCGTGCTCGCCGATGCCGCCGGTGCACACCAGCACGTCCAGGCCGCCGAGCACCGCCGCCAGCGCGCCGCTCTCGCGGCGCAGCCGGTGCACGAACAGGTCGATGGCGCGGCCGGCCGTCTCGCTGCCGGCGGCCGCGGCGCGGCGCAGCAGCCGCATGTCCGAGCCCAGGCCCGACACGCCCAGCAGGCCGCTGTCCTTGTAGAGCAGCTTCTCGACCTGGGCCTCGGTCCAGCCCTGGCGCCACAGGTGCAGCACCACGCCGGGGTCGAGCGCGCCGCTGCGGCTGCCCATCATCAGGCCGTCGAGCGCCGAGAAGCCCATGGTCGTGGCGGCGCTGCGCCCGCCGATCGCGCCGCACAGGCTCGCGCCGCTGCCCAGGTGCGCCATCAAGACCCGGCCGCCGGCACGCGCGCTGAAGGCCGGCAGCACCTGCATCAGATACTGATAGGACAGGCCGTGAAAGCCGTAGCGGCGTATGCCCTCGTCATGCAGCGCCTGCGGCAGCGCGAAGCGGGTTTCCAGCTCCGGCAGGCTGGCGTGAAAGGCGGTGTCGAAGCAGCCGACCTGCGGCAGCGCCGGAAAGGCCTCGCGCAGCGCGGCCACGCCGGCAAGGTTGTGCGGCTGGTGCAGCGGCGCCAGCGGCGCCAGCCCGGCGAGCCGCTGCAGCGCCGCATCATCCAGCACGACCGGCGCGACGAACTGCCCGCCGCCATGCACGATGCGGTGCGCCACCGCGACGAGCTGCGCCTGCGGCGCCCGCTCGGCCACATGCTGCTGCAGCGCCTGCAGCGCCACCGCGAAGCGTGCATGCTCGTCGGCGGGCGAGGGCAGCTCGATCGGCACCTCGCCGCTCGGGCACAGCCGCAGCGTGCCGCCGGGCTGCAGCCCGTCGAGCTGGCCGCTGGCGAAGGACGGATGCGCGGCGAACTCCGCCGCCGAGTCGCCGCTGCGCGGGTAGAGCGCGAACTTCAGGGTCGAGGAGCCGGCGTTGACGACCAGGACGGCCGCCTCCGTCGGGGCCGCAGCGACGGCGGCGCTCACGGCCGCCGCTCCCGCCAGGCCAGCGCCAGGCGCGCGGCCAGCGCCGCCGAGGCCAGCCGCGAGGCCTCGCCGTCGGCGCGGCTGGTCAGCGCGATCGGCACCCGCGCGCCCAGCACGATGCCGCAGCCGGCCGCGCCCGCCAGATACTCGAGCTGCTTGGCCAGCATGTTGCCGGACTCCAGGTCCGGCACCAGCAGGATGTCGGCATCGCCGGCCACCTCCGAGCGGATGCCCTTGATGCGCGCCGCCTCGGCCGAGATCGCGTTGTCGAAGGCCAGCGGGCCGTCGAGCAGGCCGCCGGCGATCTGGCCGCGGTCGGCCATCTTGCACAGCGCCGCGGCGTCCAGCGTCGAGACCATCTTCGGGTTGACCGTCTCGACCGCCGACAGGATCGCGACCTTCGGCCGCTCCACGCCCAGCACCCGCGCCAGATCGATCGCGCTGGCGACGATGTCGGCCTTGTCCTCCAGCGTCGGCGCGATGTTGATCGCCGCGTCGGTGATCAGGATCGGCTTCGGATAGGTCGGAATGTCGAAGCGGAAGACGTGCGAGATGCGCCGCTTGGTGCGCAGCGCCGGCGTGGCGATCACCGCGTGCATCAGCTCGTCGGTGTGCAGGCTGCCCTTCATCAGCACCTCGACCTGGCCGGAGGCGGCCAGCTCGGCGGCGCGGGCGGCGGCGGCGTGGCTGTGCTCGACCGCCTCGATGCGCGCGTTGCCCAGATCCAGCCCGGCCTGCTCGGCCAGCGCGCGGATCTTCGCCTCCGGGCCGATCAGCCACGGCACGATCAGGCCGCGCCGCGCCGCCGCCAGCGCGCCCGCCAGCGAGGTGGCGTCGCAGGGATGCACCACGCCGCACTGCACCGGCGGCTGCCCGGCCAGGTCGGCCGCCCAGCCGTCGACCCAGCGCGCCAGCCGGGCAGCAGGGTCGAACAGGTGCATCTGCGGCAGCGCCGCGCGTGCCCGGCTGACCTTCTGCATCGGCGCGCGCACCAGCGCCTCGCCGCTGACGACGGTGGCGCCGGTCTGGTTGGTCACCACGCAGTCCAGCGTCAGGCGGTGGCGCTCGGTGTCGCGCGCGGTGACGATGACCTCGGCGGTCAGCGTGTCGCCGGCGCGCACCGGCAGGTGAAAGCGCAGCGTCTGGCCCTCGTAGATCGTGCCGGGGCCGGGAAACTCGGTGCCCAGCAGCGAGGAGATCATCGCGCCGGCCCACATGCCATGCGCGATCGTGCCGTGGAAGCGCGAGGCGTTGGCGTACTCGGGGTCGACGTGGGCCGGGTTGACATCGCCCGAGACCAGCGCGAAGGCGACGATGTCGTCCTGCGTCAGCGTGCGGCTGATGCGGGCCCGCGCGCCCACGGGCAGCTCGTCGAAGGTCAGGTTGGTGATCGGTTCGGAAGACGGGATCGGGTTCATGGCGGTCTCAGTGCATCAGGTCGTCAGGGCATCGAGGCGTCGGGGCGTCGGCCAGGGAGGCGGGCTCAGCGCACCACATGGAAGCCGGCGTCGACGAAGAGCGTCTGGCCGCTCATGCCGCGTCCGCCCGGTCCGGCCAGGAAGGCCGCCAGCGCGCCGACCTCCTCGAGCGTGACCAGCCGGCGCAGCGGCGACTCGGCGCGGGCGGTGGCCATCAGCGCGTCGAAGTCCTGCAGGCCGGAGGCCGCGCGGGTGGGCATCGGCCCCGGCGAGATCGCATGCACCCGCACGCCCTGCGGACCCAGCTCGGCGGCCAGGTAGCGCACCAGCGATTCCAGCGCCGCCTTGACCGGCCCCATCAGGCCGTAGTGCGGAATGGCCTCGTCGGCGCCGAGGTAGCTCATCGTCATCAGCGCAGCGTCGTCCGACAGGTGCGGCTCGCAGGCCCGGGCCAGCGCGGCGAAGGAGTGGCACGACACCGTCATCGCCCGCGCGAAGCCGGCGGCCGAGCTGTCGATGACGCGCCCGCGCAGCTCGGCCAGCGGCGCCCAGGCGATCGAGTGGATGACGAAGTCGAGGCCGCCCAGATGATCGACCGCGGCCTGCACCAGCCGCTCCAGATCGCCCTCGGTCTCGACATTGCAATCGAAGAGCGGTGCCTGGACCGCATCGGCCAGCGGCTGCACGAAGGGGCGCGCCTTCTCGTTCAGGCACGACAGCACCAGCGAGGCGCCCTGCGCGCGCGCCACCTGCGCGCAGCCCCAGGCGATGCTGTGCTCGTTGGCCACGCCCAGGATCAGGCCGCGGCGGCCCGCCAGCGGCAGGGGCGACGCCGACGGTGCGGTCGGCAGGGGGGCGGAGTCAGGCGTGGAAGAGGGGTTCATGCGCGTCCTCGGGGGTTCTGTGGCTGCCGTCATGCAGGATGCCAGCAGCCTAACCGAAAAAGATGTCAGCTTGATGCTGCAGTGCAGCACCGTTGATGCATGTCAATTCCGGCGGCTCCGGCGGAGCCTGCGGCCTTGTCTCTCCGGCAAGCCCCGGGGGGACGATCGGGTACGGCTATTGCAGAATCCGTCACGCCAGTCACCCTGCGCGAGGAGACGCCATGCCTGCAGACCCCTTTTCGTTCCGCCTGAATCCTGTCTTTCTGGCCACGGCCGCCGCCCTGGCCGGAGCGCTGCTGCTGGCGGCGCCGGCCGCCCGGGCCCAGGCCCAGCCGGCGGTCGTCTACGACGCCGGCGGCAAGTTCGACAAGTCCTTCAACGAGGCCGCCTACAACGGCATGGAGCGCTTCAGGAAGGAGACCGGCGGCAGCTACCTCGAGTTCGAGATCGCCAACGACACCCAGCGCGAGCAGGCCTTCCGCCGCATGGCGCAGAAGGGTGCCAACCCGATCATCGCCATCGGCTTCACCCAGGCCTCGGCGCTGGAGAAGGTGGCCAAGGAATTCCCGCAGCTCAAGTTCGCCATCGTCGACATGGTGGTGAACCTGCCCAACGTGCAGTCGGTGGTCTTCAAGGAGCAGGAGGGCGCCTTCCTGGCCGGCATGGCTGCGGCGATGGCCAGCACGTCGGGCAAGGTCGGCTTCGTCGGGGGCATGGACGTGCCGCTGATCCGCCGCTTCCAGTGCGGCTACGAGCAGGGCGCGAAGTACGCCAACCCGAAGGTCGAGACGCTGGCCAACATGACCGGCACCACGCCGGCGGCCTGGAGCGACCCGACCCGTGGCGGCGAGCTGGCGCGCAACCAGTTCTCGCGCGGCGTCGACGTGATCTTCGCGGCCGCCGGCGGCACCGGCGTGGGCGTCTACCAGGCGGCCAAGGACCAGGGCCGGCTGGCCATCGGCGTCGACAGCAACCAGAACCACCTGCACCCGGGCACGATGCTGACCTCGATGGTCAAGCGCGTCGACGTGGCGGTCTTCAACATCGCCCGATCGGTCAAGGACAATCGCTGGCAGTCGGGCGTGCAGGTGCTGGGCCTGAAGGAGAACGGCGTGGCGCTGGCGATGGACGAGCACAACGCGAAGCTGGTGACGCCGGAGATGAAGAAGAAGCTCGATGCGGCGCAGGCCGACATCGTCGCCGGCCGCATCAAGGTCGCCGACTACATGGCGGACAACGCCTGCCGCTACTGAGCATCGCGCCTTGAGCACCGGGCAGTCCATGGCCAGCGCCTGCGCCGCATGATCGCGCTGCGCGGCATCCACAAGCGCTTCGGCAGCGTGCACGCCAGCCGCGGGGTCACGCTGGAGGTGGCGCCCGGCTCGATCCACGGCCTGATCGGCGAGAACGGCGCCGGCAAGTCGACGCTGATGGGCATTCTCTACGGCCTGCACCCGCCCGACGAGGGCACCATCGAGGTGGACGGCCATGCCCTGAAACCGGGCAGCGCCCGCGATGCGATCGCCGCCGGCATCGGCATGGTGCATCAGCATTTCATGCTGGTGGACCGCTTCACCGTGCTGGAGAACATCGTGCTCGGCGCCGAGCAGGGCTTCGTGCTGGCGCCCGGCCTGGCGGCGGCGCGGCGCGAGGTGCTGCGGCTGGCGGCGGAGTTCGGGCTGGAGGTCGACCCGGACGCGGTGGCCGGCGAGCTGCCGGTGGGCGTGCTGCAGCGCGTCGAGATCCTGAAGGCGCTGTACCGCGGCGCCAGGGTGCTGATCCTCGACGAGCCGACCGGGGTGCTGACGCCGCAGGAGGCCGACCAGCTGATGCGCATGCTGCGCCAGCTGAAGCGCCGCGGCACCACGGTGCTGCTGATCACGCACAAGCTGCGCGAGGTGCTGGCGGTGACCGACCGGGTCACGGTGATGCGTGCCGGCGAGGTGGTCGCCACCCGCGAGACGTCCGCCACCACCGAGGCCGAGCTGGCCGAGCTGATGGTCGGGCGCAAGGTGCGGCTCGGCCGCGAGGGGCCGCCGGCGCAGCCCGGTGCGGTGGTGCTGAGCGCGCGGGGCCTGGGCTGGCGCGATGCGCAGGGCGTGGCGCGGCTCTCTGGCATCGACCTGGACCTGCGCCAGGGCGAGATCGTCGGCGTGGCAGGCGTCTCGGGCAACGGCCAGAGCGAGCTGCTGGAGCTGCTCGCCGGGCTGCGGCCGCTGCAGTCGGGCGAGATCCGTCTGGCGGCCGACGGCGAGCGCCCTGCGGGCGTCTGGCCGCTGGATCCGCACCGGCTGCGCCAGCTCGGCGTGGCGCATGTGCCGGAGGACCGCCACCGCCTGGGCCTGGTGCTGGATTTCGAGGCCTGGGAGTCGGCCGCGCTCGGCTACACCGACGACGCGGCGATCGCCCGCGGGCCGGCGCTGCTGGGCCTGCTCGACCACCGGGCGATGCGCGCACAGTGCGCCGGGATGATGGCCGACTTCGATGTGCGCCCGCCCGACCCGGCCTGGCGCTCGGCGAAGTTCTCCGGCGGCAACCAGCAGAAGCTGGTCATCGCGCGCGAGCTGCGCCGCGCGCCGCGCCTGCTGCTGATCGGCCAGCCCACGCGCGGCGTCGACATCGGTGCGATCGAGACCATTCACCGCGCGCTGCGCCGGCTGCGCGATGCCGGCTGCGCGGTGCTGCTGGTGTCGACCGAACTCGACGAGATCCTGGCGCTGGCCGACCGCATCGTCGTGATGTCGCAGGGCCGCATCACCGGCGAGATGGCGCGTGACGCCGCCGACGAGGTGACGATCGGCCGCTGCATGGGCCAGGGAGGGATCGCGGCATGAGCGGATCGACCGCAGCCGCCGGGGCGCCGCTGCCGCGCTGGATCGACTTCGGCGTGCTGCCGCTGCTCAACGTGCTGCTGGCGCTGGCGGTGGCGGGCGCGCTGGTGGCGCTGCTCGGCCACAGCCCGGCGCAGGCGATGCGGCTGCTGGTCGAGGGCGCCTTCGGCTCCGGGCTGGCCTGGGGCTACACGCTGCACTACACCACCAACTTCATCTTCACCGGTCTGGCGGTGGCGCTGGCCGCGCATGCCGGGCTGTTCAACATCGGCGCGGAGGGCCAGGCCTCGATCGGCGGGCTGCTGGCCTGCGTCGTCGCGCTGGCGCTGGACCGCTGGCTGCCGGGCTGGGCGGTGCTGCTGCTGGCCATGCCGGCGGCGGCCGTGGGCGGCGCGGCCTGGGCGGCGGTGCCGGCCTGGCTGCAGGCGCGCCGCGGCAGCCACATCGTCATCACGACGATCATGTTCAACTTTCTGGCCTCGGCGCTGCTGGTCTGGCTGCTGGTGAACGTGCTGGCGGTGCCGGGCAATCCGTCGGTGGAGAGCCGGGCGCTGGCCGAGGGCGTCGGCCTGCCGACGGCGCAGGCGCTGCTGGCCGCGCTGGGCGTGAACGCGCCGGCCACGCCGCTGAACGCGGCGCTCGGGCTGGCGCTGCTGTGCGCGGCCGGGCTGTGGGTGCTGCTGTGGCACACCCGGCTGGGCCACGCGCTGCGCACGCTCGGCCACGCGCCGGGCGCGGCGCACTATGCCGGGCTGTCGTCGGTGCGGCTGACGCTGATCGCGCTGATGGGCTCGGGCGCACTGGCCGGCGGCGTCGGCATCAACGAGGTGCTGGGCGTGCACCACCGGCTGCTGCTGGACTTCGTCGCCGGTGCGGGCTTCACCGGCATCGCGGTGGCGCTGATGGGGCGCAACCACCCGGCCGGCATCGTGCTGGCGGCGCTGCTGTTCGGCGCGCTGGTGCAGGGCGGCTCCGAGCTGGCCTTCGAGATCCCGACCTTCTCGCGCGACATGGTGACCGCGGTGCAGGGCCTGGTGGTGCTGTTCTGCGGCGCGCTGGCGCTGATGCTGCGGCCGCTGGTGGCACGCCTGTGGGCGCTGTGGACGCGGCGGGCGCGGCGGGTCGCCCCGGCCGGGGAGGGCGCATGAGCGAGCTGCAGGAGCTGGCGACCGTCGTCGCCTCGGTGCTGGGCGCGACGCTGCGCATCAGCGTGCCGCTGGTGCTGTGCGCGCTGGCCGGGGTGCTGAGCGAGCGCGCCGGCGTCATCGACATCGGCCTGGAGGGCAAGCTGCTGGCGGCGGCCTTCGCCGCGGCGGTGGCCGGCGCCTTCGGCTGGCCGGCCGGGGCGGCGCTGCTGGCGGCGGTCGCGGCCGGCATGGCGCTGTCGGCGGTGCACGGGCTGGCCTGCATCCGCTTCCGCGGCGACCAGATCGTCTCCGGCGTGGCGATCAACATCCTGGCGCTCGGGCTGACCGCGGTCATCGGCCTGCACCTGTTCCAGCGCGGCGGGCGCACGCCCGATGTGCCGCCTGAAGGGCGCTTCGGCGTGCTGTTCGACGAGGCGGCGCGTGCGGTGCAGGACTGGCCGCTGATCGGACCGCTGCTGGCCGAGGCGCTTCTGCGCCACACGCTGCTGACCTGGCTGGCCTTCGCGCTGGTGCCGGCGGTGTGGTGGCTGCTCTACCGCACCCGCTTCGGGCTGCGGCTGCGTGCGGTCGGCGAGAATCCGGCGATGGTGGATGCCGCCGGCATCTCGGTGGCCGGGCTGCGCTGGCGCGCGGTGCTGCTGGCCGGCGTGCTGTGCGGCATCGGCGGCGCCTTCCTGACGCTGGCGCAGAACGCCAGCTTCATGCCCGGCATGAGCGCCGGCCGCGGCTTCATGGCGCTGGCGGCGATGGTGTTCGGCCACTGGCATCCGGTGCGCGCGCTGTGGGCCTGTCTGCTGTTCGGCCTGCTCGATGCGGTGGCGATCCGGCTGCAGGGCACGGTCCTGCCGGGTCTGGGCGCGGTGCCGGTCGAGCTGATCCAGGCGCTGCCCTATCTGTTCACCGTGGTGCTGCTGGCGGGCTTCTTCGGCCGCGCGCAGGCGCCGGCCGCACTCGGACAGTCGTTCACGAAGGAGCGCTGAGCGGCGCGGCCTCTCACGAATCGTCACCGCTGCGGTTCCGGGTCTTGCCTACCATGCGCACCCGTCGGCCGGGATGACAATCCGACCTGAAATGCAAAATCATTATTCTGGAGTCCATCGATGTCCGACAAGCTGCGTCTGATCGCGACGACCGCGGCCCTGCTGGTGTCCGGCTGGATCGGCCATGGCATCGGCTCCTCCGACCGGCAGGCCGCCGAGCACCGTGCCGCCCGGCTCGAGACCCAGATGCGTGACAGCGAGGCCCGCCACCGCCAGGCGCAGATCGCGCTGGCCGAGGAGCTGCGCTCGCGCGAGGCCGCCTTCGAAGTGCGCCTGCGCGAGCTGCAGGTGTCCTTCGACGAGCAGAAGGTCGAGATGATCGAGGCGCTCGACGACAGCCAGGCCCAGCTGGCCGATCTGGCCCAGCGTCGCCGCGACACCGATGCCGAGCTGCTGCGGGTGCGCAAGGCGCTGGCGGCGGCTGGCGGCGGCGGCTCCGGCCGCCTGCGCGACGAGCTGCGCGAGCGCGAGCTGCAGCTGGTGCTGCTGCAGGGCCAGCTGCGCCAGAACGCGGCCGGCATGAGCTGCCTGTCGGCGCCGGTGCCGCCGGAGGCGCTGCGCACGCTCAACCGCGTGGCCGGCAACGGCAGCCGGGCGCGCTGATGAGAGCCGCCATGCTGTCGCCTGCTTCGGCTCTCGTGCTGCTGGCCGCGCTGGGCCTGGGCGGCTGCGCCTCGAGTCCGTCGGTGCCGCCTGCGCCGGTCGCGCCGAAGTGCGTGCTGCCGACCGGCGTCGACAGCGCCTGCCCGACGCCGCAGCCGCTCAAGGCCGGCCTGACCTACCGCGAGCTGCTCGAGGCCCATCTGGCCGATCGCCAGCAGCTGCAGCGCTGCGCGGCGCAGCATGAGGAACTGCGCCGTGTGATCGCGGCCTGCCAGGCACGGGTCGACGCGCTGTCCCGCACGCGGCGCGACTGAGCGCCACGAGGCGGCCGGTGCGCCTGTGTCCGGCCTCGCCCGCCCTTGTCTTGCGCTTGTGGGACAATCCCGGCCGTGGAGTCAGCCAGACCGCCGCTGGTGCAAGGATCGAAAGGTCGCACTGGAGGAAGGTCCGGACTGCACAGGGCAGCGCAGGAGGTAACACCTCTCCACCGCGAGGTGAGGATCAGAGCAACAGAGACGAGCCGGTTCGGTCCGGGTGAAACGGGCAATCTCTGCGCGCAGCAACACCAAATAGGCCAGCTATGACGCGGCCCGCTGAGCTGGCGGGTAGGTGGCATCGAGCCGTTCCGGTGACGGGCGGCCCAGAGGAATGGCGGTCACGGCGGGGCAACCCGCCGCACAGAATCCGGCCTATCGGCTGACTCCACACTTTTCTGTCGTTTGCCCATGCCCGCACGCTCCCATCTCGATCTTGTCGCCGTCCTGAGCCTGCTGCTGTGCTGCATGCTGTGGGGCCTCAACCAGGTCTCGATCAAGCTGGCGCTGCCGGAGGTGCCGGCGCTGGTGCAGGTCTCGATCCGCAGCATCGTCGCCTTCGTGCTGCTGCTGGGCTGGATGCGCTGGCGCGGCCTGCGCTGGCACTGGCTCGGCCCGAGCCTGCTGCCGGGGCTGCTGGCCGGTTTCCTGTTCGCCACCGAGTTCGCGCTGGCCTTCGTCGGCCTGCAGCACACCACCGCCGCGCGCGGCGTGGTCTTCATCAATACCTCGCCCTTTGTCGTCGCGCTGGTGCTGGCGGCGCTGCACCGGGGCGAGCGGCTGATGCCGCTGCAGTCCGTCGGGCTGCTGATCGCCTTTGCTGCGCTGGCGGCGGCTTTCGGGGAGGGTTTTTCGCTCACCGCCGCCGGCACCACCTGGCGTGGCGACCTGATGATCCTGGTGGCCGCGGTGCTGTGGGGGCTGACCACGGTGACGATCCGGCTGTCGGTGCTGCGCAGCGCGCCGTCCGAGGTCACGCTGGCCTGGCAGCTCGGGGTGGCGGCGCTGCTGTCGCCGCTGGCCGCCCTGGTCCATGGCGATGCCTGGCTGCAGTCCTGGAGCCTGTTGGCGATCGGCTCGATGGTCTATCAGGGCGTGATCGTGACCTTCGCCAGCTATCTGCTGTGGTTCTGGCTGCTGACCCGCTATCCCGCGACCCAGGTCCAGGCCTTCGTGCTGCTCACGCCGGTGTTCGGCACGCTCAGCGCCGGGCTGCTGCTCGACGAGCCGATCACGCCAGCCCTGCTGCTGGCGCTGGTCGGCATCTGCCTGGGGCTGGTGCTGCTGAACCGGCGCCCGCCGGTCAGGACGTCCCCAGCTTGAACTCGAGCGGCGGCAGATCGCTCATCGCGGTGTCGCCCTGCAGCTGGGCCGTGCTGGCGCGGGGCTCGGCGCCGTCCTCGCGGCGCATCGAGCGCATGCCGTGGCGCAGATAGCGGTTGTGATGGTTCGGGCGCGCCGGGATGAAGCGCGCCAGCTCGGTCAGCGCCATCTGGTAGACATTGCGCTTGAACTCGATCACCACATCCAGCGGCACCCAGTAGTCGTGCCAGCGCCAGGCGTCGAACTCCGGATGCGTGGACGCGCGCAGGTTCATGTCGGTGTCCCGACCCATCAGCTGCAGCAGGAACCAGATCTGCTTCTGTCCCTTGTAGTGGCCGCGTGCGTCGCGGCGGATGTAGTGCTCGGGCACCTCGTAGCGCAGCCAGTCTCGTGTGCGCGCGATGATGCGCACATGTTCAGGATGCAGCCCCACTTCCTCGTGGAGCTCTCGGAACATCGCCTGCTCCGGCGTCTCGCCATGCTTGATGCCGCCCTGCGGGAATTGCCAGGAGTGGGTGCGAATGCGCTTGCCCCAGAACACCTGGTTCCGCTGGTTGAGCAGGATGATGCCGACGTTGGGCCGGAAGCCTTCTCGGTCGAGCATAATCAGACCCCAATTTTCACGTTGAACCCATTATTGCACCGGGTCCGATTGGCGCAAGCCCGCGGATCACCCGAGCAGGGACAAGGGCTCCCGTCGCCTGTCCAGAGGTTCCACTCAGTACCCGTCCGCGTACCGACCACCCCATGAAAGCCTCCCAGTTCTTCATCGCCACCCTGAAGGAAGCGCCCGCCGATGCCGAGGTGATCAGCCACAAGCTGATGATGCGAGCCGGCATGATCAAGCGCCTGGGCGCCGGCATCTACAACTACATGCCGATGGGGCTGCGGGTGATCCGCAAGGTCGAGGGCATCATCCGCGAGGAGATGAACCGCGCCGGCGCCGTCGAGCTGCTGATGCCGGTGGTGCAGCCGGCCGAGCTGTGGCAGGAGACCGGCCGCTTCGACAAGATGGGCCCGGAGCTGATGCGGGTGAAGGACCGCCATGAGCGCGACTTCATCATCCAGCCGACCTCGGAGGAGGTGGTGACCGACATCGCGCGCCAGGAGCTGCGCAGCTACAAGCAGCTGCCGAAGAACTTCTATCACATCCAGACCAAGTTCCGCGACGAGCGCCGGCCGCGCTTCGGCATCATGCGCGGACGCGAGTTCACGATGAAGGACGCGTACTCCTTCGACCGCAGCCCCGAGGCGGCGGCGAAGAGCTACGAGACGATGTTCGCCGCCTACAAGCGCATCTTCGACCGCTTCGGCCTGACCTACCGCGCGGTCGCGGCCGACACCGGCGCGATCGGCGGCGACCTCAGCCATGAGTTCCAGGTCATCGCCCAGACCGGCGAGGACGCGATCATCTACTGCCCGACCAGCGACTACGCCGCCAACATCGAGCTGGCCGAGGCCGTGGCCCCGGCCACGCCGCGCGCCGCGCCGACCGCCGAGCTGACGAAGACGCTGACGCCGGGCAAGAGCACCTGCGCGGATGTGGCCGCCTTCCTGGGCCTGCCGCTGACGAAGTCGCTCAAGAGCCTGGTGCTGGCCACCGACCGGCTCGACGAGCAGGGCAATCCGGCCGGCTCGACCGTCTGGCTGCTGCTGCTGCGCGGCGACCACGAGATGAACGAGGTCAAGGTCGGCAAGGTCGAGGGCCTGAAGGCGGGCTTCCGCTTCGCCACGCTGGCCGAGATCGACGAGCACTTCGGCTGCAAGCCCGGCTACCTGGGCCCGGTCGGTCTGAAGAAGCCGGTGAAGATCATCGCCGACCGCACGGTGGCCGCGATGAGCGACTTCTGCTGCGGCGCCAACGAGGCCGACTATCACCTGACCGGCGTGAACTGGGGCCGCGACCTGCCCGAGCCCGATCTGGTGGCCGACCTGCGCAATGTCGTCGAGGGCGATCCGTCGCCGGACGGCCAGGGCGTGCTGGCGATCGAGCGCGGCATCGAGGTCGGCCATGTCTTCTACCTCGGCACCAAGTACTCGAAGGCGATGAACGCGACCTTCCTGGACGAGACCGGCAAGCCGGCGCTGATGGAGATGGGCTGCTACGGCATCGGCGTGACCCGCATCCTGGGCGCGGCGATCGAGCAGGGCCATGACGCGCGCGGCATCATCTGGCCGGACGCGATCGCGCCGTTCACCGTGGCGATCTGCCCGATCGGCTACGACCGCTCGGCCGAGGTCAAGGCCGCCGCCGACGCGCTGCACGACGAGCTGCTGGCCGCCGGCATCGACGTGATGCTCGACGACCGCGGCGAGCGTCCGGGTGCGATGTTCGCCGACTGGGAGCTGATCGGCGTGCCGCACCGCGTGGTGCTGTCCGACCGCGGCCTGAAGGAAGGCCAGGTCGAGTACCAGGGCCGCCGCGACGAGGCCGCGACCAAGGTGCCGGCTGCCGAGGTCGCCGCCTTCGTGAAGGGCCGTCTGAAGGCATGAGCTGCCGCCGCCGCGCCTGGCTGATCGGTGCCGGACCGGCGCTGGCCGGGCTGGGCATCAGCCCGGCCGCGCAGGCCGGTGGCCAGCTCGAGGAGCCGCTGGCCGATTCGGTGCGCACCGCGCTGGCGGCAGCGGTGGCCGGCAACGGCGCGCCGCCCCGGCTCGAGTTCGTCTCGACCGAGGCGCGGCTGGCGCATCTGCGCTGGCTTGGCGCGATGAGCGATCGGCTGGCGCGGCGCAAGCCCGACTTCAACGTGCGCAGGGAATTCCTTGAGACGGTCTGGTACGAGAGCCGGCGCGCCGGCCTCGACACCGCGCTGGTGCTCGGGCTGATCGAGGTGGAGAGCGGATTCCGCAAGTACGCGATCTCGGTGGTCGGTGCGCGCAGCTACATGCAGGTCATGCCCTTCTGGGCGCGCACCATCGGCGACGGCGATGCCTCGCGGCTTTTCCACATGCAGACCAATCTGCGCTTTGGCTGCGTGATCCTGCGCCACTATCTCGACCGCGAGCGGGGCGATCTCTTCATGGCGCTGGGGCGCTACAACGGCAGCCGCGGCAAGGCGCCGTATCCGAACATGGTGATGGCCGCCCGCCGTCGCTGGGAACATCCGGACGCGGTGACCGCTTCTCCGGTGCTGGCCGCAGCCCCGACGCCGACACGGTGAGCGCGGCTCCGCTACACTGGGTGCCATGTTCCGTCGGTTGATGTCCCTGTTCGCTGTGCTGATGCTGCTGTGCGCCGGCCTGCTTGGCGGGGCACAGGCTGCAGTCGCGACCGTCACGCTGGTCGCCCAGGCCGATGCCGACTGCCGTGCCGAAGCCGACCGGTCGCTGCTGGCCGACGAGGGCACACCGCCGGCCGCGCTGCCGGATCGCACCGATCCGGCCCAGGAGTCCGACCCGGTTGCCGAACTGGCCGATGTTCCGCCGCTGCCAGGGCTGCTGCCGCAGCCGCATTGCCGCGGACTGCAGCGGGCGCTGCACCCGGCCGAGGGCCGACCCCAGGCTTCGCCCTATCTCGACGGGCCCTTGCGTCCACCCCGCCTGAGCGCCTGAGCCGCGATCCGTCGGCGCGCCGCACGCCCGACGCCGATCGCCGTGACCGCCCGGGGTCCGTCATCCTTCCGGGTCGCCTCTGCATCCACTGATCCGTCGTGATCCGTTCCTGTCTTTCCGCTGTCTCCGAAGGAGCTACTGCCATGTCCGACCTGTTCCAGAACCACGGTTTCGCGTCTGTCGCGATGCCCAGCGCCGCCGAGCGCAACCGCGTGATGCGCAACACCTACATGCTGCTCGCGCTGTCGATGATCCCGACTGTGCTGGGCGCCTGGCTGGGTGTCGCCACCGGCCTGACCCGCGCGATGTCGCCGCTGGTCGGCCTGATCGTGTTCATGGCCGGCGCGTTCGGCTTCATGTTCGCGATCGAGAAGACCAAGAACTCGGCCGCCGGCGTGCCGATCCTGCTGGCCTTCACCTTCTTCATGGGTCTGATGCTGTCGCGCCTGATCGGCACGGTGCTGGGCCTGTCCAACGGTGCCGGCCTGATCATGACCGCCTTCACCGGCACCGGCCTGATCTTCTTCGGCATGGCCACGCTGTCGACGGTGATCAAGCGCGACCTGTCGTCGATGGGCAAGTTCCTGTTCATCGGCATGATCATGGTGCTGGTGGCCGGCATCGCCAACATCTTCCTGCAGTCGAGCGCGCTGATGATCACGCTGTCGGTGCTGACGATCGGCATCTTCTCGGCCTTCATCCTCTATGACCTCAAGCGCATCGAGAACGGCGAGGAAACCAACTACATCACCGCCACGCTGGGCATCTACCTGAGCCTGTACAACGTGTTCCAGTCGCTGCTGTCGCTGCTGGGCATCTTCGGCGGCAACGACGACTGAGTGTCGGACGGCCAGATCGCCGCGCCGGCCTGACCGGCGTGGCGCTCCCGGTCTAATCTGATCTCCCGGGCAGGGCGCCCGACTGCTGACGCGGTCGGGCGCCCTGCCGCTTTCTGGACTTCCGGCACCGCCGCGCCCCGTCAACCGGGGGACTCTGTCGCGGGATGGCTTTCCAGTGGACAGTCTCTGAAGATAATGATTCATGAGTAACACATGGTTACCATGGGTGTCATCAGAGAGTCCCCGATGCCTGCTTCCGCCTCCGCGCCCATCGCTGCCGATCCGGCCGTCTCGATCGTCGTACTGAACTACAACTACGGCCGCTTCGTGGCCGCAGCGATCGAATCCGCGCTGGCGCAGACCGCTCCGGGCTGCGAGGTGATCGTCGTCGACAACGGTTCGACCGACGATTCGGCCGAGGTGATTGCGCGCTATGCGGACCGGGTGAGGGTGGTACGCCAGCCGGTCAACATCGGCCAGGGCCAGGGCTACAACCTCGGCATCGCGGCGGCGCGCGGCCAGTGGATCGTCTGGCTGGATGCCGACGACCTGCTCGATCCTGACGCGATCGCCACCTGCCTGGCCGCGGCCGACGACCACACCGCCAAGGTCCAGTACGCGCTGCGCCTGATCGACGCCGAGGGCCGGCCGCTCGGCGGCACCATGCCCTATCTCAGTCACCACGGCGATGTGGTGCCGATCATTCGCCGGCTCGGCCACTACGCCGGCCCGCCCGGCAGCGGCAATCTCTACCGGCTGCGTGCGGTCGCGCCCTATTTCCCGGTCGAACCGAAGGACTGGCCGATCTGCACCGACACCGTGCCGTTCCTGACCGCGCCCTTCCACGGCCGCGTGCTCCATGTCGAGCGTCCGCTGGGCAGCTACCGGCTGCACCGCAAGCCGGCCGACCGCGATGCGCCGGGCTACCGCGGCAACTACAGCGGCAGCGTTGGCCAGGAGGTGCGGCTGGTGGTCGACAGCCGCGAGCGCACGCTCGAGCTGCTGCGCCAGCGCTCGGGCTTCTGCATCGACGCGCCGGTGCTGATGCTGCCCACGCATGTGCGCCACCGCATCACCTCGTGGCGCTGGGCGCGCGAGTCCCACCCCTTTCCCGAGGACAGCGCCGAGAGCCTGTGGGCGCTGATGCGCGCGTCGCTGCAGCACTGTCCCGGCTATGGCGAGGCGCAGCGCGCCGCACTGCTGGCCTGGGCGGCCGGCGCGCTTTTCCTGCCCGCGCCGATGGCCGGCGCGGTGATGAACGGCGCGCAGCCGCTGCGCGAGGCGCTGGACCGCTGGCGTCGCCGCTCCATTTCCTGATCCGATTGCCGAGAAGAAGTCCGCCATGAACGACGACACGAATGACGACACGAACGATCCGACGAGGGTGGACCGCCTGCTGCCGGCCTGCCGCTTCTGCGGCACGCCGCTGCGCACCAGCTTCGTCGACCTGGGCCTGAGCCCGCTGTGCCAGACCCACATCGAGGCGCACCAGCTCGGCGAGATGGAGCGCTTCTATCCGCTGCATGCGCGCGTGTGCGAGCAGTGCTTCCTGGTGCAACTGCCGGCCTTCGTCGCGCCGGACGAGATCTTCGGCGAGTACGCCTACTTCTCGTCCTTCTCGTCGAGCTGGGTCGAGCATGCGCGCCGCTACACCGCGCAGATGACCGCGCGCTACCGGCTCGGCGCGCACAGCCGCGTCGTCGAGGTCGCCAGCAACGACGGCTATCTGCTGCAGCACTTCGTCGCCGCCGGCGTGCCGGTGCTGGGCATCGAGCCGGCGGCCAATGTCGCGCGCGCCGCCGAGGCCCGCGGCGTGCCGACCCGGGTGGACTTCCTGGGCGAGGCCACCGGCCGGGCGATCGCGGCCGAGTTCGGCGCCGCCGACCTGGTGCTGGGCAACAACGTGCTGGCCCATGTGCCCGACATCAACGACTTCGTGCGCGGGCTGCGCGCGCTCTTGGCGCCCGCGGGCGTCATCACGATGGAGTTCCCGCACCTGATGCGGCTGATCGAGCGCAACCAGTTCGACACCATCTACCACGAGCACTTCAGCTACCTGTCGTTCTCGACGGTGGAGCGCATCTTCGCCGCGCACGGCCTGGTGCTGCACGATGTGGAGGAACTGCCGACGCACGGCGGCTCGATCCGCATCCACGCGCGCCACGCCGCGAATGCGGCGCTGCCGGTGGGCGAGCGCGTGGCCGAGATGCGCGAGCGCGAGCGCACGCTGGGCTATCACGCGATCGAGCGCTATCTCGGCTTCGGCGAGCAGGTCCGGCAGGTCAAGCACCGGCTGCTGTCCCACCTGATCGAGGCGAAGGCGGCCGGCCGCAAGGTGGTGGGCTACGGCGCGCCGGGCAAGGGCAACACGCTGCTGAACTACTGCGGCATCCGCAGCGACTTCCTCGACTTCACCGTCGACGCCAATCCCTACAAGCAGGGCAAGTTCACGCCCGGCACCCGCATCCCGATCCTCGCGCCCGAGGCGCTGCGCCAGGCGCGGCCCGACGAGGTGCTGATCCTGCCGTGGAACCTGAAGGACGAGATCGTCGAGCAGCACGGCTACATCCGCGAATGGGGCGGGCGCTTCATCGTGCCGATCCCGCAGCTCGAGGTGATCACGCCATGAACGCCGCCGTCATCGATCCCGCCTTCTGGCGCGGCCGCCGGGTGATGCTGACCGGCCACACCGGCTTCAAGGGCGCCTGGCTGGGGCTGCTGCTGCACCGGCTCGGCGCCGAGGTGCTGGGCTTCTCGCTGCCGCCGCCGACCACGCCCAGCCTGTTCGATCTGGCCGGCGTCGGCGCCGACCTGCGCATCGTCACCGGCGACGTGCGCGACGCCGCGGCGCTGGCGGCGGCGGTGCGCGACTTCGCGCCCGAGGTGCTGCTGCACATGGCCGCGCAGTCGGTGGTGCTGGACTCGTACGCCGATCCGCTGGGCACCTACTCGACCAACGTGATGGGCACCGCGAACCTGCTCGAGGCGGTGCGCCGCGCCGGCCTGACACGGCCGCTGGCGCTGGTCAACGTCACCACCGACAAGGTCTATCACAACCAGCGCTGGCTCTGGAGCTACCGCGAGAACGAGGCGCTGGGCGGGCGCGACCCGTACTCGAACAGCAAGGCCTGCTCGGAGCTGGTGACCCAGTCCTTCGTCACCTCCTTCTTCCCGCCGGAGCGGCGGGCCGAGCACGGCGTCGCGGTGGCCTCGGCACGCGCGGGCAACGTCATCGGCGGCGGCGACTGGACGCCGCACCAGCTGGTGCCGGCCATCATCGCCGCGGCGCAGGCCGGGCAGCCGGTGGCGCTGCGCAACCCGGCCGGCGTGCGGCCCTGGCAGCATGTGCTCGACTGCCTGCACGGCTACCTCGGCCTGGCCGAGCGGCTGCTGCGCGAGCCGCATCGGGCGGCCGGCGACTGGAACTTCGGACCGCCCTCCGACGAGTTGGTCACCGTCGCGCAGGTGGCCGAGGGCGTTGCCCGCCACTGGGCGCTGTCGCCGGCCTGGACCCAGGCGCCGGGCGAGCGTCCGCCCGAGGAGCCCGAGCTGCGCCTGGACTGCAGCAAGGCCGCGCGACAGCTGGGCTGGCGCTGCCGGCTGGCGACGCCGCAGGCGCTGGACTGGGTCGCGCAGTGGCATCTGCGCCATCAGGCGGGCGAGGGCGCGCGCCAGATCTGTCTGGACCAGATCGACGCCTTTCTCGCGCACCTCGGGCTGGAGGCGCCGCGATGAGCACGCTGCGCTGCGTCGCTCTGGCGATCGAGGGCGCTTTCCGGCTCGAGCCGCAGCCGGTGCAGGACGAGCGCGGCGGCTTCGCGCGGCTGTGGTGCCGCGACACGCTGCGCACGGCCGGCCTGGACGAGGCGCGGCTGGCGGTGATGCAGACCAGCGCGTCCTTCAATCGCCGCGCCGGCACGCTGCGCGGCCTGCATTTCGCCTGGCCGCCGGCGCAGGAGGCCAAGGTGGTGCGCTGCGCGCGCGGGCGCATGCTCGACGTGCTGCTCGACCTGCGGCCCGGTTCGCCGACCTGGCTGCGCCATGTCGCGGTCGAGCTGGATGCCGACACCCGTCAATCGCTGGTGGTGCCGGCGGGCGTCGCGCACGGCTTCCAGACCCTGGTCGACGACACCGAGGTCCACTACATGATGAACGAGGCCTGGCGGCCGGACTGCGCCGCCGGCGTGCGCCCGGACGATCCGGCCTTCGGCGTGGCCTGGCCGCTGCCGGTCGCGGCGATCTCCGAGCGCGACCGCGACGCGCCCGACTTCGACGCCGACGCGCACCGCCGGCGCTGGTCGGCCGGCGGGGAGGGCCGCTGATGGCGCTGCTGCTCGACGAGCTGCGTTCGGCCGACGGCGCCGCCGAGGCCGGCGCGCAGGCCTGGCGCCTGGCCGAGGCGATGTATCCGCTGTGCCGCAGCCTGACGGGCGCCGGCGTGCGCGCCACGCTCGACCTGATCGAGACGCAGGGCGGCCTGCCGCTGCAGCGCACCGAGGTGCCCAGCGGCACGCCGGTGCACGACTGGGAGGTGCCGCTCGAGTGGAACGTGCGCGACGCCTGGATCGCCGATGCCGCCGGCCGGCGGGTCGTCGACTTCCGCGCCCACAACCTGCACCTGATGAGCTACTCGGTGCCGGTGCGCCGCCAGATGACGCTGGAGGCGCTGCAGCCGCACCTGCACTCGCTGCCCGAGCGGCCCGACGACATTCCCTACCGCACCAGCTACTACCGCGAGCACTGGGCCTTCTGCCTGCGCCACCGCGACCGCGAGCGCCTCGGGCCCGGCCCCTACGAGGTGGTGGTCGACAGCACGCTGGCGCCGGGCCACCTGACGCTGGCCGAGTGCATCGTGCCCGGCCAGAGCGACGACGAGATCCTGGTCCACACCCATGTCTGCCATCCCTCGCTGGCCAACGACAACCTCGCCGGCATCGCGGTGGCGGTCGAACTGGCGCGGGCGCTGGGACGCAGCCGGCCGCGCCACACCTGGCGCTTCATCTTCGCGCCCGGCACGATCGGCTCGCTGACCTGGCTGGCACTGCGCCCCGAGGTGCTGCCGCGGGTGCGCGCCGGCCTGGTGCTGGGCCTGCTGGGCGACGGCGCGCCGCTGCAGTACAAGCGCAGCCGCCGCGGCGACACGCTGACCGACCGCGCCGCCGCGCATGTGCTGGCCGGCATCGAGGGCGCACGCCTGCTCGACTTCGAGCCCTACGGCTACGACGAGCGCCAGTACGGCTCGCCCGGCTTCGACCTGCCGGTGGGCCGGCTGACCCGCTCGGTCAACGGCGGCTACCCCGAATACCACTGCAGCGCCGACGACATGACGCTGCTGCGCCCGCAGGCGCTGGCCGGCGCGCTGCAGGCGCTGGCACGGCTGGCGCAGGTGCTCGACGGCAACCGCCGCCTGCTCAACCTCAGCCCCTTCGGCGAGCCGCGGCTGGGCCGGCGCGGGCTCTACCGCAGCACCGGCGGCCACGCGCCGGGCGCCTTCGAGCACGCGCTGCTGTGGGTGCTGAGCCAGTCCGACGGCACACACGACCTGCTGGCCATCGCCGAGCGCGCGCGGCTGCCCTTCGAGGCGATCGAGGCCGCCGCCGAGGCGCTGCAGCAGGCCGGGCTGCTGCGCGATCTCGCGCCGGACGAACCCGCTCCGGCCTTCACGATCCCTGGCTCCCAGACCCCGAAAGGCACTCCGACATGAAAGTCGTCCTGTTCTGCGGCGGACTCGGCACGCGGCTGCGCGAGCATTCCGACACCATCCCCAAGCCGCTGGTCAACATCGGCGTGCGGCCGATCCTGTGGCACCTGATGCGCTACTACGCGCACTTCGGCCACAAGGAATTCATCCTCTGCCTGGGCTACCGCGGCGACCTGATCCGCGACTATTTCCTGAACTACAACGAGTGCCTGTCGAACGACTTCGTGCTCAGCGAGGGCGGCCGGCGCATCGAGCTGATGCGCAGCGACCTGCAGGACTGGAAGATCACCTTCGTCGACACCGGCCTGCACGCCAACATCGGCCAGCGCCTGCTGCGGGTGCGCCAGCACCTCGGCGACGACGAGGAGTTCCTGGCCAACTATGCCGACGGCCTGAGCGACCTGCCGCTGGACCGCCACATCGCCGAGTTCCGCGCGCGCGGCGCCACCGCCAGCTTCGTCGCGGTGCCTTCGCCGCAGAGCTTCCACACGCTGCACGGCGACGAGGACGGCCTGGTGACCTCCTTCGGCCCGATGAGCGAGGCCAGCCTCTTCTGGATCAACGCCGGCTTCTTCTGCCTGCGCCGCGAGATCTTCGATCTGATCGAGGAGGGCGACGAGCTGGTGGAGGCGCCGTTCCAGCGCCTGATCGCGCAGCGCCGCCTGGGCGTGTTCCGCTACCGCGGCTTCTGGCAGGCGATGGACACCTTCAAGGACAAGATCACCTACGACCGCATGGAAGGCCGCGGCGATTGCCCGTGGATGGTCTGGAAGGACGCGCGCCTGCAGGGGGCGGCCTGATGCTTCGGCTCGATCCGGCCGCCGGGCGCCAGCGGCTGCATCTGCTGTGCCTGGGGGCGCACAGCGATGATCTGGAGATCGGCTGCGGCGGCGCGCTGCTGCGCTGGCTGGCCGAGGTGCCCGAGCTGCACCTGACCTGGGTGGTGCTGAGCGCACCGGGCGAGCGCGCCCGGGAGGCGCGGCGCAGCGCGCGTGCGCTGATGAAGGGTGCGGCCGGGCTGGAGATCGTCATCGGCGACTTCGCGGACGCGCAGTTCCCGGCCGAGCTGCCGCGGCTGAAGGCCTTCCTGGCCGAGCTGGGCCGGCGGGTGTCGCCCGACCTGGTGCTGACGCACCGGCTGGAGGACCGCCACCAGGACCACCGCACGGTGGCCGAGCTGACCTGGCAGACCTGGCGCGACCATCTGATCCTCGAGTACGAGATCCCGAAGTACGAGGGCGATCTTGGCCAGCCCAATGTCTATGTGCCGCTGACGGCCGAGCAGGCCCGGCGCAAGGTCCGCCACCTGATGCGCCACTTCGGCAGCCAGCGCTCGAAGGGCTGGTTCTCGGAGGCGACCTTCCGCGGCCTGATGGCGCTGCGTGGCATCGAATGCCGCGCGCCCGACGGCCAGGCCGAGGCGCTGCACGCGCGCAAGGTGGTGCTGTGAGCGCAGACGGGCCGCCGCCGCAGCGGCTGGTGCTGCTCAGCGGCGGCTCGCGCGGGCTGGGTGCGGCGCTGGCGGCGGGCTGGCGCGGCGAGGGCTGGCGGGTGCTGACGCTGTCGCGCACCGAGCCGCCCGACACGCCGCCGGGCGACTGGATCCGCGCCGATCTGGCCGATCCGGTCGCGGCCGCCGCCGCGCTGTCGGCGGCGCTGGCCGGCATCGATCCGGCCGGCGTGGCGGCGCTGATCGTGCTGCACAACGCCGCGACGCTGGAGCCGCTCGGCCCGGTCGAGCAGGCCGCGCCCGAGGCGCTGGCCGCCGGGCTGCAGGTCGGTCTGATCGCCGGGGTCACGCTGCTGGCCGCCGCGATGGCGCATTTCCGCGCCAGCCCGGGGCGCAAGATCGTCGCGCAGGTCAGCTCGGGCGCGGCGCTGCGCAGCCACGCCGGGCTGACGGTCTACGGCGCGGCCAAGGCCGGTCTGGATCATTTCATCCGCGGGCTGGCGGTCGACGAGGCGACGCAGTGCCGGCCCTTTCTCCCGGTCGCGCTTGATCCGGGGGCGATGGACACCGCGATGCAGCAGCGCCTGCGCCAGCGGAATGCGGCCGGCAGCCGCCAGCGCGAGCAGGCCGGCCAGCTCGGGGCGGTGGAGGAGGTCGCGGCGTGGATGCGCGCGCTGCTGGCCTCACCCGGGCTGAAGCCGGGCTCGCGCCATCATGTGCGCGACGGGCTGGCCGGCGTCGCCTGACCGAGCCCCGCCCAGGCCTGCGGCCGGGCCGCGGCGATGCCGGCGAGCTGCAGCACCCGCTCGACCGTCTCGTCGACCAGCTCGGCGATGGTCTGCGGCCGGTGGTAGAAGGCCGGCAGCGGCGGGAAGACGATGCCACCCATCTCGGTGACGGCGGTCATGTTGCGCAGGTGGGCCAGGTTGAACGGCGTCTCGCGCACCATCAGGATCAGGCGGCGGCGCTCCTTGAGCGTCACGTCGGCCGCGCGGGTCAGCAGGTTGTCGCCGAAGCCGTGCGCGATCGCGGCCAGCGTCTTCATCGTGCAGGGCGCGATCACCATCGCCGCAGTGTCGAAGCTGCCGCTGGCGATGCAGGCGCCGATCTCGCCGGGCGCATGCGCGACCGCGGCCAGCGACTCCAGCGCGCGCCGGTCCAGGCCGCACTCGTGGTGCACGTTGAGCACGCCCGAGGGCGTGACCACCAGATGCGTCTCGACGCCCAGGTCGCGCGCGCGCTCGAGCAGGCGCACGCCATAGGCCGCGCCGGACGCCCCGGTGATGCCGACGACCAGCCGCGGGCGCGTCGCCGGGGCGGTCATCGCGTCCGGCATCAGGCCTTCGGGGCCAGCAGCTGCTGCAGCTCGCCGGCCTGGTACATCTCCATCATGATGTCCGAGCCGCCGACGAATTCGCCGTTGATGTAGAGCTGCGGGATGGTCGGCCAGCTCGAGTAGTCCTTGATGCCCTGGCGGATCGCCGGATCCTCGAGCACGTTGACGGCCGTGATCTGGCTGACGCCGCAGGCCTTCAGGATCTGCACCGCGCGGCCGGAGAAGCCGCACTGCGGAAACTGGGCGGTGCCCTTCATGAACAGGACAACCGGGTTGCCCTTGACGAGTTCGTCGATCTGCTGATGGGTGCTCATGGCGTGGTTCGGGGGGAGTGGGAAAGAGGATCGGGAATCAGGGCCGATTTATAAGGCAAAGCGGCAGCGCCGGCCTGCGGACCGCAAGAGACCGCGCCGCTCAGTCCGGTCGGCGCGCGCCGGTGCAGCGGCGGTGGCCGGCCAGGTCCTGACGGTGTGCCACCGCCTGCCAGCCGGCCGCATGCAGCAGCGCCGCGACCGCGTCGGCCTGGTCGTGGCCGTGCTCGAGCAGCAGCCAGCCGCCGGGCGCCAGATGCGCCGGCGCGTCGGCGACGATCTGGCGGATCGCGTCCAGGCCGTCGGCGCCGGAAGTCAGCGCCAGGAGCGGCTCGTGGCGCAGCGCCGGCAGGTGCGCGTCGCCCTCGGCGATGTAGGGCGGGTTGCTGACGATCAGGTCGAAGCGGCGCCCGGCCAGCGGCGCGAACCACGCGCCCTCATGCCAGTTCACCGCCAGCCCGAGCCGCTCGCCGTTGCCGCGCGCGACCGCCAGCGCCGCCGGGCTGAGGTCGACCGCGCTGACCTGCGCATCCGGCCGCCGCGACTTGAGCGCCAGCGCGACGGCGCCGCTGCCGGTGCCCAGATCGACCAGCGCGCGGCCCGGCGGCAGCGCGTCCAGCACGTCGAGTGCCCAGTCGACCAGCGTCTCGGTGTCGGGCCGCGGGTCGAGCACGTCGGGCGTGACCGCCAGCATCAGGCCGTGGAACTCGTGCTGGCCGGTGAGATAGGCGACAGGCACCTCGTCCTGACGCCGGGCCAGCCAGTCCTGCCAGCGCGCCTGCTGCGCGTCGTCGAGCGGCGCGTCGTCATGCGTCAGCAGCCAGGTGCGCGAGCGCGCCAGCAGCGCGCCGAGCAGCGCCATCGCGTCCGCGCGGTCCAGCCCCTGCGCCCGCGCCTGGCGCAGCGCCTCGGCGACGGTGCTCATGCCTGCGCCTCCATCTCGGCGAGCAGCTCGGCGGCGCGGGCGGCCTTCAGCGCGGCGATGACCTCGTCCAGGTCGCCTTCCATGATGCTGCCCAGCTTGTAGAGCGTCAGGTTGATGCGGTGGTCGGTCAGGCGCCCCTGCGGGAAGTTGTAGGTGCGGATGCGGTCGGAGCGGTCGCCCGAGCCGATCAGGCCCTTGCGGGTCGCGGCCTCGCGGGCCTGGCGCTCCAGCCGTTCCCTGTCGCGCAGCCGCGCGGCCAGCACCGCCAGCGCCTTGGCCTTGTTGCGGTGCTGGCTGCGGTCGTCCTGGCATTCGGCCACCAGCCCGGTCGGCAGGTGGGTGACGCGCACCGCCGAGTCGGTCTTGTTGATGTGCTGGCCGCCGGCGCCGCTGGCGCGGAAGGTGTCGATGCGCAGCTCGGCCGGGTTGAGCGTGACCTCCTCGGCCTCGTCCGGCTCGGGCAGCACCGCCACCGTGCAGGCGCTGGTGTGGATGCGCCCCTGCGTCTCGGTGGCCGGCACGCGCTGCACGCGGTGACCGCCGGACTCGAACTTCAGCGCCTCATAGACCGTGTCGCCGGCCAGCCGCACGACCACTTCCTTGTAGCCGCCGAGGTCGGATTCGTTCGCCGACATGATCTCGGCCTGCCAGCCCTGGCGCTCGGCGTGGCGCAGGTACATGCGCAGCAGGTCGCCGGCGAAGAGCGCCGACTCGTCGCCGCCGGTGCCGGCGCGGATCTCGAGAAAGGCGTTGCGGTCGTCGTCCGGGTCGCGCGGCAGCAGGGCCGTCTGCAGCTCGGCGCCGAGCCGGGCGATGTCGGCCTCGGCGGCCGCGATCTCCTCGCGCGCCATCTCGGCCAGGTCGGCGTCGTCCAGCATCACGCGGGCGTCCTGCAGGTCGCGCTCGCGCTGCTGCAGCTGCGTCCAGCGCCCGGCCAGCGCCGAGACGCGCGCGTGGTCGCGGGTGAGGGTGCGCAGCCGGCCGATGTCGGCCATGACCTGCGGATCGGCCAGGGCGGCGTCGAGTTCGGCAAGGCGCAGGATCTGGCGGTCGAGCTGCTGGCGCAGGAAAGGCGTCATCGGGTCGGGTTCTCGCCGCGCAGGAACAGCCGCGTGACCGCGTCGATCATCTGCGCGCGCTGCTGCGGGTCGGCGTTGTGGAGTTCGGCCATCGCGCCGTGCAGCATCTTCTGCGTCAGGCCGCGCGCCAGCGCCTCCAGCGCCTCGTCGGGCGAGTCGCCGCGGGCCAGCAGCTTGCGCGCACGGGCCAGCTCGTGCTGGCGCCACTGCTCGGCCTGCGCGTTGAGCGAGCGGATCAGCGGCACGGTGGCGCGCTGGTCGAGCCAGTGCACGAAGTTCTGCACGCCCGACTCGATGATCGCCTCGGCCTGTGCGACGGCCGCCTGGCGCTTCTCGCCGGCGGTCTGC
Organism: Sphaerotilus sp. FB-3; assembly: GCF_023706025.1. Classification (NCBI taxonomy): domain Bacteria; kingdom Pseudomonadati; phylum Pseudomonadota; class Betaproteobacteria; order Burkholderiales; family Sphaerotilaceae; genus Sphaerotilus; species Sphaerotilus sp. FB-3. The sequence goes on along the minus strand of NZ_BQWE01000046.1, from coordinate 90,613 downwards.
ACCACCGCCGACAGGTCGTCGACGGTGTAGAGATAGACATCCTCGAGCTGCGCGACCTCGGGCTCGATGTCGCGCGGCACGGCCAGGTCGACCATGAAGATCGGGCGGCGCCGGCGCGCCTTCAGCGCGCGCTCGACCGCCCCGAGACCGATCAGCGGCAGCGCGCTGGCGGTGCACGACACCACCGCGTCGAACTCGTGCAGGCGCGAGGGCAGGTCGGCCAGCCGCATCACCTCCGCGCCGAACTGCGCGGCGAGCTTTTCGCCGCGCTCGAGCGTGCGGTTGGCGATGGTGATGTGGCGCGGCGCCTTCGCGGCGAAGTGGGTCGCGGCCAGCTCGATCATCTCGCCGGCGCCGACGAAGAGGATGCGGATGCGGCTCAGGTCCTCGAAGAGCTGGCCGGCCAGGCGCACGGCGGCGGCGGCCATGCTGATCGAGTGCGCGCCGATCTCGGTGGCGGTGCGCACTTCCTTGGCGACCGAGAAGGAGCGCTGGAAGAGCTGGTGCAGCGTCGTGCCCAGCATGCCGGCGGCATCGGCCTCGCGCACCGCCTGCTTCATCTGGCCGAGGATCTGCGCCTCGCCCAGCACCATCGAGTCCAGCCCGGAGGCGACGCGGAAGGCGTGGCGCGCGGCTTCCTGGCGCTCCATCACATGGGTGTGGCGCAGCAGCTCGTCGGCGCTGACGTCGCCGTGCGTGGCCAGCCACTCCAGCGTCGGGCGCACCAGCGTGCGGCTCTGCGGCGTCGGGGTGGCGATGTAGAGCTCGGTGCGGTTGCAGGTCGACAGCAGCGCGGCCTCGGGGGTGGCGCGCGACAGGCCGGAGCGCAGGCCGTGCAGTGCCGCCGGGATCTGCTCCAGCGTGAACGCGAACCGGCCGCGCAGGTCGACCGGCGCGGTGTGATGGTTCAGGCTGAGGGCGAAGACGCTCATCGCGCAATTGTAAGATCCCCGGCCTGACTCCTCATCTTGATGAGGCTCATGTTTCCGCTTGATGAACCTCCCGGGAGATCCCGACGATGGGCCCGATCGACGCTTTCTGGCACCTGTGCAATTTCCTGCTGCCGGCGCTGGTGACCACGCTGCTGACCACCGCGGCCTGCCGCGTGCTGTGGCGCCGAGCGCTCGGCGGCCTGTCCTGGCGGACCCTGCTGCGTCCGGCCCTGATCGCAGCGCTGCTGGCGCAGACGGGCGCGCTGGTGCTGGCGGGCCGCGACGGCAGCATGCTCGGCCATGCGGCACTGGTGCTGGCGGTGGCGCTGGCGCTGTGGTGGCGCGCCTTCGGGCCCGGCGTGTCGCGCAGTGGTGACGGCGCGCCCCCGGCCTGAGGGCAGGCGGGATCAGGCCGGAATCAGGCCCGCGTCAGACCGGCGTCGGCGCACCGCTGCACAGCGGATGGGTCTGCCACGGATCACGGTCGGCGTCGCCGAAGGTGTGCAGCATGAAGTTCCAGAACGCGCGGATGCGCGCCGGCACATGCTTGCGCGAGGGCATGGTCATCCACAGCCCCAGGCTCAGCGCATGCCAGCCCGGCAGCACCCGCTCGAGCGCGCCTCGGCGCAGGGCCTCCTCCACCACCAGCGAGGTCAGGCCGGCAATGCCCAGGCCGGCCAGCGCCGCCGCGTAGAGCGTGTCGGTGTGCGCGGTCGACAGCAGCGGCCGGCGCGGCGTGGGCACCCGCACCGAGCGCTTGTCGCCGTCATGGTGAAAGCTGACATCGCGCTGCAGCATCGAGGTCGGCGGCAGCAGCATCTGGTGCTGCTCGAGTTCGAGCGGATCGACCGGCCGGCCGGCGCGGGCCAGATAGGCCGGCGAGGCGCACAGGATCACCTCGCTGCGCGCGAACTGGCGGGCGACGAAATCGCCCTCGGGCGGATCGCGCAGCGCCAGGATGGTGATGTCATGCTGCTCGTCGATGCTGGCGAGATCGACCGTCGAGGTCAGCGACAGCGTGATGCGCGGATGCTCGGCATGGAAGGCCGGCAGATGGCGCGCGAGCTGATGGCTGGCGAAGGCCGAGGGCACCATCACCCGCAGATGGCCGTGCGGCTCCTCGCTGGCGGCCTGCACCAGCGACTCGGCCTCGTCCACGTCGGCGAGGATGGCGCGCACCCGCTCCAGATAGCGTTCGCCCACGCCGGTCAGGGCCAGGCTGCGGGTGGTGCGCTGGATGAGTCGGGCGCCGAGATGGTCCTCCAGCTCGGCCACCAGCCGGGTGACGACCGCTGGCGCCAGGTCGAGCGCCCGTGCGGCACCGGCAAAGCTGCCCTCGTCGATGACGCGGGCGAAGACGCGCATCGCGCGCAACTGATCCATGAGTGCACTCCCTAGACATCGTGAAGCCGCTGCTGGTCGTCGAGGCGCAGTGCGCCGACGGCCAGCAGTTCGGCCAGCAGTTCCTGGAACCACTCGCCCGGGGGGCCGTCGAAGCCTGCCCGGCTGCGGGTCGACTCGAAAAGCGGTGTGGTCTCGGCCCAGGAACGGGCCGCATCGAGAGCCTGTTGCTGCTCTTCCATCAAGTGATATTTCAGCAGAACCTTGCCGGCATGACGGGCATGCAGTGCCGGATTCGCGACAAAACGGGACAGTCGTCTGCCGGCGCGCTGCAATGCGGCCGGCACATCGTCGAAAGGCGTGCCGTGACCGGGAATGACCCGCGCCGGCGCGATGCGGCCGATCAGCGCCAGCGTCTCGGCCACCCGATCGAAGGCGTCGAGGCCGTCGAGCTCCGGAAACACCACGCCGAATCCGTTCTGCCACAGCGCATCGGCCGAGATCAGCACGCCGTCGGTCGCCTCGAACAGCATCAGCGCGTCCGGGTCGTGTCCGGGTGCGGCCAGCACCTCCCAATGCCGCGTGCCGACCGTCAGCCGTTCGCCGGCGGTCAGCGCACCCGCCGCCACGAAGCGCGGGCAGCGCTGGCCGGTCGGTCGGTAGCCCAGCCTGTCTTCGTCCCAGTCTATGACTGCCGCAAGCGATCCGGCAGGTACCAGGATCTGTGAACTGAATGCGGCCTGGACTGTCGCATTTCCGCCGCAGTGATCCGAGTGCAGATGGGTGTTGAGCACCCGCCGCAGCGGCTCGCCCTGCAGGGCGTGGTGCAGCAGGGCCAGGGTCTGCCCGGCGTGGTTGCAGTGACCGGTGTCGACCAGCACCGCGCCCTCGCCGGGATGGCCGTGCAGCACGATGTTGTTGGCGGACAGCCAGCCGCGCTCGAGCACCGTCAGCGGGTCGTGCGGGCAGCGGAAGAGGGCGGTGGAATGGTCGGTCATGGCGCTACATTCATCGGCGGGGAGGAAAGCACCATGAAGTCTGTGCTGCTGATCGATGACCATGTGATGTTCCGGGAGGGACTGGGCCTGCTGCTGGGCCAGCGCCTCGGCCCGATTCGCCTGCTGGAGGCCGGTTCCCTGCACCTGGGCATGAGGCTGCTGGCGGCGCAGGACCGGCCGGTCGATCTGGTGCTGCTCGACCTGGAGCTGCGCGACAGCCGCGGGCTGGCCACCTTCGAGCGCCTGCGCCAGTCCTGTCCGCAGCTGCCGGTGCTGGTGCTGTCGGGATCGGTCGACGACATGCCGGCGGCCGAGCTGATCGAGCGTGGCGCCGCCGGCTTCGTGCCGAAGTCGCTGGGCATCGACGCGCTGGTCGAGCCGGTGCGCCGGCTGCTGCAGTCGGCCGCGCCTGCCGAGCCCGAGCCGCTGTCGCCGCGTCAGCGTGCGGTGCTCGGCCTGCTGGTCGAGGGCAAGTCGAACAAGCTGATCAGCCGCGAGCTCGATCTGTCCGAGGCGACGGTCAAGACGCATCTGCAGGCGATCTTCCGCAAGCTCGATGTCTGCAATCGCACGCAGGCGGTGCTGGCCGCGGTGCGGCTCGGACTGGTCGACGGGCATGAGGCCGAGCGCTTCAGGACGATGACGCACGACTGAGTGCGGCTGGCGTCAGCCTGGGCAGCACCAGGCTGAAGCTGCTGCCCCGGCCCGGTGTCGAGCGCAGGCTCAGCGGGGCCTGCATCAGCCGGGCGCAGCGGCGCACGATGCCCAGGCCCAGGCCGCCGCCCGGGGGGGGGCGTCGTCGAGCCAGGCCGGGTCGAGGCCGGGGCCGGTGTCGATCACCACCAGCCGCACCTGCGTGCGGCCATGCGGGCGCACGCCCACCAGCACGCCGCCGTTCAGGGTGTTCTGCACCGCATTGCCGACCAGGTTGCGCAGGATCTGCTCGAGCAGCAGCGCGTCGGCGATGACCACCGCTGGGGTCGGCCGCACGATCAGCCGCAGGCCGCGGGCCATCGCCAGCGCATCGCAGTCCGCCGCCACGGTGCGCAGCAGCGGCTGCAGCGGCACCGGAGCCGGCCGTGGCTGCTGGCTGCACCCCTCGATGCGCGACAGGTCGAGCAGGCCGTCGAGCAGGCTGGCCATCGTCTGGCTGGTGCGATCGATCTGTCCGGCCAGCTCGGTGATGCGCTGGCCGGTCCGGGCCGGCGCGACCGGCTGCTCCCGCAGGGTCTGGTGCAGCAGCTCGGCCAGCATGCGCAGTGCGCTCATCGGCTGGCGCAGGTCATGGCTGGCCGAGGCGATGAAGCGGCTGCGGGCCTGCACCGCCTGGTTCAGCTCGGCGGTGCGCAGCGCGACCTGACGCTCCAGCTCGAGGCGGTCGCGGTCGCCGCGCATCAGACCCTCGGCCAGCCGGGACAGCAGCTGAGCCGCGAAGACGGCCACGATCAGCGGCACCGCGAACGGGGTCCAGTAGGCATCGCTGACCGTGGTGCGGCCGGTCTGATGGAGGTAGTCGTGCACGCCGGCGACCAGCACCGCGAGCATGCCGGCCGGCATCAGCGCCCGCTGGAACGTGCTGGCGCCGGGCGCATGCCGAACCATCAGTGCCAGGGACCACAGCACCATGACGATCAGCACCGGATAGGCCAGCTGCCGCACCGCATCGCTCTGGCCGGCCAGGATGCCGATCGTGCCCGCCAGCGCCAGCGCGCCGCCGCCGACCTGCAGCAGCCAGCGCAGCCGCGGCGCTTCCTGCTGGACATGGGCGCGCACGAAATGCCCCAGCAGCACCACGGTCAGCAGCTGGAGCAGATAGAACAGCAGACTGCTGAGCGGGCCGGGGACCGGGCTGGCGATGCTGAAATAGGCCTGGTTGCGCAGCGTCGCCAGCAGGGCCAGCAGGCCGAAGCAGCCCAGGGCGCGCTCGTTGCGACGTACCGCCCACAGCAGCAGCATGAACAGCGCGATGCCGCTGGCCGCCGCATTGATCAGCTGCACCGCCAGGCGCTGCTGCTGCCAGGACCATACCGGCCCGCGCAGCAGCAGGTCCTCGGGCCCGATGTGCAGCACGCCCAGGCCGGCGCGCGGGAAATCGCCCGCCACCTCGATCTCGAGCAGGTCGACGCCGTCCTGCCGCCGCGCGGATGGCGGCAGTCGCACCAGGGTGGTGCCGATGCTCAGCAGATGCCGCTCCTGTCCGGCGCGGTCGCTCAGCAGATGGCCGTTGAGCCGGATGCGGTGACGCGAGGGAATGTGCTCGATCCAGAGCGCCAGGTCGGCGCCGGCCGACGTGGATGCCGGCAGCCGGATCCTGTACAGCCCGGTGCCGCGCGGCGGCTCATCGCGTCGCCGCCAGCTGTCCGGCAGGGTGACCGGGCGCCAGCGCGCCTCGCCTTCCTTGCGGAATTCGGCCTGAAGCTGCTGCTGCAGCGGCAAAGGCGTCGCCAACGGGGCGGATCGCGCAGGACCGGCGAGCAGCACCACCACCAGCAGCAGGAGCGCAGGCGGCATGGGTCCAGGTGCGGGCAGGACAAGCCTCCACAGGCCGGACAGGGCGCGGACGGACGGCAGACGCAGGCTGAGCATGGCGCGACAGGCCGGGGAGGGCGGGGGTGACGCCATCTTGCATGTTCCGGCGCCGCTGCGGCTCGGGGATCAGCCATAGGGTTGAGGCCGTGGCTTGACGGCCCGCAAGCCGGCCTGATCCAGCGCGTCTGCACAATCAAGGTGTGATGAGCAGTTCCGGCCAGCCGGAATCCGCCGGCGGGCCGCAGGGCTGCGCCCAGGGGGAGTCTGATCATGAGAACCGTGCTGCTGGTCGATGACCATGTGCTGTTTCGCGAGAGCCTTGCGCTGCTGCTGCGTCAGCGACTGCCCGAGCTGAGGGTGCTGGAGGCCGGTTCGCTCCACCTGGCCCTGCGCCAGTGCGAGCGCCATCCCGACATCGATCTGATCGTGCTGGACCTGATGCTGCGCGACAGCCGCGGCGTGCTGACGCTCGAGCGCCTGCGCCGGGCGTGCCCGGGCACCGCGGTCGTGGTGGTGTCCGGCGCGACCGAGGCCGGTCTGGCGCTGGAGCTGCGCCGGCTGGGGGCCAGCGCCTTCCTGCCGAAGGAGGTCGGCTCGGAGGATCTGCTGGCGCTGCTGCGGCGCTTGCTGCTGCTGCCCGAGGCGGTGGCCGCCGAGCATCGCGAGCCGCTGTCGGCGCGGCAGCGCGAGGTGCTCGAGCGCATGATCGAGGGCAAGTCGAACAAGGCCATCTGCCGCGAGCTCGACTTGTCGGAGGCCACTGTCAAGACCCATGTGCAGGCGATCTTCCGCAAGCTCGAGGTCAACACCCGCACTCAGGCGGTCATGGCGGCGATCCACCTCGGGCTGCATGCCCCGGGCAGTCTGTTGCTTCCGACCGACTGAACCGCCTCATGGCGGGCTTCGGATGAGGCCCCCTGAATGAGGGGGTCAAGGGATTTTCCTGACCTTGCCCCGTGAACAAGTGCTCGCTGGGCGTTTGAACCCCTCCATTTGAACGAGGGGGTTCCCCGGCCGGGCTGCATAGGATGGCGGCCACAACAAGTTCAGGAGCTGGAAATGAGGCAGTTCAAGGTGTTCAAGCATCCCGACGGTGCGCTGGAGAGCATTCGCCCCGGCTGGTCGTGGACTGCCTTCGGTCTGGGATGCTTCTGGGCGCTGGCGCTGAAGATGTGGGGCGTCGGCCTGGCCGGCCTGGCCAGTCTGGTGCTGGCGGGCCTGCTGGTGCCTCTGGAACTGGTCGGCGCGCTGATCTTCTCGGGCGTGCTGCTGCTGATCCATCTGGTCTTCGGCCTGCTGGGCAACCGCTGGCACATGCAGCATCTGCTCGACAGCGGCTACCGCCATGCCGACACCGTCACCGCGGCCGACGCCGAGCGCGCGATGGCGCTGGCTGCCCGCTACCGCGGCTGGCAGGAGGCCGAGGACGACGCGCTCAGCCCGCGCTGATCAGACCACCACCACCTCGCCGCGCAGCGAGTGCGGCAGCGCCGAGGTGATGGTCACGTCGATCATCTGGCCGACCAGACGCGCCGCGTTCGGGCCGCCGGGGAAGTTGACGATGCGGTTGCACTCGGTGCGGCCCATCAGCTCGCTCGGATCCTTGCGGCTCGGGCCCTCGACCAGAATGCGCTGCACGGTGCCGACGCGCGAGGTGCTGATGCGGCGCACGTTCTCCTCGATGGCGGCCTGCAGCTCCTGCAGGCGCGCGAGCTTGACCTCCTGCGGCGTGTCGTCCGGCAGCGCAGCCGCCGGCGTGCCGGGGCGGGCGCTGTAGATGAAGCTGAAGCTGGCGTCGAAGCCGATGTCCTCGATCAGCTTCATCGTGCGCGCGTGGTCCTCGGCCGTCTCGCCGGGGAAGCCGACGATGAAGTCGGTGGACAGGCTGATGTCCGGGCGCACCGCACGCAGCTTGCGGATCGTGCTCTTGTATTCGAGCGTGGTGTAGCCGCGCTTCATCGCCGACAGGATGCGGTCGGCGCCGTGCTGCACCGGCAGGTGCAGGTGGTTCACCAGCTGCGGCACGCGTGCGTAGACGTCGATCAGGCGCTGCGTGAACTCGTTCGGGTGGCTGGTGGTGTAGCGGATGCGCTCGACGCCGGGGATCTCGGCGACGTACTCGATCAGCATCGCGAAGTCGGCGATCTCGCTGGTCTCGCCCATCTTGCCGCGGTAGGCGTTGACGTTCTGGCCCAGCAGCGTGATCTCCTTGACGCCCTGGTCGGCCAGGCCCGCCACCTCGGTCAGCACTTCCTCGAACGGGCGGCTGAACTCCTCGCCGCGGGTGTAGGGCACGACGCAGTAGGAGCAGTACTTGCTGCAGCCTTCCATGATCGAGACGAAGGCCGACGAGCCCTCGACCCGCGCCGGCGGCAGGTGGTCGAACTTCTCGATCTCGGGAAAGCTGATGTCGACCTGCGGGCGGCCGGCGCGCTGGCGGGCCTCGAGCATCTGCGGCAGGCGGTGCAGCGTCTGCGGGCCGAAGACCACGTCGACATAGGGCGCGCGCTCGATGATCGCCGCGCCTTCCTGGCTGGCCACGCAGCCGCCGACGCCGATCAGCACGCCCTTCTTCTTCAGGTGCTTGACGCGGCCGAGATCGCTGAAGACCTTCTCCTGCGCCTTCTCGCGCACCGAGCAGGTGTTGAAGAGGATCAGGTCGGCCTCTTCCGGGTCGTCGGTCGGCGTGTAGCCCTCGGCGGCCTTCATGACGTCGGACATCTTGTCCGAGTCGTATTCGTTCATCTGGCAGCCGAAGGTGCGGATGTAGACCTTCTTCTGCGCCGGCGCATCGGTGGGAACGGAGGGTTCGTTGTTCATGATTGCAAGCAAATCGAAACAAAGGCAACCGACGCGGCGCCAGGCGCGGCCGGTCAAGGACGGTGGAAAAAGTCGTCGGACGAGCGACCGTGGGGCGCCGCGCGTCCGCAGGCCGGGCTCAGGCGCTGCGCCGGCTCCAGACCTGGGCGGCCGGGTCGAGCTGGTAGCGCGCGGCTTCCTCGCGCGAGCGCGGCCAGAAGTTCGCGATCTCGTCGGCCCGCAGGATCCAGACATCGCGCAGCAGCACCGAGCCGTCGAACAGGGCTTCGACGGTGTAGTTCACCGTCAGCCGGCGGCCGGTGAGCGCGGCGCTCATCGCCAGCAGGTTGTTCTCGTCGCGGATGCGTGCGCCCGGGGCCAGGCGGGCGGCCTCGCCGTTCAGGCGCACCTCCGGGGCATCGAGCACCAGCAGCGTGCCGCGCAGCGCCTCGGCGGGAAAGGCGCGGCGCACCTGATGCTGCGCGTGCGCTCGAGGCGTGGCCTGCGCCAGCAGCGCCAGCAGCGGCAGGCCCAGCAGCAGGCGGCGACGGTGGCCGGGGGGGCGATGGCGTTGGGGCATCGCGGCGGTGGGGCGATCACAGCGGGGCATGGTGTGGATCCAGGGGCTGCGCAAGGGAGGCCGGATCTTAACCGGCCTCCGGCCGGCTGCCGATGGGCTGCGGCGCCTGATCCGGGATCATTTTGGTACCAAAAACTGACGTTCTTGAGCAAAATCGACCCTGGCTTCCTTCGATGAGATCGACCTGGGTCATTGTCTGAGCCTGTCGTGTTCAAATCGGAGATATGCGGGGTGTTTGGATGCATTTATCACAGGTTCATGCCGTGCTGCGGATGCATGGCTTTGCCGTTGCGGGGCTCCCTCGGGCAGGGGGGCGGGCCTGCTGCACCGGCGGCCGGCTGACTCGACCCTGTTGCCGCCATGACGGATGATGTGCCGATGCACCACCGTCCCGACCTCTCTTCCCATCGATCGCGAGGGCCGCACGCCATGCCTTTCCTCCGCACGACCCGGCAGATGACGGATGACCCGAAGCTCGAGCGCATCGACTGTCTGCTCGGCGTCGGCACGCAGGTCCGCGGCGACCTGATCTTCTCCGGCGGGCTGCGCATCGACGGACAGGTCGACGGCGACGTCACGGTGTCATGCACCGACGCGGGCACGCTGACGATCGGCGACCAGGGGCGAGTGGCCGGCGAGGTGCGGGTGTCGCATCTGGTGGTCTACGGCTACATCGACGGGCCGGTGCATGCCAGCGGTCTCGTCGAGCTGCGCGCCGGTGCGCGCATTCGCGGCGATGTCCATTACGGGGCGATCGAGATGCACCAGGGTGCGGTGATCGAAGGACACATGATCCGGTGCGTGGGCCGGGCGAGCGGGTGGCAATGAGCGCAGTCGAGCAGATCTTCCAGGGATCGATCCAGGGGGCGATCGATCCGGTGTTCGCCTATGTGCGGGCCGGCCGGCTCGACTGTCCGCCCGGGGTCGATCCCCTGGCCGCATGGCGGCATCTCTCCGGTCAGGTGGCGCGCGACGCGCTCGATGTCGAGGCGCATGTGCGCCGGGTGCTGCTGGCCTGTCAGCCGCCGCTGACCGAGCGGGCCTTCGGCGCGCTGGTCGATCTTTTCCTGGCGCTGGGTGACCGGGGGCGTGGCCTGCGCCGCCAGCTGCTCGACCAGGCCGAGCCCTGGCTCGATCCGCAGGATGCCCATCTGCTGCGGGTGCATCTGGACAGCGGTCTGCCGCGCGGCACCCGCCTGCCGGCGCAGGACTGGTCGCTGTTCGACAGCGCGGTGCTCGGGGCCTCGGCGATGGTGGAACTGCAGCGTCGCGAGGTGGCGCGGGAGACGCCGTTCCAGCAGGCGATGTCGTTACTCGAATACGGCGACCTGGAAGGTGCCCGTGGCATGCTTGAGGAAGCACTTCTCGACGCGCCGCAGGACGACGAGGTCCTGCGCGAGCTGCTGGCGATCTATCGCCACAGCCGCGACGACGCCGCGAAGGCCGCGATGGCCGAGCGGCTGGTCGCGCGCCACGGTGCGGTGCCTGCGGGCTGGGTCTGAGACGCCGTTGGCGCGACGACTCCAGATCCACGATCGATTCCCTACGACCTTGAGCCTGTAGTCAGTGGAAGCCTCCAAGCTGCAAACCCGATTGAAGGTTGCCCTTCTGTCCCTGCCGCCGCGCACGCAGGCGGTGCTGGATTTCTTCTTCTCGAGCTCCGGCCGCAGCAGTTTTGCGCCGAGCGGCGAGGAAGTGGCCGATGTGGCCATCTTCGACTTCGATACGCTGGAGTCTCGCCTGCACTGGGAGGCCTTCCGGGCTCGCAGTGGCCGGCCCGGCATCGCGCTGTCGACCCAGCCTCAGCAGGTCGAGGGCGCCGTGTGGGTGCACAAGCCGGTGACGCCGGCCTCGCTGCTGGCGGCGGCAGCCGATCTGCGCGCCGGCCGCCTGGGGGCGCCGGTGGCGGCGCCTGATGCGGTCGAGGCGCCGGCTGCAGTCCCGGCTGCGGCTCAGCCGGTCGTCGACACCGGACCGGCGTCGCAGTGGCAGGAGGTCACGCCGGCCCCGGAGCCTGCGCCGGAGCCCGTGGCGGCGCCCGTACCTGCCAGCCCGCCTGCGCCTGAACCGGCGCCCGTTGCCGCTGCACCGGTGGTGGCGCCCGCACCGGCACCGGCACCTGCGCCGGCTCGTCCGGGTGGCTTCGGGGGACTGCTGCGCCGGCTGTTCGGCCGCGACACCGCACCTGCCCCGGCGCCGGTGTCCGCGAGGCCGAGCGCGCCTGCGCCGGCTCCGGTGCGGCCAGCGGCATCCGCCCCGGCGCCGGCCCCCGTGCCGGTGGCGGCGCCTGCGCCGGCGCCGGTGGTGGCTGCGCCGGTGGCCGAGCCGGTGCTGGAGGCGGCCGTGGCCGCGCCCGCAGTGCGGCCTGCCGTCGCGCCACAGCCCGCGGCCTCCCGGGCTCCTGCGGTCGCGCCGGTCCGCAAGGATCTGCCGAAGGACACGCCCAAGGACCTGCCCAAGGAGGCGCCCCGCACCGCAGCGCCCGCCGAGGCGGTGCCTGCGCTGGCCTCGGCCGCCTTCGATGCCCAGGGCCTGCGTCGCTGCCGCCCGGAGGAGCTGGTCGACGAGGCGCGCTACTGCGGCGCCCGTGCCGACATGGATGCCGCTGCGCTGGCGGCCGACGCTTCGCTGCGCTTCGACCCGGCCCAGCATCTGGTCGGGGTGCTGAAGGATGCCTTCCAGGTCAGCGGCAAGTGGCAGGTGCCCGCGCACCTGGAGAGCGCGGCCGGCCGCATCACCGTCGACGGCACCACCAACCTGATCTACTGCGAGTTCTCGGCCGAGCGCTTCGCCGAGCTGGTGCGCGCGCCGGTGGACAAGCGCCCGAAGACCCGTGCCTTCAGCCGCCAGGAGTTCGCCGATCTGCAGGACACGCTGACCCGGACCGCGCTGGTGCGCCGGCTCGACCAGGTGCTCTGGCAGGCGGCGCTGGAGACCTCGGCCGGCCGGCTGCCGGTCGGCGTCGACCCGGCCGCGACCGTCTATCTGAAGAGCTGGCCGAACCTGACCCGGCTGCACCGCACCCCGCACGCGCTGCGCATCGCCGCGCTCTGGGCCACGCGCGGCGCCTCGCTGCTGGAGACGGCCCAGTCTCTGAAGATCGCCCAGCGCCATGTGTTCGCGTTCTACAACGCGGCGCTCGCGCTGGACCTGATCACCGACGACGGCGGCCAGATCCGCAGGTCGCAGCGCGGCAAGGCCAAGGACAACCGCGGTCTGCTGACCCGCCTGTTCGGCTGGCTGCACAAATAATCGAAGACGTCCTCCTCCACGACGACCCCAGGACGCCCCGGACACATTCTCATGGCCCATACCGACCACAAGATCATCTTCACCGGCCCCGTCGGTGCCGGCAAGACCACGGCGATCGCCTCGATCAGCGACATCGAGCCGATCCGCACCGACGAGCATGCCTCGGACATGACGCAGAAGCGCAAGTCCAACACGACGGTGGCGATGGACTACGGCATGATCCGCCTCGGCCCCAAGGAGAAGGTCCACCTGTACGGCACGCCCGGCCAGGAGCGCTTCGACTTCATGTGGGACATCCTCACCAAGGGCGGGATCGGGCTGGTGCTGCTGCTCGACAACACCCGGCCGACGCCCTTCGAGGACATGCGCTTCTACATCAAGTCCTTCAAGGAATTCATCGACAGCACCCGCCTGGTCATCGGCGTGACGCAGATGGATGCGCGCGCCACCCCGACGATCGACGACTACGCCCGCCAGCTCGCCGAGCTCGAGGTGACTGCGCCGATCTTCGAGGTCGATGCGCGCCAGCGCGGCGATGTCTCGGTGCTGATCGAGGCGCTGCTGCTGCAGATCGATCCGACCCTCTGACTGCCGAGTTCCCGAACCGACTCTCCTGGCGGCTTGTCTGCCGATGCCCGCGCCCATGGATCACTACACGCTCACCGGCGAGTTCTACCTGCACCCGACCCCGGCGGGCGCCTATTACGCCGCGAGCCGGCCGACCCGAGAGCCGGCGCGCACCTTCCTGCAGCGCCTGCTCAGCGAGCCGGAGACGCCGCGCCTGAGCGCCGATCTGGTGCAGGACTGGATGGGCCTGAACCAGCAGGATGCGCTCGAGTTCGTCTACCGGCTGCAGTCCTCCGGCTTCGTACAGGGTCTGCCGATGCAGGTCGAGGTGCCGCCCGACTCGATCGAGGCGATGCTGCCGCCGCTGCTGACCCAGCTCTCCGACGAGGGCAAGGCCATCCTGGCCGACAAGCGCGGCCTGTACCTGGGCACCGCCGGCTTCGCGCACGAGACCTCGGAGGAACTGGCCGCGCTGGGCGGCGACATCGCCAGCGTGCATGAGCGCCACTCGCGGCTGCTGCACGGCAACATGCGCCTGCGCAGCGATGGCTGGGGCATGGTGAATGCCGCCGGCTGCAGCGAGGTCGGTTTCTGGCCGCTGTACTTCGGCGACGACTACTTCATCCTGATCGTCAGCGGCATGCCGCGCTTCAACCAGGAGGCGTTCACCACGCTGGTGTGGGCGCTGGGCGTGCGCTACGGCCGCACGTCGATCTGAACGCGATGATCGCCTGATCGATTGATCGACTGATCGACTGATCTGCGGGTGATCCGGCGTGGCGGGGGGGCCGCACCGGACGCCCGGATGGCCTCCCTCTCCCCTCGACCACCCAACCACCACTTTTCCCGAAGGAAACGCCCATGCGTGAAGACCTGCTGAACTCGATCCTGAGCGAACTGAACGGCTCGACCGCCGACATCGAGGCCTCGGCCGTGCTGTCCACCGACGGCCTGATGATGGCCTCGATGCTGCCGGCCGGCATGGACGAGGACCGCGTCGGCGCGATGAGCGCCGCGATGCTGTCGCTGGGCGACCGCACCTCGCGCGAGCTGGCCCGCGGCGAGCTCGAGCAGGTGCTGGTCAAGGGCGCCAAGGGCTATGTGCTGATGACGCATGCCGGTCCCGACTCGGTGCTGACCGCGCTGTGCAAGCCCAATTCCCGCCTGGGCCTGATCTTCCTCGACGTCAAGCGTGCTGCCGACGCCATCAGCAAGGTCATCTGATCGGTTCGCTTCGTGATCGAGGGAATCCGATGATGACCGACATGAACGAGTCCGATCTGGTGCCGGGGGAACGGCGCGAGCTGACGATGAGCTACCACGACGGGCGCACCCGCCGGGTGCTGGTCGTGGACCATGAGGTGCCGTATCCGGACGGCAAGCTGATCGTCTCGCGCACCGACACCGCCGGCGTGATCACCCACGCCAATCAGGCCTTCGTCGACATGTCCGGCTATGAGCGCGACGAGCTGATCGGCGAGAACCACTGCATCCTGCGCCATCCGGACATGCCGGCGGCGGCCTTCAAGGACCTGTGGGACACCGTCGAGCGCGGAGAGAAGTGGCAGGGCTATGTGAAGAACCTGCGCAAGGACGGCGCGCACTACTGGGTGTTCGCCACCGCGATCCCGAACGTGCGCGACGGCCGGGTCGTGGGCTACACCTCGGTGCGTCGCAAGCCTTCGCGCAGCAAGGTCAACGAGTGCATCGCGCTCTATGCCCGGATGCGGGCGGAGGAACTGAAGTGAGCGAGAACGCCGCGACCACGCCGCTGGAGCTGACGGTCAGCCCCGACTTCTCGCCCGAGCACATCGCCGGCTGGTATGTGTTCAACACCTGGCTGCAGCGCCGGCTGGGCGAGCGCATCCACCTGGAGCTGTACGAGGACTTCGCCGCGCAGCGCCAGGCGATTGCCGCCGACAAGGTCGACCTGATCTACGCCAATCCCTATGACGCGGCGATGCTGGTGCGCGAGAAGGGCTTCGTCGCCATCGCCGCGCCGCGCGACTGCCCCGACGAGGTGGTCATCGCGGTGCCGGCCGACTCGCCGGCGCAGTCGGTCGAGGATCTGCAGCCCGGCCTGCGCCTGGCGGTGACCCGCGACCCGGATGTCAACCTGATCGGCATGATCCTGCTGGAGTCGGCCGACCTGAACCGCGACAACGTGTCCACCGCCTCGGTGTCGACCTACGTGGTCCTGGCGCGAACCCTGCTTCAGGGCAAGGCCGACTGCGGCTTCTTCCTGAAGGAGGCCTTCGACGACCTGAGCGCGCCGATCCGCCGCCAGCTGCGCCCGCTGATGACCAGCGAGATCAGCCTGGTGCGGCATGTGCTGCTGGTGGGCCCGCGCGCCGCGCATCTGCGCGAGCCTCTGCAGCAGCTGCTGCTGTCGATGGACGATCCGGCCTCCGACGGGCGTCGCACGCTCGAGGCGCTGGGCCTGAGCGGCTGGGAGAAGCAGGACCAGGAGGACACCGAGTTCATGATCGACCTGATGGACACCTTGATGGTGTGAACACCCCATGCTGCCTCCTCTGAAGCGCCGACTGCTCCATCTCGCGCTGGCCTGCGCACCGCTGGCGCTCCTGCCCGTGGCGTCGGCCCAGCCGGCGGCGGAGCCGATCGTCGGCGAGACGGCCCGGCCCTTCCGCACGACCGTCGCGCAGGACAATCTGTGGGACATCGCCGGCAAGGTGGCCCGGCAGGCCGGTGTCGGGCGCCAGCAGGTCATGGTGGCCGTGCTGCGTCGCAATCCGGATGCCTTCGTCAAGGGCAACATCCACCGGCTGCGCCAGGGCGTGCCGCTGGTGCTGCCCTCGCTGGGCGAGCTGAAGGCGGAGGATCGCGCGGCATCGATGGCGCTGGTGGAGGCGCATCTGGCGGCGCTGAAGTCGGGCGCGACGCTGCCCGCGCTGCCGGCGGCAGGCGCGCCGGTCGCTGCGGTGGTGACGCCGCCGCCGGTGGCCGCCTCCGCGCCTGCGCCCGCCCCGGCGAGCGCTCCAGCCTCGATGCCGGCCGCTCCGGTCGTCCAGGCGCCTGCCCCGGAGCCGATGCCCGCGTCTGCGCCGGCGTCCGCCGCCGCTGAAGTCCCGGCCGAAGCGCCGGCCTCGTCGGCGACGCTCGCCCCCGCGAGCCCGGCCACCCGTCCGGCGGCCGATGTCGCTCGTCCTGCGGCCCGCGAGGGCGATGAGGCGGCGGCTCCGGCCTCGGCGCTGCGCTGGCTGCCCTGGCTGCTGGGCGCGGGCGTTCTGGCCGGCGGCGTGATCCTGTGGCGTCGTCGCCCCGGCCTGCAGGAGGCGGCGCTGCCGTCCGCTTCGCCGGTCGAGACCCTGCGCGCCTCGGCGCCGCGCAACTTCGACGTGTCGACCGCCGCGGCCGACATGGCCCGCACCGTCGAGGCCGCGCCGCTGGTGACCGAGCTGGTCCGCCCGGTGGCGGCTGAAGGCGAGGAGACCTCGTCGTCGGCGCCTGTGCCTGCGGCCCCGCTGGCCGGATCGATCGATCCGGAGCTGCGCGGTGCCCTGCGCGTCGAGATGGCCCGCACCTGTCTCGAGATCGGCCGCGAGGCGGCTGCGCGCGAGCTGCTCGAGGGGGTGCTGCGCGAGGACAGCGGTCGGCATCAGGCGGCTGCCGCCGACATGCTGGCCCGGATGGGGCCGGCCGCGGTCTGATCCCGCCCCGGGCTCAGAGCAGCCGGCGCGGCGAGAACTGCCGCGCCTGCGGGCCCTGCTCGGTGGCGCGCACCGCGCGGGTCAGCACCTGGTCGGCCTCGACCGGGCCGAGTGCCTCGCACAGCGCCATGTAGAGCAGGTGCACCACCTGCGACAGCTCGGCCGCCGGCAGGTCCAGCACCCAGTGCGCCTGCAGCGGCCGTGTCCACAGCTCGCGCAGCGTGCGCCGCAGCGACAGCGGCACCTTCAGCGTGTCGATCAGATCGAGTGCGCTGTCTCCCAGATCCTGCAGTGCGCCGGGATGGAAGCGCTGCACCTCGGCCAGCGCGCTGCGCATCAGGTCGGCGCAGACCGCCTGCTCGGGCGGCAGTGCCGCGGCCGTGGCGGGCGCCGGCGCGGTCGGTGTCGGCAGCGGAGCCGGCCCCGGTGCGATGCCGGCCGCCTGCATCGCCGCGGCCACCGGATGGATCGCGGCCACCGGTGGCGCCGCGACCTGCGCAGCGGGGGCGGGCGCAGCCGGTGCCGGTGCTGCGGGCGCCTGCGAATACATCATCGGCCACGGGTCCATCGGCAGCTGGTCCTCGGGCAGGCGCAGGGCCTTGTAGAAGGTCTCGTAGAGCTTCTTGCGCAGCGGCGCCTCGATGTGATGCCGCTGCGCCACCTGATCGATGTAGCGGATGATGTCCGCGACCGCGTCGCCGCGCATCGACTGGTGCTGCAGACGCAGCGCGTCGAGCAGCGCCTCCTCGTCGAGCACGGGAGACAGCGCCGCGCAGGCGGCGCGGCGGCGCAGGGACAGGGCTTCAGTGGCCATCGAATCAGGTTTCCTTGTGCAGCTGCCCCGGCGAATCCTGGAACTCGGGGTAGCCGATCTCGTGGTGCTCGGTGGCGTCGAGGCCGCGCTGCTCGTTGAGCGTCGGCGCGCGCAGGCCGATCAGGCGGTCGATGATCTTGAACAGCAGCCAGGCGACCGGGAAGGCCCAGGCGAAGGTGGCCAGCGCGCCCAGCAGCTGCACCATCACCCGGGCGCCGTCGAACAGATCGCCCTGGTAGAACAGGCCGGCGGCCAGCAGGCCCCAGACGCCGCCGATGCCGTGCACCGCAATCGCGTCGACCGCATCGTCGATGCGCAGCCGGCGCAGCGCCTCGGCGCCCCAGGTGCAGGCCGCGCCGGCGACCAGGCCGGTCAGGAGCGCGAAGACCGGGCTCATCGTCGCGGCGCCGGCGGTCAGCGAGGCCAGGCCGCACAGGCTGCCGTTGACCGAGGCGCTCATCAGCACCGGCCGGCCGCTCAGGCGCATGAAGGCCAGCGCGCCGATGCCGCCCGCGCAGCCGCCCAGGTAGGTCGACAGCAGCACCGTGCCGAGCTGGCCGCTTTCCAGTCCGCCGATCGAGCCGCCGTTGAAGCCGAACCAGCCCATCCACAGGATGAAGCCGCCGAGCGCCACCATCGGCAGGTTGTGGCCGGGAATGTCGCGCACCTCGCCGTTGCGGCCGAAGCGGCCCAGGCGCGGCCCCAGCACCAGCAGGCCCGCCAGCGAGCACCAGGCGCCGATCGCGTGCACCGCGCCACCGCCGGCCAGATCGACGAAGCCCATCGTCTTCAGCCAGCCCGACGGGTTCCAGGTCCAGTGCGCATAGGCCGGGTAGATCAGCAGCGACATCAGCAGCGCGAAGGCCAGGTAGGCGCCGTAGCGCATGCGCTCGGCCACCGCGCCGGAGACGATGCTGACCGCGGTGGTCGCGAACATCATCTGGTAGAGCAGGCCGACCGCGTCGAAGGCCTTCAGGCCCTCGGGCGCGAACAGGCTCGTGCCGATCAGGCCGCCCTGGCTGCTGCCGAAGGCCAGTCCGTAGCCCGCCACCCAGAAGCCCACCCCGACCAGGCAGGTGCCGAGGTAGATCTTCATGATCACGTTGATCGAGTTCTTGGCCCGCGACAGGCCGCCCTCGACCAGCGCGAAGCCGGCCTGCATGAAGAAGACCAGGGCGGTGCAGATCGCCACCCAGGTCATGTTGATCAGTTCGTTCATCTCGAGGTTCACCCGCGGTCTGGAGGGCATGCGCACTTCGGTGGTGCGCACGATCGGAACCTGACGGATCGCAATTGCGATGCCAAGCATGGCTCAGATCACGAGCCTCCCATGTCGGGATTTCGACCGGTTCCCCTCGGAAACGGGAGGGTTCCGGGAGGCTGAGATGAATTTTTTTCCGGATTGGGGCCGGTGGCGCCGACCCCGTGCTGGCGCGTGGCTGCCTTGTCGTGGGGCAGCGCTGTTCACGAGCATTCCATTCATGGTGCGCAAGGCACCATAGTGGTTTGTTTTGTGCTGTGTTGTGGTGCGTTCAGGCCGGGAAGACGCCGGTGGAGAGGTAGCGGTCGCCGCGGTCGCAGACGATGAAGACGATGGTGGCGTTCTCGACCCGGGCCGAGACCTGCAGCGCCGCCCAGCAGGCGCCAGCGGCCGAGATGCCGGCGAACAGGCCTTCCTCGCGTGCCAGGCGCCGGGCCATGTCCTCGGCGTCGGCCTGGCTGACGAGGATCATCTCGTCGACGCGCCGCGGCTCGTAGATCTTCGGCAGGTAGGCCTCGGGCCACTTGCGGATGCCGGGAATGCGCGAGCCCTCCGAAGGCTGTGCGCCGACGATGCACACCTGCGGGCTCATCTCCTTCAGGTACTGCGAGGTGCCGGTGATGGTGCCGGTGGTGCCCATCGCGCTGACGAAGTGGGTGACGCGGCCTTGCGTGTCGTTCCAGATCTCCGGGCCGGTGGTCTCGTAGTGGATGCGCGGGTTGTCGAGGTTGGCGAACTGGTCGAGCACCCGGCCCTTGCCGTCGCGCTGCATCTGCTCGGCCAGGTCGCGGGCGTATTCCATGCCGCCGGCCTTCGGGGTCAGGACCAGTTCGGCGCCGAAGGCCTTCATCGTCTGCGCGCGCTCGATCGACAGGTCCTCCGGCATGATCAGCACCATCCGGTAGCCGCGCACGGCCGCGGCCATCGCCAGCGCGATGCCGGTGTTGCCGCTGGTGGCCTCGATCAGCGTGTCGCCGGGGCGGATGTCGCCGCGCTCCTCGGCGCGGCGGATCATGCTGATGGCCGGGCGGTCCTTGACCGAGCCGGCCGGGTTGTTGCCTTCGAGCTTGGCGAGGATCACGTTGCCGCGTCGCGCGGCCTCCTCGCCGGCCAGGCGCTGCAGCCGCACCAGCGGGGTCGCGCCGATGACATCCTCGACGGTCTTGTAGTCAGGCATCTTCTCTCCTTGGGGTCCTCGGGGTCGCTGATCGGGGCGATTGTGGCAGCAAGGTCGGTGCGGCGTGGGGCCATGCCATAATCGCCGCCGCGCGACCGACGCATCCTCTTTCTCCTGCCGGAGTGGCGAAATCGGTAGACGCAGTGGATTCAAAATCCACCGCCCTCACAGGCGTGCCGGTTCGAGTCCGGCCTCCGGCACCAGATCCCTCGCGGATCCCCGCAACCTCCGCCGACATGCCCCAGATCCCGCCCGTCACCAAGGCCCTGATGCTGATCTGCACCGCGCTGTTCTGCGTGCAGCTGCTGTTCGGTTTCTGGGTCGAGGCGCTGTTCGCGCTCTGGCCGCTCGGCGGCGGCCTGGGCGGCGGCTCCTTCATGCCGTGGCAGCTGATCACCTATGCCTTCCTTCACGGCAGCATGGGGCATCTGTTCTTCAACATGCTGGGCCTGTGGATGTTCGGCTCGGAGCTGGAGTCGATCTGGGGCCGTCAGCGCTATCTGCAGTTCCTGGGCGCCAGCGCGCTGGCCGGCGGCGTGATCCAGCTGATCGTGGTCAGCCTGGGGGCGAGCGGCGGCGGCCCGACGCTGGGCGCCTCCGGTGCGCTGTTCGGCCTGCTGATGGCCTTCGGGATGATGTTTCCCGACCGCACCATCATGCCGCTGTTCCCGCCGATCCCGATGAAGGCCAAGATCTTCGTGATGGTTTTCGGCGGCATCGAGCTGCTGTTCGGCCTGATGGGCAGCAACGGCGTGGCCCACTTCGCCCACCTCGGCGGCATGCTGGGCGGCTGGCTGATGATGCGCTACTGGCGCGGTCTGCCGCCGTTCCCGCCCCGCCAGCGTCGGCGCTGAGCGCTCCAGGCCTCAGGCCAGCAGACCGGTCGCCACGCTCGGGTGGCGCAGCGTCAGCCTCAGCTCGTCCTTCAGGCGCCGGTTGACCAGCCGGCGCGACTCCGACAGAAAGCTCATCTGCATCGGCGAGAGCCGCTGCGCCGCCTCGGCGCGGCTGATGCGCGGCGGGCGGGGCAGCCCGCACAGGTCGGCGGCCAGATCGAAGTAGTCGCCCATCCTCAGCTCGGTGTCGTCGCAGACGTGGATCACCCGCTGCGGTCGCCCGCGCAGCAGCGCGGCGACGCAGGCGCGCGCCAGGTCGTCGGCATGGATGTGGTTGGTGTGCACATCGTCCTCGGCGCGCAGCACCGGCGTACCGCGCTGCAGCCGCTCGCGCGGATGGCCGCCCGGGCGGTCGCCGGCGTAGATGCCGGGAATGCGCAGGATCGTCGCCTTCAGCCGGCCGCTGCCGCCCGCCTGGCGCAGCCTCGCCTCGGCGGCCACACGCCGACGCGCGCGCTCGCTGGCCGGCGCGACCGGGCGGGTCTCGTCGAAGCGCGCGCCCGCGCAGTCGCCATAGACGCCGGTGGTGCTGCCGTAGACCAGCCGGTGCCCGCCCGGCGGCGCGTGACGGGCCAGCGCCTGCAGCAGGTGCGCGGTGCGCGGGTCGTCCGTGCCGTGGCCCGGCGGCGGTGCCAGATGCAGCACCCGCGGCGCCAGCGCGCCCAGCCGGCGCAGCGTGGCGGGCTCATCCAGATTGCCGACGAGCGGCCGGATGCCCAGCGCGCGCAGTGCCGGCATGCGCGCGGCATCCGAGGTCAGCGCGACCAGGCGCCAGCGCTCGCCGAGCAGCCGGGCCACGCGCTGGCCGACATCGCCGCAGCCGACGATCAGCAGGCGCGGGCGCCGCAGCAGGCGGGTCGCCGCGGCAGGCAGTGCAGGGCGCAGGCCCCGGTGGTGGTGCGGCACAATCTCGCCCCGTGGTGATGTGATGACAACCCCGAAGGATAAGAGATGAATTTCACCGTGACCGTCCAGCCCTCCGGCCGCCAGTTCGAGGTCGCGCGCGACGAGGTCATGCTGCCCACGGCGATCCGCCAGGGCATCGGTCTGCCCTATGGCTGCAAGGATGGCGCCTGCGGCTCGTGCAAGAGCCGCCTGCTGGAAGGCCGGGTGATCCACGGTGCGCACCAGCTCAAGGCGCTCAGCGCCGAGGAGGAGGCCGCCGGCCTGATCCTGAGCTGCTGCGCCACGCCGCAGACCGACTGCATCATCGAGTCGCGCCAGGTCACGGCCGCCGACCAGTTCCCGGTGCTGAAGATGCCCACGCGGGTGATGTCGATCCAGCGGCCGGCCGCCGATGTGGCGGTGCTGAAGCTGCAGCTGCCGGCCAACCAGTCCTTCCAGTACCACGCCGGCCAGTATGTCGAGTTCATCCTGCGCGATGGCGCGCGGCGCAGCTACTCGATGGCCAGCGCGCCCGAGCTGGCACAGGGCGTCATGGAGCTGCATATCCGCCACATGCCGGGCGGGCGCTTCACCGACCATGTCTTCGGTGCGATGAAGGAGAAGGAGATCCTGCGCATGGAAGGGCCCTTCGGCACCTTCTTCCTGCGCGAGGACAGCGCCAGGCCGGTGGTGATGCTGGCCTCGGGCACCGGCTTCGCGCCGATCAAGGCGCTGATCGAGCACATGGAGGCCAAGGGCCTGACCCGGCCGACGGTGCTGTACTGGGGCGCACGCCGGGCGGCCGATCTCTATCTGCGCGACTGGGCCGAGGCGGCGGCGGCGCGGCTGCCGTGGCTGCGCTTCGTGCCGGTGCTCTCCGAGCCGGAGGCCGACTGGAGCGGTCGCACCGGTTTTGTCCATCAGGCGGTGATGGCGGACCTGCCCGATCTGTCGGGCCATCAGGTCTACGCCTGCGGCGCGCCGGTGATGGTGCAGTCGGCGCAGCGCGACTTCGTCGCGGCCTGCGGTCTGCCGGAGGAGGAATTCTTCGCCGATGCCTTCACCAGCGAGGCGGACAAGGTGGCGGGGGGCTGAGCCCTTCGCGCAAAGCAAAAAGCCCGCGCAAGCGGGCTTTTGCTGGGATCCACCCGGATCAGCTGATTCAGGCGGCGGCCTGGGCCGGAGCCAGGGCCTTGATCTTGGCCGACAGGCGGCTCTTGATGCGCGAGGCCTTGTTCTTGTGGAAGATGCCCTTGTCGGCGATCGAATCGATCACGGCCTGGGCGGTCTTGAAGGTGTCGCCTGCCTTGGACTTGTCGCCGGAGGCGACGGCCTTCAGCACGCCCTTGACGGCGGTGCGGAACTTCGAACGCAGCGCGGTGTTGGCGGCGTTGAGCTTGACATCCTGACGCGCACGCTTGCGACCCGAGGCAATGCGGACGGTCTTCTTCTTGGCTTTGGACGAGGTGGCCATGGTGTGTTTCGTGTTCCGGGTGGAAAAGCCTAGCAGTATAGCATTGATAATCGCAAGACCTGCGACCCCTGACGCTCAAGTCCCCATCCATGAGTCTGCTTCGTTCTGCCTCCGTCGTGTCTGCGCTCACGCTGGCCTCGCGCATCACCGGGCTGGTGCGCGAGCAGCTCATTGCTGCCTCCTTCGGCGCCAGCGCGGCCACCGATGCCTTCCAGGTCGCCTTCCGCATCCCGAACCTGCTGCGGCGGCTCTTTGCCGAGGGCGCGTTCTCGCAGGCCTTCGTGCCGATCCTGGCCGCCTCGCGGGCCACCGAGGGTGACGAGAAGACGCAGACGCTGATCGATGCGGTGGCCACCGTGCTGCTGTGGGCGCTGGTGGCGGTGTGTGCCCTGGGCGTGATCGGCGCGCCGGTGCTGGTCTGGGCGATGGCCTCGGGCCTGCCGGCCGACGGCCAGGAGGCCGCGGTGGTGATGACCCGGCTGATGTTCCCGTACATCGGCTGCATGTCGCTGGTGGCGCTGTCGGCGGGCATCCTGAATTCGTGGAAGCATTTCGTGGTGCCGGCCGCCACGCCGGTGCTGCTGAACCTGAGCGTGATCGCCGCCGCCTGGCTGCTGCGGCCGCAGTTCGAGGCTTGGGGGCTGCGGCCGGTCTATGCGCTGGCGGTCGGGGTGATGGTCGGCGGCGTGCTGCAGCTGGCGGTGCAGGTGCCGGCGCTGCGACGCATCGGCATGCTGCCGCGCCTGGGGCTGGGGCTGGCGGCGCTGCGCCGCGCCTGGGCCCACGAGGGCGTGCACCGCATCCTCAGGCAGATGGCGCCGGCGCTGCTGGGCGTGTCGGTCGCGCAGCTGTCGCTGCTGGTCAATACCCAGATCGCCTCGCATCTGGTGGCGGGTTCGGTGTCGTGGCTGACCTATGCCGACCGGCTGATGGAGTTCCCGACCGCGCTGCTGGGCGTGGCGATGGGCGTGGTGCTGCTGCCGCAGCTCTCGGCCGCGCAGGCCAAGGGCGAGACCGAGCGCTACTCGGGCCTGCTCGACTGGGGCCTGCGGCTGGTGGTGCTGCTGGCGCTGCCGTGTGCGGTGGCGCTGCTGGTGTTTCCGCAGCCGCTGGTGGCGGTGCTGTACCACTACGGCGCCTTCACCGCCGAGGATGTGCGCCAGACGGTGATCGCGCTGATGGGCTATGGTGCCGGCCTGATGGGGCTGGTGGCGATCAAGGTGCTGGCGCCGGGCTTCTACGCGAAGCAGGACATCCGCACCCCGGTGCGCATCGCCATCGTCGTGCTGGCGCTGACGCAGCTGATGAACCTGGTCTTCGTTCCCCTGCTGGGTCATGCGGGGCTGGCGCTGTCGATCGGCCTGGCCGCGCTGGTCAACGCGACCTGGCTGCTGATGGGCCTGCGCCGGCGCGGCAGCTACCGGCCCGAGCCGGGCTGGGGCGGCTTTGCGCTGCGGGTGGCGGCGGGCTGCGTGGCGCTGGGCGCGGCGCTGGCCTGGGCGGCCCAGGCCGTCGACTGGATCGGTCTGCGCAGCCAGCCGGGCTGGCGTGCGCTGGTGCTTGCCGGGGTGCTCGGCGGGGTGGCGCTGCTGTATTTCGGCGTGCTGCGGCTGCTGGGGCTGGACCTGCGCCAGTTCGCGCGGCGGCAGTGAGATCGGCGCGAATCCCCAGGCATCCGCAGGCCCGGCGCGCGCTGTCGATACACTTTCGCTCCATGGACCGCAGCTCCCTGTCCCCGCTCGAGTATTTCGCCGCGCTGGTCGCCGACGACGACAGCCTGTCCCTGACCGAGGCGGCAGCCGCGATCGCGCAGGCCGAGGAGCCGGGGCTGGACCTGCAGGCGGTGCAGACCGAGCTCGACACCCTGGCCTGGCGGCTGCGCAGGCGCCTGGCCGCTGATGCCTCGCCGCTGCAGCGGGTGCAGGCCCTGCATCATTTCCTCTACAAGGATCTCGGCTTCATCGCCGGCGATGTCGACGAGCCGGCCTGCAGCCATCTGCATCAGGTGCTGCGCCAGCGGCGCGGCATTCCGGTGTCCCTGGCGGTGATCTACCTCGAGCTGGCCGGCCAGATCGGCCTGCAGGCGGACGGGCTGGCGTTCCCGGGGCATTTCCTGGTCAAGCTGCACCTGCCGATGGGCGAGGCGGTGATCGATCCGCTCAGCGGGCGCTCGCTGTCGCGTCACGAGCTGGAGGAGCGGCTCGAGCCCTGGCTGGATCTCGACGCGATGTCGCGGCTCGGCGTCGAGGCGGCCTCCGGCGCGCTGGGCGAGCTGCTGGCCGAGCATCTGCAGCCGGCCTCGGCGCGCGAGATCCTGTCGCGCATGCTGCGCAACCTCGAGCGGGTCCACCGGGCCGACGGCGATCCGGCGCGCCTGCTGCAGATCCAGCACCGGCAGGTCGCGCTCGAGCCGGAGAACTGGACCTGCCGGCGCGAGCGCGGCCTGACGCTGGCGCAGCTCGGCCTGACCACCGAGGCGATCGAGGATCTGCAGTGCTATCTCGACCATGCCGGCCGAGGCGCCGCCGACCGGCGCCGCATCGGCGCGCAGCTGGCGGCGCTGCGCGAGGCCGGGCCGCCGCGCTGGCACTGAGGCCGGCCAGAGCCTTCATCCGCATTGCCCAGGACCCCGCACGACCCGATGACAAGCCGCTCCCTGCCGAGACTGACCCGAGCCCGGGGCCTGATGCTGGCCTGGCTGGGCGTGGCGCTGCTGGCCGGGCTGCTGCTGTGGCTGCTGGCGCCGGTGCTCACGCCCTTCCTGGCGGCGCTGGTGCTGGCCTATGCGCTGCAGCCGGCGGTCGGGCGGCTGCAGCGGCATCTGCACCTGCCGCGGGCGCTGGCGGCGCTGCTGGTCGAGCTGATCGCGATGGCCGCGCTGCTGGGCGTGCTGCTGCTGATCGTGCCGGTCATCTCGCATGAGCTGCCCCGGCTGCGCGAGCAGATCCCGCAGCTGGCCGCCCGCATCAACGACGGGCTGGCGCCGTGGCTGGCGCAGTACGGCATCAGCGTCAGGCTGGACATCGCCGGCATCAAGGCCTTCGTGGTCAAGTATCTCGATGCCGGCGGCGAGGACATGCTGGCCGCGCTGCTGAGTTCGGCGCGCATCGGCGGCAGCGTGCTGCTGGCGCTGGTGGGCAATGCGGTGCTGGTGCCGGTGGTGATGTTCTACCTGCTGCTGGACTGGCCGATGCTGACCGGGCGGCTGCGCCGTCTGGTGCCGCCGCGCCATCTGGAGGCGGTCTGCGGCTTCGCCGAGGAGTGCGACCAGGTGCTCGGGCAGTACCTGCGCGGACAGCTGCTGCTGATGCTGGTGCTGGCGACCTTCTACACTTCGGCCCTGGCGCTGGCCGGTTTCGAGCTGGCGCTGCCGCTGGGCGTGTTCACCGGGCTGGCGATCTTCATTCCCTACCTGGGCTTCGGCCTGGGCGCGGCGCTGGCGCTGCTGGCCGGGGTGCTGCAGTTCGCCAGCCTGTACGGCGCCGGTGCGGTGCTGCTGATCTACGGGGTCGGCCAGGTGCTCGAGAGCTTCGTGCTCACGCCGCGCCTGGTCGGCGAGCGCATCGGCCTGCACCCGATCGCGGTGATCTTCGCGCTGCTGGCCTTCGGGCACCTGTTCGGCTTCGTCGGCGTGCTGCTGGCGCTGCCGGCCGGTGCGCTGGTGCTGGTGGCACTGCGCCGGGTGCGACGGGCCTATGTCGACAGCCGGCTCTACCGTGGCTGATGCCCGAACGACAACGAACGACCTTCTCCGCACGCATGTCCCGTGACCCGTCCTCGACGATGCGACAGGTGCCGCTGGCCTTCGGGCCGGAGCCGGTGCTGCGCTTCGATACCTTCGTTCCCGGCGCCAACGCGCAGTGGGAACAGGTGCTGATGGCGCTGCTGGCGCCCAACCCGACGATGCCGCTGTATCTGTGGGGTCCGCCGGGCAGCGGCAAGTCGCATCTGATGCAGGCCGCGGCCAGCCAGACGCAGTCCTTCGGGCTGCGGGTGGCGGCCTTCGACCTGAAGTCGCCGGTACCCTGGGAGTTCGACGAGGAGGCCCGGCTGCTGATCCTCGACGACTGCGACCGCTATGATCGGCGCCGCCAGCACGAGGCCTTCCGGATGTTCGTCGAGGCCACGACGCTGGGCGTGCCGATCCTGGCGGCCGGGCGGCTGCCGCCGGTGGACCTGCCGGTGCGCGACGACCTGCGCACCCGGCTGGCCTGGGGGCTGGTCTACCGCCTGGTGCCCCCGACCGACGAGCAGGTTCGCGCGCTGCTGCGCCGCGAGGCCGAGCGGCGCGGCATCACCCTCGACGACGAGATGATGGCCGAGCTGGTGGGCCGAGCCGGCAAGGAGCTGGTGCCGCTGATGGAGCTGCTCGACCGGCTCGACCGCTACGCGCTGTCGAACAAGAAGGCGGTCACGCTGGCGCTGCTGCGGCAGATGCTGGCGGAGCCGGACGAGATCTGAGCCGTGCTCGGATCCGCCAGCGCGCCTCGCCCCTTACCCGAACCGAACCGATGACCGCACCCTCCCGCCATCTCTGCCTGTTCGACCTGGACCACACGCTGATCCCGATCGACTCCGACCATGCCTTCGGCAGCTTCATGGTCGAGATCGGCTGGGCCGATGCCGACGAGTTCCGTCGCCGCAACGATGCCTTCTATGCCGACTACCAGGCCGGCACGCTCGATCTCGACGCCTACATCGACTTCGCCACCTCGGTGTGGCGTCAGCGCCCGCTGGCCGAGGCCCTGGCCGCGCGCGAGCGTTTCCTGGCCGAGGTGCTGCGCCCCAGGGTGACCCCCCAGGCGCTGGAGCTGGTGCGCCATCACCAGCGCCGCGGCGATCTGGTGGCGATCGTCACCGCGACCAACGAGTTCGTCACCACCCCGATCGCGGCCGAGTTCGGCGTCGAGCATCTGCTGGCGGTGCAGCTCGAGCGCGAGGCCGACGGCCGCTGGCTCGGCCGGGTGCGCGGCACGCCGACCTTCCGCGAGGGCAAGGTCGAGCGCGTGCATGACTGGCTGGCCGGGCAGGGCGCCTCGCTGGCCGACTTCTCCGGGGTGAGCGTCTACAGCGACTCGCCCAACGACCTGCCGCTGCTGGAGATCGCCACCGATCCGGTGGCCACCAACCCGAGCCCGGCGCTCGAGGCCACCGCCACGCAGCGCGGCTGGCGCATACTGCGTCTCTTCCCATGATCAAGAACATCATCCGCAAGCTGCTCGGCAAGTCGAGCCTGTCCACTCCGGTCGGCGAGACCACCCTCGAGGCGGTGTCGCTGCGACCGGCGGCCGCGCCCGCGCCGGCTGCCGCGCTGCCGCTGCCTGTCGAACCGACGCCGGTGGCCGTCGCCGCGGCGGAAGTCGCGGCCGCTGCGGTGGCCGGCCCGGTGCGCGGCACGCGCGTCGAGGTGCCGGCCTCGGTGCACCGCATCGATGCCTCGCTGCTCGACGAGCGCGCGGTCAAGGTGGTCACCACGCTGCAGGACGCGGGCTTCGAGGCCTACATCGTCGGCGGTGCGGTGCGCGACCTGCTGCTCGGCCACCGGCCGAAGGACTTCGACGTCGCCACCAACGCCACGCCCGAGCAGGTCAAGGGCCTGTTCCGTCGCGCCTTCATCATCGGCCGGCGCTTCCGCATCGTGCATGTCGTGCACGGCCGGGGTCGCGAGCACGAGGTGATCGAGGTCTCGACCTTCCGCGCCTACCTCGACCCGGCCGCCGCCGAGCAGGTCGAGGGCAGCGAGAAGACCTCGCGCGCCGCGCTGGCCGACAAGAGCCATGTGGTCGACGCCAGCGGCCGGGTGCTGCGCGACAACGTCTGGGGGCCGCAGGACGAGGATGCGGCGCGGCGCGACTTCACCGTCAACGCGCTCTACTACGACCCGCGCCGGCGCATCGTCGTCGACTACCACGACGGCATCGCCGACGCGCGCGCCCGCGTGCTGCGCATGATCGGCGACCCGGTCACCCGCTACCGCGAGGACCCGGTGCGCATCATCCGGGTGGTGCGCTTCGCCGCCAAGCTGGGCTTCGAGATCGAGCCCGGCACCCGCGAGCCGATCCGCGCCTGCGCCGAGCTGCTGTCGGCGGTGCCGGCCAGCCGGATGTTCGACGAGATGATCAAGCTGCTGCAGACCGGCCACTCGCTGGCCAGCCTGGAGGAGCTGCGCAAGCAGGGCCTGCACAGCGGCATCTTCCCGATCCTCGACGCGGTGCTCGACGATGTGCACCGCGACGACGGGCGCGAGCAGTTCATCCAGCGCGCGCTGGCCGACACCGATCGCCGTGTCGGCGAGGGCAAGCCGGTGGCGCCGAGCTTCATGCTGGCGTGCATGCTCTGGCATGACGTGGTGCGCCGTGCCGACGAGCTGCGCGCCCGTGGCGAGCTGCCGGTGCCGGCGCTGCAGCTGGCGATCGATGCGGTGTTCGACGCGCGCATCGGCGACATTTCCGGCCGCGGCAAGCTGGCCGCCGACATGCGCGAGATCTGGATGATGCAGCCGCGCCTGGAGCGGCGCACCCCGTCGGCGGCGCTGGCGCTGGTGGCGCAGCCGCGCTTCCGTGCCGGCTTCGACTTCCTGCGCCTGCGCGCCGACACCGGCGAGGCCGATGCCGACCTGGCGCACTGGTGGGAGCGCTTCTCGACCGCCGACGACGCGCTGCGCGAGGAGCTCTTCGTCGAGGCGCGTCAGCAGGACCAGGCGCGCCGCGCTGCAGTGGCCGCCGGCGAGCTGCCGGCCGAGGCCGCAGCCGGCGCGTCCGGCGGTCCGGCGAAGAAGCGCCGCCGCCGCCGCAAGCCGGCGGGTGCGCGCGCCGACGGCGCGCCGGCCCTCGCCGGGGCCGATGCCGGCGGTGACTGAGCCGCTGGCCGCGCCGCGTCGTGCCGTCATCGGTCTGGGCGCCAACCTCGGCGACCTGGACGCGACGCTGGACGCGGCCTGCGCCGCGATTGCCGCGCTGCCGCACAGCCGCTGGCTCGGCGTGTCGGGGCGCTGGTGCAGCCGGCCGGTCGATTCGTCCGGCCCGGACTACCTGAACGCGGTCGCCGCGATCGAGACCCGGCTGGCGCCGCGCGAGCTGCTCGCGGCGCTGCAGGCGATCGAGAACGCGCATGGCCGCGAGCGCCCCTGGCGCAACGCGCCGCGCACGCTCGACCTCGACGTGCTGCTGATCGACGATCTGGCCAGCGACGATCCGGTGCTGCTGCTGCCGCATCCGCGCCTGCTCGAGCGAGCCTTCGTGCTGCTGCCGCTGCTGGAGCTGCATGCCGCGCTGGGGGGCGCGCTGCCGCTGCCGGGCCGCGCCGATCGGGCTGGGCTGCAGGCGCTTGCCGACCGGCTGGCCCGCGAACAGGGCCTGGAGCGCCGGCCCGACTGAGGCGTTTCCGGCCTGTGCCCGCCAAGCGGCTACACTCCGGCGTTTCCAATCATGACAATTTCGTGACAGGTTGCCGCCGCCCGGCGGGCATTCGGTCACCCCCTGACCGTTCCTGTCCCTCTCCCCCCTGGAGCTCAACATGCTGTTCGGCAAGCTGCTGCCGCGCGAAGGCAATTTCTTCGAACTGTTCAACAAGCACGGCGAGGCGATGGTCGCCGGATCGCGCTCCTTCCAGAGTCTGCTGCAGAACTACGGCGACACCTATCTGCGCGAGAAGTACGCCGCCGAGGTGGACGCGGCCGAGCACGCCGCCGACAAGGTGACCGCCGAGGTCAACCGCCTGCTGCACAAGACCTTCATCACCCCGATCGACCGCGAGCAGATCCACGGCCTGATCAACGCGATGGACGATGTGCTCGACCTGTTCCAGGATGTCTCCGAGACGCTGGCGCTGTACGACGTGCGCACCATCACCGAGGAGGTGCTGCGCCTGGGCGATCTGGCGGCCAAGTGCGGCGAGCGCGTCGCGCATGCGGTGTCGCTGCTGGGCAAGCTCAGCGACCACAGCGTCGCCGAGGCCACCGTCAAGACCTGCGAGGAGATCGACCGCCTCGAGTCCGATGCCGACCGGGTGATGCGCTCGGCGATGTCGCGCCTGTTCCGCGAAGAGCAGGACATCCGCGAGCTGATCAAGCTCAAGGCGATCTACGAGATGCTCGAGTCGATCACCGACAAGTGCGAGGACGTGGCCAACCTGATCGAGGGCATCGTCCTCGAAAATTCCTGATCGCATCATGGACGGCATTCAGGTCAGTCTCTGGGTGGTGGTGCTGCTGGTCGCTCTGGCGCTGCTGTTCGACTTCATGAACGGCTTCCATGATGCGGCCAACTCCATCGCCACCGTCGTCTCCACCGGCGTGCTCAAGCCGCAGCAGGCGGTGCTGTTCGCGGCCTTCTTCAACTTCATCGCCATCGGCATCTTCCACCTGAAGATCGCCGCCACCGTCGGCAAGGGCATCGTCGAGCCGGGCATCGTCGACTATCACGTCGTCTTCGGCGCGCTGGTGGGGGCGATCACCTGGAACGTGGTCACCTGGTTCTACGGCATTCCGTCGAGTTCCTCGCATGCGCTGATCGGCGGCATCGTCGGCTCGGTGACCGCCAAGGCCGGGCTGGATGCGCTGATCGGCGCGGGCATCTGGAAGACGGTCGCCTTCATCCTGGTCTCGCCCACGCTGGGCTTCATCCTGGGCTCGCTGCTGATGGTGATCGTCGCGTGGCTGTTCCGGCGCAGCACGCCGATCCGGATCGACAACTGGTTCAGGCGCCTGCAGCTGGTCTCCGCCGGCCTGTACAGCCTGGGCCACGGTGGCAACGACGCGCAGAAGACCATCGGCATCATCTGGATGCTGCTGATCGCCACCGGCTACACCAGTGCCACCGACGCGATGCCGCCGGGCTGGGTCATCTGGTCGTGCTACATCGCCATCGGCCTGGGCACGATGTTCGGCGGCTGGCGCATCGTCAAGACCATGGGCCAGAAGATCACCAAGCTCAAGCCGGTCGGCGGCTTCTGCGCCGAGACCGGTGGCGCGATGACGCTGTTCCTGGCGTCCTGGCTGGGCGTGCCGGTGTCGACCACGCACACCATCACCGGCGCCATCGTCGGCGTGGGCTCGACGCAGCGCGCCTCGGCGGTGCGCTGGGGCGTGGCCGGCAACATCGTCTGGGCCTGGATCTTCACGATTCCGGCCTCGGCGGCGGTCGCGGCCGGCGCCTACTACCTGGGCACGCTGATTCTCTGAGGCGTCTGCAGGTCGGCCTCGGCCTGCGCCTCGAACCAGCGCTGCAGGCCGAAGGCGATCGACGACATCAGCACCGTCGTGCCGATCAGCAGCGCGGCGATCACCGCCAGCACCGCGCCCCAGCCGCTGGGCGGCGTGCCGCCGCTGCGCCCGGCGTTGTGCTGCGCATCCCAGCGCTCGTCGGGCGTCAGGCCGGTCAGGATGGTCGCGAGCATCGCCGCGGCGAAGGACAGCCCGCCCAGCGGCAGCATCCAGGCCGCCTGGGCATCGTCGATGCCGAAGGCGTCGAGCCGCTGCAGGCCGGCCAGCCCGGTCAGCGTGGCCAGCAGATGCAGCCATCCCCAGGCGTCACGCAGGCCGTGACGCCAGAATCGGTGCAGGCCGAAGGTGCCGCCCAGCAGCGTCAGCCAGGTGGCGCGGGTCTTGGAGCGGGGGTGGGCGCTCATCTCGCGGCTCCGGGCGGGATCAGTCGCCGGCTGGCGCCGAGGCGCTGCCGTCGCCGAGCGCGCGCTGCATGATCACCACATCCAGCCAGCGATCGAACTTCCAGCCCGAGTCGCGCATCACGCCGGTGTGCTCGAAGCCGCAGGCGCGGTGCACGCCGATCGAGCCGGCATTGGCCGAGTCGCCGATGACCGCGAACATCTGCCGCGCGCCCAGCGCGGTGCAGCGCGCGATCAGCTCGGCCAGCAGCAGCCGGCCCAGGCCCCGGCGCTGCGCCTGCGGGCCCAGATAGATCGAGTCCTCCAGCGAGAAGCGCCAGGCCGGTCGCAGCCGGAACAGGTTGGCATAGGCATAGCCGACGACCTGCGGGCCGCGGCCGTCGCCGCTGTCGACCTCGGCCACCAGCCAGGGCAGATTGCGGCCGAGCACCTCGTCGCGCCGTCGTGCCATCTCGGTCGCGTCGGGCGCTTCGGTCTCGAAGGTGCCGGTGCCGTGGAGCACATTCCAGGCATAGATCTCGGCGATGGCCGCCACGTCGGTCGGCAGGCTGGGGCGAATCAGTGTCTCGGGCATCGAAGGCAGCTTATAATCTCGGGTTTTCCGGCGACGGCTGATCGGCAGCATGCCACGCAGCACGTATCTAACGGGGCCGGGAGAAGCCTGATTGTCAATGCATTCGTCACTTCGATCTGCCGGCCTGCGTGTCTCCCGGTCCTGTGGATCACCGGTCATTCCGGGGCACCGGTACCTGCGCCCCGAACCTGACACCTTCTGATCGAGGAAACATCATGGTCGTGATTCGTCTGTCCCGCGGCGGCTCCAAGAAGCGCCCGTTCTACAACATCGTCGTCGCCCCGAAGGCCGAGCGCCGTGACGGCCGCTTCATCGAGCGCGTCGGCTTCTACAACCCGGTCGCTTCCGGCCAGGCCGAAGCCCTGCGCGTCGCCTTCGACCGCGTCGAGTACTGGACCGGTGTCGGCGCCCAGATGTCGCCGACCGTCGACCGCCTGGTCAAGCAGGCCAAGGGCGCTGCCGTTGCTCCGGCCGCTGCCGCCTGAGATCGGCCCGACCGGTCTTCCCTGCATCTCTCGTCTGACCTGAACGGATTCCGATGAACACGCAGCCTCACGACGACGACGTGGCCTGGCCCGACGACGCCGTCGAGGTCGCGCGGGTGCAGGATGCCTGGGGCATCAAGGGCTGGCTGCGCGTGCAGCCGCATGCCGCCGATCCCCAGGCGCTTTTCTCGTCGCGCCGCTGGTTCCTGCAGCCGCCGGCCGGCAAGCCGCGTCCGAAGGACGCGCCGCCGCTGCCCCGCCTGCTGCATGTGACGCTGGTGAAGGAGCACGGCGACGGCATCGTCGCGTCGGTGCGCGAAGTCGCCGACCGCAACGGCGCCGAGGCGCTCAAGGGCGCACGCATCTTCGTGTCGCGCCAGAGCTTCCCCTCGACCGATGACGGCGAGTACTACTGGGTCGACCTGATCGGCCTGGAGGTCGTCAACCGCGAGGGCGAGCCGCTGGGCACTGTCGCCGAGATGATCGACACCGGGCCGCACTGCGTGATGCGGCTCGAGCAGGCCTCGACCGATGCCGCCGGCAAGGCGCGCACCGTCGAGCGCATGATTCCCTTCGTCGCCGCCTACATCGATGGCGTCGACCTGCCCGGACGGCGCATCACCGCCGACTGGGGCCTCGACTACTGACTTGCCGTCGCGCGGGTGCCGCGTGCCGGACCGGATGGCATGCGCTTCGATGTCCTGACCCTCTTTCCCGAGCTGTTCGACCCGTTCATGAAGGTCGGCGTGACCCGCCGCGCCTACGCGACGCGCCAGGTCGATGTGCGGCTGTGGCCGCTGCGCGACTTCGCCGACGACAACTACCGCCGGGTCGATGACCGGCCCTACGGTGGCGGCCCGGGCATGGTCATGCTGGTCGAGCCGCTGGAGCGGGCGCTGGCGGCGCTGCGCGCCGACCGCGCCGAGCCTGAAGGTGCGCAGGCGCCGGTGATCCTGTTCAGCCCGGCCGGTGCGCCGCTGACGCAGGCGCGGGTGCAGCGCCTGGCGGCCTCGCCCGGCGCGGTGCTGCTGTGCGGCCGCTACGAGGGCATCGACCAGCGCTTCGTCGACCGCCATGTCGACGAGGAGATCAGCCTGGGCGACTTCGTGCTGTCGGGCGGCGAGCTGCCGGCGCTGACGCTGCTCGATGCGGTCACGCGCCTGCAGCCCGGCGTGCTGCACGACGCGGCCTCGCACGAGCAGGACAGCTTCTCCGACGGCCTGCTCGACTGCCCGCACTACAGCCGTCCCGAGCGCCTGGGCGACGATGGGGTGCCGGAGGTGCTGATGTCGGGCCACCATGCCCGCATCCAGCGCTGGCGGCGCGAGCAGCAGCTGGCCATCACTGCCCGGCGTCGGCCTGACCTGATCGAGGCGGCGCGGGCCGCCGGACGCCTCAGTCGCGCCGACGAGCAGTTCCTGGTGCAGTTCCTGTCGAAAACCGAGCTATAATCTTCGGTTTTGATCCTCTGCCTGAAGGCAACCAGGCGTCCGAGCACGGGCGCCTCCGCCGCTGCAGGCACGATCTCAGGAGCCCCTCATGGATCTGATCCGTCAGCTCGAGCAAGAAGAAATCGCTCGTCTCAACAAGACCATTCCCGAGTTCGCCCCCGGCGACACGGTGATCGTCAGCGTCAACGTCGTCGAAGGCACCCGCAAGCGCGTCCAGGCCTACGAAGGCGTCGTGATCGCCCGCCGCAACCGTGGCCTGAACAGCAACTTCATCGTCCGCAAGATCTCCAGCGGCGAAGGCGTGGAGCGTACGTTCCAGCTGTACAGCCCGCTGATCGCCTCGATCGAGGTCAAGCGCCGCGGCGACGTGCGCCGTGCGAAGCTGTACTACCTGCGCCAGCGCAGCGGCAAGTCGGCCCGCATCAAGGAAAAGCTGGCCTGATCGTCAGATCATCGGCAAAGCTGCAAGGCCGCCTTCGGGCGGCCTTGTCATTTTCGGCCTATGCTGAAAGGCATGGCCCGACCCTCGCTCATCCGTGATCCGCGCGCCGTGCCGGTGACGCGCGCCGACGATCACCTGCCTGCGCTGCCGCCGCAGCTGCTGCTGCCGCCGGTGCTGCGGCATGTCTTCGCCACCGCGCCGACCGACTGGCCGCCCGAGCTGCCCGGGGACGGCGGCGGACCCCTCGCCGAGCGCACGCCGGCTGCCGCCGCGGTGCTGGTGCCGCTGGTGCCGCGCGAGGATGGGCTGCGGGTGCTGCTGACGCGGCGCACCGACCATCTGCGCGACCATGCCGGCCAGATCAGCTTTCCCGGCGGCCGGGTCGATCCGGGCGAGACCGATCCGGTGGTGACCGCGCTGCGCGAGGCGCGCGAGGAGGTCGGCCTGGATGCCCGCCATGTCGAGGTGATCGGTGCGCTGCCGGTCTACACCACCGTGACCGCCTACCGGGTCACGCCGGTGGTCGCGCTGGTGCACCCGCCCTTCGAGCTCTCGCTTGACGCCTTCGAGGTGGCCGAGGCCTTCGAGGTGCCGCTGCAGTTCCTGATGACGCCTGCCCATCACCGCATTCACCAGCTCGACGGCGATGCCGGCAGGCGCTTCCTGTCGATGCCGTGGCGCGAAGGTGAGCGCGAATATTTCATCTGGGGAGCGACCGCCGCGATGCTGCGCAACCTCTACCACTTCCTGGCGCGGGCTCAGGCGGGAGCGGCATCGGCACCGCTATCATTCATGGCATGAGTTTTCTTGCCGTCCTGCTGGCCCTGATCGTCGAGCAGCTGCGTCCGCTGCCGCAGGGCAATCCTGTCCATGAATCCCTGATCGACTGGGCGCGCTGGACGGCGCGCAACTTCGACGCCGGCCGCGAGCACCATGCCTGGGTGGTCTGGGCGGTCACGCTGAGCGTGCCCTCGCTGCTGGTGTTCGGCGTGTTCAAGCTGTTCGACCACTACAGCGTGCTGCTGGCCCTGCTGTGGAATCTGGTGGTGCTCTACCTGACGCTGGGTTTCCGCCAGTTCAGCCATCACTTCACCGACATCCGCGACGCGCTCGAGCAGGGCCAGGAAGAGCGCGCGCGCACGGTGCTGCAGCAGTGGCGCCATCTCGATGCCAGCGAGCTGCCGCGCACCGAGCTGCTGCGCCATGTCATCGAGCATGCGCTGCTGGCCGCGCACCGCCATGTCTTCGGCGTGTTCTTCTGGTTCGTGCTGGGCTCGGCGATGGGGCTGGGGCCGGTCGGTGCGGTGGTCTACCGCATGGCCGAGTTCTGCTCGCGCTACTGGGCCTTCAAGACCCGCGCCGAGGTCGCTGCGGTCAACGAGGGGCTGTCGCGGCGCTCGCAGCTGGCCTTCTCGGTGCTCGACTATGTGCCGGCGCGCATGACCGCGGCCGGCTTCGCGGTGGTCGGCAACTTCGAGGAGGCGGTCGATGGCTGGCGCCAGCACGCCGGCCTCTGGAAGAACGACAACGACGGCATCCTGCTGTCGGCCGCGGCCGGGGCCTGCGGCGTGTCGCTGGGTGGCGCGGCCGCGCCGGTCATCGCACCGGCTTCGGTGTCGACCACCTTCGACGCGATGCTGCCGGTCGACGAGGATGACGGCCAGGGCAGCATGCCGGGCGCCGCCCCGACGCTGGCGCATCTGCGCTCGGTGGTCGGGCTGGTCTGGCGCTCGATGGTGCTGTGGATGCTGCTGCTGGCGCTGCTGTCGCTGGCCAATCTGCTGGGCTGAGGGCGGCGTCTGCCTGCCGCCGCCGTGCGGCTCAGGGGTGCAGCGAGCGCATCGTCAGTCCGCCGGCCAGGCCCATCATCATCAGCGCGACGCTGGCATCGAAGACCCGCCAGGTCTGCGGGCGGCGGAACAGCGGCGCCAGGCGGCCGGCCGCCCAGGCCAGCAGCGTGAACCACAGCAGGCTCGACGAAGCCGCGCCGGCCGCGAAGGCCCAGCGCCCGTCCGCCCCTTGCGCATTCGCCAGCGAGCCGATCAGCACCGTGGTGTCCAGCCACGCATGCGGATTGAGCCAGCTGAAGGCAGCGGCCTGCAGCATCACCCGCCCGCGGCCGACCGGCGCGTCATCCTCGCGGCTGGTCAGCCCGGCTGCCGCCGGCTGCCAGGCCCGCCGCGCCGCCTGCCAGCCATAGACCGACAGGAACAGGATGCCGGCCACCGTGATGATCGGCACCACCATCGGCAGCCGGTCCGATACCAGGCCGATGCCGGCGGTGCCCAGCGCGATCAGCAGCACATCCGACAGGGTGCACACCGCGACGACCGCGCCCACATGCTCGCGCCGGATGCCCTGGCGCAGGATGAAGGCGTTCTGCGCGCCGATCGCGATGATCAGGCCGGCGCAGGTCGCCATGCCCAGAAAGTAGGTCGAGAGGGAGAAGGTGCTGAAGCTCATGGCCGCCAGCGTAGGCTCCGTGCTGAATGCAGGCCAGCTAAACTTCATAAGCATGATTAAGCTGAGCTTCACTTCATGATCGATCTGGTGGCGCTGCGGGCGCTGGCGATGGTGCTGCGGCTGGGCTCGTTCGAGCGCGCGGCGCGCGAGCTGCATGTGACGCCCTCGGCGATCTCGCAGCGGGTGCGGGCGCTGGAAGATCGCCTGGGCTGCATGCTGGTGGTGCGCGCCAGTCCGGCCGAGGCCACGCCCGAGGGCGCGCGGCTGTACCGGCATTTCCTGCAGATCGAGCTGCTCGAGGCCGACCTGCGCGAGGATCTGCAGCCGCTGGCCGAGGTCGATCCGGTCGGCCCCCGCAGCATCCCGATCGCGGTCAACGCCGACAGCCTGGCGACCTGGGTGCTGCCGGCGTTGGCGGATTTCCATGCCCGCACCGGCGACACGGTGGCGCTGGAGGTCGACGATCAGGACCACACCCGCGAGTGGCTGAAGAACGGCACGGTGATCGGCGCGGTCACCACCGCGGCCGAGCCGCTGGCGGGCTGCCGGGTCGATGCGCTGGGGCAGATGTCCTATGTCGCGGCGGTCAGTCCGGCGTTCCGAGCCCGCTATTTCGAGGGACGAACGCTGGTGGAGGGCTTCCGCAGCGCGCCGATGCTGGTGTTCAACCAGAAGGACCTGATGCAGCACCGCTTCCTGCGTCAGGTGGCCGGCGAGGACTGCCATCCGCCGCAGTGGTGGGGCTTCTCGACCCAGAGTTTTCTGGAGGCCGGTCTGATCGGGATGGGCTGGGGCCTGCATCCTCGCCCGCTGGTGGCCGAGATGCTGGCCGACGGCCGGCTGGTCGACCTCTGTCCCGGCCACAGCCTGACGGTCACGCTCTACTGGCAGAGCTGGCGGCTGGAGTCGGCACGGGTGAAGCTGCTGCGCGAATGCCTGTGGCGCGCCTCGAGCGCGGTGCTCGAGCCCGGCGCCTGAGCCACGGGCCCGGGCGCGCGGCTCACCAGCGGGTGCGGGTCAGCTCGTCGCGCAGGTCGAGGTAGATGCGGTGACGGATGTCGGTGATCTCGCCGCGCTCGAGGGCCGCCAGCACCTGGCAGCCCGGCTCATGGTCGTGGCTGCAGTTGGCGAAGCGGCAGGCGCCCAGATGGCGCGCGAAATCGGGCATCAGCGCGGCCAGATCGGCCACCGGCACCTGGCGCAGGCCGAATTCCTGGAAGCCGGGCGAGTCGATCAGCGCCGCCTCATGCGCCTTGTCGAGCCAGTACCAGCGGGTGTGCGTGGTGGTGTGGCGGCCGGAGTTCAGCGCGGTCGAGATCTCGCCGACCTGCGCGGCCGCGTCCGGCACCAGCAGATTGACCAGCGTGCTCTTGCCGGTGCCCGACGGCCCCAGCACCAGCGTGGCGCCGCTCGAGAGCGCGGCCAGGCGCTCTCTGGCCTCGTCGGGGCGGGTCTTCAGCGCCACCTCGATGATCGGGTGACCCATCGCGGCGTAGGGCGCCAGGCGCGCGCGCGCGGCCGCGGCCGCCTCGCTCAGGTCGGTCTTGTTCAGCAGGATGTGCGCCGGAATGCCGGCGTGCGCGGCGGCGATCAGCGCGCGGGTGAGCTGGCTCTCGCTGAAGACCGGCTCGGCGGCGACCATCACCAGCAGCCGGTCGAGGTTGGCGGCGAAGGACTTGGTCTTCCACTCGTCCTGGCGGTAGAAGAGGTTGCGCCGCGGCTCGATCGCCTCGATCACGCCCTCGTGGCCGCGGCTGTCGGTGACCTGCCAGCGCACCCGGTCGCCGACGACGCAGTCGCTCTTCTTGCCGCGGGTGCTGCACTGGACCTCGCGGCCCTCGGGCGTCTCGACGATGTAGTGGCGGCCGTGGCCGGCGATGACGCGGCCGATGTCGAGTTCGATGGTTTGCGGCATGAAGCGGGGGTCAGCGCCCGGCCAGCGCGGCGAGGCGCTCCGACGCGGGCGGGTGGGAATAGTGGAAGCGCACGTACACCGGGTCCGGCGTCAGCGTCGAGGCATTGTCCTGGAAGAGCTTGAGCAGTGCGGCGCGCAGATCGGCGCCCGAGGCCTGGCGGCAGGCATAGGCATCGGCCTCGAACTCATGGCGGCGCGAACTGGCGGCGGTCAGCGGCGCCAGCAGGAAGCCGAACACCGGCCCGGCCAGCATCAGCAGCAGCAGCGCCAGCGCATGGTTGGGCGCGAGCATGTTGGGCTGCACGCCCAGGCCGGTGTAGAAGGCCGCCTGGCCCATCAGCCAGCCCAGCAGTGCCAGGCTGCCCAGCCACACGCCCATCAGCATCAGGATGCGCTTCGGGACATGGCGATGGTGGAAGTGGCCCAGCTCATGCGCCAGCACCGCCTCCACCTCGCCGGGCGTCAGCCGCGACAGCAGCGTGTCGAAGAACACCACCCGCTTGGAGGCGCCGAAGCCGGTGAAATAGGCGTTCGCGTGCGCCGAGCGGCGCGAGCCGTCCATCACGAACAGGCCCTGAGCGCGGAAGCCGCAGCGCTGCATCAGCGTCTCGACGCGGCCTTTCAGCGCCTCGTCGGCCAGCGGCTGGAAGCGGTTGAACATCGGCGCGATGACGGTCGGATAGACCACCTGCATCAGCAGCGTGAAGCCAGCCAGCGCCGCGAAGGCCCACAGCCACCACAGCGGGCCGGCGGCGGCCATCAGCCACAGCACCAGCGCCAGCAGCGGCACGCCGACCACCGCGCCGACCATCGCGCCCACCGCCGCATCCTTCAGCCACAGCCCCGGCGTCATGCGGTTGAAGCCGAAGCGCTGCTCCAGCCGGAAGGTGCGCCACAGGTCGAAGGGCAGGTCGATCAGGCTGCCGATCACGCTGACGGCCATCACCAGCGCGATCTGGTAGGCCAGGTCGCCCCAGCGCGGCAGCACCGCCTCGCGCACGAGGATGTTGAGCGCGTCGAGCCCGCCCAGCAGCGTCCAGCCCAGCAGCACCGCGCTGCCCCAGGCGGTGGTCAGCAGCTCCAGGCGCTGGCGCGCGATCGTGTAGTCGGCGGCCTTGCGGTGCGCCTCCAGGCTGACGGTGCCGGCGAAGTCGGCCGGCACCGTGTCGCGGTGGCGTGCCACATGGCGGATCTGGCGGCCGATCAGCCACAGCCGCAGCACCAGCCGCAGCATCACGGCAGCGGCGAAGACGGACATCACGACAAGCGAGTTCATGCGCGGCATTCTCGCCGATGGCGCGTGGGAAAATCCCGGCCTTCCGATGGAGTCCCCGATGTCCGACCTGACTGTTCCCGCCGCCCCCGAAGCCCCGGCGGTTCCCGAGCTCGCCCGCCATGACCAGAACCTGATCTGGGTCGACATGGAGATGACCGGGCTCGATCCGATGACCGACCGCATCATCGAGATCGCCGTCGTCGTCACCGACGCGCAGCTCCATGTGCGGGTCGAGGGTCCGGTGATCGCGGTGCACCAGTCCGACGAGGTGCTGAACCGGATGGACGCCTGGAACAAGGGCACGCACGGCAGGAGCGGCCTGATCGACCGGGTCAAGGCCTCGACGATCGACGAGGACGCCGCGCAGCTGCAGGTGATCGAGTTCCTGCGCAGGTACGTCAGCGCCAAGGCCTCGCCGATGTGCGGCAACAGCATCTGCCAGGACCGCCGCTTCATGGCCAACTACATGAAGCGCCTGGAGGCCTTCTTCCACTACCGCAACGTCGATGTCTCGACGCTGAAGGAGCTGGCGCGGCGCTGGCAGCCCGGCCTGGTCGAAGGCTTCAGGAAGCACCAGAAGCACACCGCGCTGGCCGACATCCACGAGTCGATCGACGAGCTGCAGTACTACCGCCAGCACATCCTGAAGATCTGAGCCTGGCGGCGGCCGGGGCTCGGTGCCTCGGCGCCTCAGCGCCGGCCGAGCATCAGCACCCAGTAGCTGTCGTACTGTGCAGTGCTGGAGGGCGTGCAGGCCAGTGCGACCTCCTGGAAGCCGGCATTCATCAGCGCCGAGCAGTGGCCGGCGCTGGCCAGCCAGCCCTGCAGCGCGGCCTCGGCCGAGGCGTAGCCCGCGCCGATGTTCTCCCCGACCTGATCGCTGGTGTAGCCGGCCCGCCGGGCGCGGCTGGCGGGCGTCGAGCCGTCCAGGCCGGTGTGGTCGAAATAGTTGCTGCGGGCCATGTCGCTGGCATGTGCCTGCGCGGCGCTGGCCAGCGTGCCGCTCCAGCTCAGCGCGCCGGCCGCCGCGAAGCGGGTGCTGCCGCACTGGCGCGCCACCGCTCGCAGCGCATTGATCCGGGCCAGGACCGTCGCCGAGGCGCCCGCCACATCGCTGCAGCCCAGGCTGCTGGTCGTGCCGGTGCTGCCGTAGCTGCCGCCACTGCTGTCGCCGCTGGTGTTGCCGGAGCCGCCGCAGCCGCCCAGCAGCAGCGTGATCAGGCTGGCTGCCGCGGCTGCCCTGATCCGGCTTCCAGTCCAGGAACCTGTCGTAACCATTGTTTCTTCCTCCCGTCGAGAAGGGCGATTCTTCCGGGTCGGAATGTTTCAATGGGTTTAGCAGGTGTGAGGGCGTGTCTTCTTGCGTGTCGATCTGTTGCGATTCAGTCCGCAGCACCGACCTGATGCCGCGCGACCTTGTCGAGCAACTCGATCAGCATCGCGCGCTCGGCGCGGCTGAGCGCGCCGTCGAGGTCGGCCTCCATCGCCGGCGTGCGCGCCAGCGCCTGGTCGGTCAGCGCGCGGCCGGCCGAGCTCAGCAGCACATGCTGCGAGCGCCGGTCGGTCTCGCTGCGGATGCGCTCGATCAGGCCGCGCTCCTGCATGCGGTCGAGCAGGATCGTCAGGTTCGGCGCCGACAGCGCCAGCGCCTGCGCGAGCTGCTTCGGCGTGAGGCGGATGCTGGCGTCGAGCAGCATCAGCAGCGAGTACTCGACCGGGCGCAGCTCGAGCGGCTGGCCGACATGGCGCAGGAACATCGCCTGCGTCGTGACCCGCGCGCGGGCGACGTGGTAGCCGACGACATCGTCGAGCACGCCCTGGCGGACCGGATTCTTCTTGGCGTGGGAGGTGTCCATGCCGCCATCTTGCCCGCACTCGGGCGGCGGGCCTGCGGGCGAGCGGCTCAGAGACCCGGCCACGCCAGCTCCGGCACGCCGGATTCGATGCGCGTCCAGCGCCAGCGCGCGGCCGGCAGCAGCCAGTCGCGGCCGTGCGCGCACAGCGCCTGCAGGCGCTGGCGCCGTGCCGCGTCCAGGTCGCCCAGGCTGGCGCGCAGCAGCCGCGCCCAGGCCCAGACCAGCAGCGTGTGGCCGAGCGCGTGCAGATAGTCGTCGGCCACCAGGAAGGGCAGGTCCGGCCGTGCCGCGCGCTCGCGCTGCAGCGTCGCGGTGGCGCGCTCCAGGGTCGCGGCCTCGTCGCGCAGCAGCGCGGCCCAGCGCGCCAGGCCGGCCGGATCGCCGTCCGCGGCCGTCCCGGCCAGCGCGTCGAGCGTGCCGGCCTCGCCGCGCAGCACCTCGAGCAGCAGCGCCAGCCGCCCCGGCCGGTCGAGCACCTTGCGCATCAGCAGGTCGATGGCCTGGATCTCGTTGGTGCCCTCGTAGATCAGCGCGATGCGGCTGTCGCGCACATGCTGCTCGATGCCCCAGTCGTGCACATAGCCGTGGCCGCCGAGCACGCCCAGCGCCTCGTTGGCACCGTGGTGGCCCAGGTGGGTCAGGAAGGCCTTGACCACCGGCGTGAGCAGGGCGACCAGATCGTGGCGCTGCGTGCGCACCGCGGCGTCCGGATGGTGTTCGGCCTCGTCGAGCAGCAGCGCGGTCCAGTAGGCGATGACCCGCGCGCCCTCGGTGCGGGCCTGCAGGTCGAGCAGGATGCGGCGCATCGCCGGATGCCAGGCGATCGGGTCGGGGCCGCGGGCGGCTGCAGCGTCGATGCCGGCCGGGCGGCTCGGCGCGCGCAGCTGCAGCCGCTCCTGCGCGTAGGCCGAGGCGATGCGGGTGGCCGCCTCCAGGTGCCCCAGGCCCTGCATGCCGACATGCAGCCGCGCCGAGTTCATCATCAGGAACAT
The DNA here is from genome assembly GCF_023706025.1 of Sphaerotilus sp. FB-3. NCBI lineage: Bacteria > Pseudomonadati > Pseudomonadota > Betaproteobacteria > Burkholderiales > Sphaerotilaceae > Sphaerotilus > Sphaerotilus sp. FB-3. The sequence continues at coordinate 46,359 of NZ_BQWE01000046.1, read as the reverse complement.
CGCCGCCAGGCCGGCGTTGGGCTCGCCCAGGATCCAGCCCTCGGCCTGCTCGAAGCGCATCTGCGCGGTGGCGCTGCCCTTGATGCCCATCTTCTTCTCGATGCCATCGCACCAGGCGCCGTTGCGCCGGCCGTCGGGCAGGATCTTGGGCACCAGCACCAGCGTCAGGCCCTTGGTGCCATCCGGTGCGCCGGGCAGGCGCGCCAGCACCAGGTGGACGATGTTGTCCGTCATGTCCTGGTCGCCGCCGGAGATGAAGATCTTCTGGCCGGTGACCGTGACCGCTGCGCCGTTGGTGACCGGCGCGGCCGCATCCACCGGCTCGCAGCGGGTGCGGCTCAGGCCGAGGTCGCTGCCGGCCTGCGGCTCGGTCAGGTTCATCGTCGCCAGCCATTCGCCGCTGACGACTCTGGGCAGGTAGCGCTCGCGCAGCGCCGGCACCGCGTGGTGGCGGATCGCCTCGCAGGCGCCGTGCAGCAGGCCGGGATACATCGTCCAGGCGTGGTTGGCGCCCACCAGCATCTCGAAGAGCGCGGCGTTGAGCAGCTGCGGCAGGCCCTGGCCGCCGTCCTCGGGCGCGCAGGGCAGGGCGGGCCAGCCGCCCTCGACGAAGGCCCGCCAGGCGGCGGGAAAGCCGTCGGGCGTCTTCACCGCGCCGCCGGACTGCCAGGTGCAGCCCTGCAGGTCGGCCGGGCCGTTCAGCGGCGCGATCACGTCCTGCGCGAAGCGGCCGGCCTGCTCCAGCACCTCGCGCGCCAGATCGGCGTCGACCTCGGCGAAGTCGGGCATCGCGCGCCAGGAGGCCGGCGCGTCGAGCACCTGCTCGATGACGAAGCGCATGCGCTCCAGGGGGGGCGTGTAGCTCATGTCCGGGCTCCGGGGCGCATCACTTCTTCGCGCCCAGATAGGTCTCGATGACGCGCGGGTCGACCGCCAGCTCGCGCGCCGGGCCCTCCAGCGCGATCGCGCCGGTCTCCAGCACATAGCCGTAGTCGGCCACTTCCAGCGCGGCGCGCGCGTTCTGCTCGATCAGCAGGATGGACACGCCCGTCTCGCGCAGCCGCTCGATGATGCGGAAGATCTCGCGCACGATCAGCGGCGCCAGGCCCAGGCTGGGCTCGTCGAGCATCAGCACCTTGGGCTGGCTCATCAGCGCGCGGCCGACCGCCAGCATCTGGCGCTCGCCGCCCGACATCGTGCCGGCCTGCTGGTCGCGGCGCTCCTTCAGGCGCGGGAACAGGGTGTAGACCCGCTCGAGCTGCTCCAGCCACTGGTCGTTGCCGCGGCGCTTCTGGCGCCAGCCGCCCAGCACCAGGTTGTCCTCGACCGTCATCGTCGAGAACAGCTCGCGCTTCTCGGGCACCAGCGCCAGGCCGGCCATCACCCGTTCCTCGAGCGGCACGTCGATGATGTCGCGGCCGTCGAAGGAGATCGCGCCGCTGGCCGGCAGGATGCCCATCAGCGCGTTGAGCGTCGTCGACTTGCCGGCGCCGTTGGGGCCGATCACCGTCACCACGCTGCCCTGGGGCAGCTTCAGGTCCAGGCCCGAGAGCACCTCGGCCTTGCCGTAGCCGGCGCGCAGGCCGCGCACTTGCAGCAGATCCATCGTCCTTGTCTCCCGTGAAGGCTGAGTCTCAGTGCTCGGTGCCGAGGTAGGCCGCGCGCACCTCGGGGCTGTCCTGCACCTCGGCCGGCGTGCCCTCGATCAGCTTGGTGCCGAACTCCATCACCACGATGCGGTCGGTCAGGTTCATCACGAAGTCCATGTCGTGCTCGACCAGCAGCAGGCTCATGCCCTCGCCTTTCAGCTGGCGCAGCACCGCGGCCAGTGCCTGCTTTTCCTTGTGGCGCAGGCCGGCGGCGGGCTCGTCGAGCAGCAGCAGCGCCGGGTCGGTGCACAGCGCGCGCGCGATCTCCATCAGCCGCGCCGGGCCCAGCGCCAGATTGCCGGCCAGCTCGTGCATCTGGTCCTTCATGCCGATGCGCTCGAGCTGGCGCTCGGCCTCGCGGAAGAGGCGGCGCTCCTCGTCGCGGTCCAGCCGCAGCATCGCCTGCGCCATGCCGGCCGAGCTGCGCAGGTAGCCGCCCAGCGCGACGTTCTCCAGCACCGTCATGTCCGGCAGCATCTTGACGTGCTGGAAGGTGCGGCTCATGCCGCGCCGCGCGATCTCGCGCGAGGCCAGCGCCGAGACATCCTCGCCGCGGAAGCTGACCCGCCCGGAGGTCTTGGCCAGCACGCCCGAGATCAGGTTGAAGGTGGTCGACTTGCCCGCGCCGTTCGGGCCGATCAGGCCGATGATCTCGCCGGCGCGGATCCGGAACGACACGTCGTTGACCGCCACCAGGCCGCCGAACTGCTTGCGCACCCGGTCGACCTCGAGCAGCAGTTCGCCCGGCGCCGGCTTGGCGCGCTCGGGCAGCGGCGCGGCGTCGGCCCAGTCGCGCACCCGGCGCTTCTCCGGCAGGAAGCGCGCGAACAGGCGCTCGATGTGCGGCCACAGGCCCTCGGAGGCGTACTTCAGCACCACCACCAGCACCAGGCCGAAGACGATGACCTCGTAGTTGCCGCTGGTGCCGATCAGCCGCGGCAGCCAGTCCTTGAGCTGATCCTCGGTCAGCTTGACCAGTGCCGCGCCGGTGAAGGCGCCCCAGACATGGCCGACGCCGCCCAGCACCGCCATGAACAGGTACTCGATGCCCTTCGACAGCGAGAAGGGCGAGGGGTTCACGGTGCGCTGGAAGTGCGCAAAGAGCCAGCCCGAGACCGAGGCCAGCATCGCCGCCAGCACGAAGACCTGGACCTTGTAGCGGTAGGTGGAGATGCCCATCGCCTCGGCCATGGTCGTGCCGCCCTTGAGCGCCCGGATCGCGCGGCCGCTGCGCGAGTCCAGCAGGTGGATGACCGCCAGCGCCGCCAGCAGCGCGATCACCCAGATCACGTAGAAGTAGCTGCGACCGGAGCCGAGATCGAGGCCGAACAGGCTCAGCGCCGGCACGCCCAGGATGCCGTCGTACTTGCCCAGCATCTCCATGTTCGACATGGTGTAGTAGAGCGCCAGCGCCCAGGCGATGGTCGCCAGCGGCAGGTAGTGGCCCGACATGCGCAGCGTGACGGCGGCCAGCACCAGCGCCACGACCACGGTGATGCCCAGGCCGATGAACAGCGTCAGCCAGGGCGACAGCCCGACATTCACCGCCAGCGTGGCCGCGGTGTAGGCGCCGATGCCGACGAAGGCGGCCTGGCCGAAGGAGGTGAGGCCGGCCACGCCCGTCAGCAGCACCAGGCCGAGCGAGACGATGGCATTCAGGCCGATGTAGTTGAGCTGGGTGATCCAGAACTCGGGAACCGGCAGGACCGGCAGCAGCGCAAGCAGCGCGGCGAAGGCGATGAACCAGCGTGTACGGGCCGACACCACGTCAATCCTCCTCATGATGCGGGTCACGCAGCGAACGCCACAGCAGGACCGGCAGGATGGAGGTGAACACGATCACCTCCTTGAACGAGCTGGCCCAGAACGAGCCGAACGATTCGAGCAGTCCGACGCCCATCGCGCCGACCAGGGCCAGCGGATAGCTCGACAGCCCGGCGAAGACCGCCGCGACGAAGCCCTTCAGGCCGATCAGGAAGCCCGAGTCGTAGAACACCGTGGTGGTCGGTCCGATCAGCAGGCCCGAGAGCGCGCCGATGAAGGCTGCCATCGTGAAGCTCAGCCGGCCGGCCTGCACCGTCGAGATGCCCATCAGCCGCGCGCCGACCCGGTTCACCGCGGTCGCGCGCAGGGCCTTGCCGTACAGCGAGCGCTCGAAGAACAGCCACAGCATCACGATCAGCGCCGCCGAGGCCAGGAAGATGATGATCGTCTGGCCCGAGAGCATCAGCGGCCCGGCCGAGAAGCGCTCGTCCCAGAAGCTCGGGTTGCGGAAGCCCTCGGCGCCGAAGAACAGCAGGCCCAGGCCCAGCAGCGCGAAGTGCACGCCCACCGAGACGATCAGCAGCACCAGCACGGTGGCGTCGGCCAGCGACTCGTAGGCCAGCCGGTAGGTCAGCCCGCCCAGCGGCGTGACGATGGCCAGCGTCAGCAGCGCCTGCGCCACCAGCGGCAGCTGCATCGGCGCCACCGTGATGGCCAGCGCCGACACCGCCACCGGCACCGCCAGCGTCAGGCCGGCCTCGCGCAGCAGCAGCGCGGTCGGCCGGCCCTGGCGCAGGCCCTGCACCAGCGTGGTCAGCGCCACCAGCACCGCCATGATCAGCAGCAGCCAGACGGTGCCCGGCACCTGGCCGGTCTGCAGCAGCGCCAGCGTCAGCGCCCCGAAGGCGACGAACTCGCCCTGCGGGATGAAGATCACCCGGGTCACGGCGAAGAGCAGCACCGTCGCGGTGGCCAGGAGCGCGTAGACCGCGCCGTTGGTCACCCCGTCGAGTGCGAGGATGCTTGCGATCGAGAAGTCCATGGGTTCGTCTCGTGCGGGCCCGCGCCGGCAGCGGCACGGGCGGGGCGGTTGTTACTCGACCTTCCAGTCGCCGTTGACCACCTTGAGGATCACGCCGGTCTCGGTGGTGAAGCCCCAGTGGTTGTCCTTCGCATAGGTCAGGACGCCGTGCGAGACGACGGTGCGGCCCATCGTCTCGACCGCGTCCTTCAGCGCGGCGCGGAATTCCGGCGTGCCGGGCTTGCCCTTCTTCAGCGCCACCGGCACCACCTTCTCCAGCACCAGCGCCGCGTCATAGGCGTGGCCGGCGAACTGGTTGCGCGAGCCCGCGCCATGGGCCTTCTCGTACTTCTGCACGAAGTCGAGCGCGACCTTCTTCGACGGGTGGCTGTCGGGCAGCTGCTCGCCGATCACCGCCGGGCCGGAGACGACATAGGCGCCCTCGACATCCTTGCCGCCGACGCGCATCAGGTCGCGGGTGGCCGCGGCATGGGTCTGGTAGATCCTGCCCTTGTAGCCGCGCTCGACCACCGCCTTGTGCGGCATCGCCGCGCCCGAGCCCGAGGCGACGATCAGCATCGCGTCCGGGTTGGCGGCCACCAGCTTGAGTGCCTGCGCGGTCACGCTGGTGTCGGAGCGGGCGAAGCGCTCGGTGGCCACCACCTTGATCTCGGGCGCGATCTTCGCGGCCTCGGCCTGGAAGTCCTTCAGCCAGCTCTCGCCGTAGGCGTCGGTGTAGCCCAGGAAGCCGACCGACTTCACGCCGAGCTTCTTCATGTGGCCCAGCAGCGCATGCGACATCACCGCGTTGGACTGCGGCAGCCGGAAGGCCCAGGCGTCCTTGCCGGCCTGCAGCACCGCCGGCGAGAACATGAAGTGCGGCGTGCTGGCGGCCGCGACGGTGTCGGACATCGCGATGGCCACCGGCGTGGCGGCCGAGCCCATGACGATGTCGGCCTTGTCCTGGGTGACGAAGCGCTGCGCGTTCTGCACGCCCTTGGTCGGGTCGGTGGCGTCATCGAGCACGATGACATTGAGCTTCTCGCCGGCGATCGAGGTCGGCCACAGCTTGATCGCATTGCCCATCGGAATGCCCAGGCCGCTGGCCGGCCCGGTCAGCGGCAGCGACACCCCGATGGTGATGTCGGCCATCGCCGCGCCCGACACCGCCCACAGCGCCGCGCTGGCGAGCAGGGTCTTCAGGAGCGGCTTGCTGGCGTTCTCTTGCGTCTCTTGCGTCTTGTGCGTCGTCATGTCTTCCTCCGGGGTCCGGTGAGGTGGTGGCACTGTGCCGTTGAGGGAAATCAAGGACCATGCGGATATTCCCGACCGTCCGGTCGGTCTATGTGACGCCTCCGCGAAGCGTCGGGTCGCGTCCGGGTCGGCTGCGGCCGGGGCGGGCGATCAGCGCGGCGCCAGCCGCAGCGCGCCGTCGAGGCGGATGACCTCGCCGTTGAGGTGGCCGTTGGCGACGATGTGGGCGGCGAGCTGCGCGAACTCGGCCGGGTCGCCCAGCCGCTTCGGGAAGGGAATCGCCGCGGCCAGCGACTGCTGCACCGCCTCGGGCAGCTCGTTGATCAGCGGCGTGGCGAACAGGCCCGGCGCGATCGTGCAGACCCGGATGCCCCACTGCGCGAGGTCGCGCGCCAGCGGCAGCGTCATGCCGACCACGCCGCCCTTGCTGGCCGCATAGGCCTCCTGGCCGACCTGGCCGTCGAAGGCCGCGACCGAGGCGGTGTTGACGATGACGCCGCGCTCGCCGGCAGTGCCCTCCAGCGGCTCGAGCTTCGCGATGCGTGCGGCCGCCAGCCGGACCATGTTGTAGGTGCCCAGCAGGTTGACGCGCACCACCCGCTCGAAGTCCTCCAGCGGCGCGGGCGAGCCGTCGCGCTGGATCACCCGCTTGGCGGTGCCGATGCCGGCGATGTTCATCAGGATGCGCGCGGGTCCGAGCGCAGCCTCGGCGGCATCGAGCGCGGCCGAGACGCTGGCGCTGTCGGTGATGTCGCAGCGCAGCGCCAGGCCGCCGATCTCGGCGGCCACCGCCTCGGCGCCGGCGGCGTTGACGTCGAGCACCGCGACCTTCGCGCCCTGGCGGGCCAGCTCGCGGGCGACCGCGGCACCGAGGCCGGAGCCGCCGCCGGTGACCAGGGCGGTGTGTCCTTGAGTCTGCATGGGAGGGGTTCCTTCGTGGGTCCCCGCCTGCGCGGGGATGACGCAATCAAGCGGGTGGCGTGCGGGCGCGCTCGGCGCTCAGCCGCGGCGCGGCAGGATCAGGAAGGGATCGCTCTCGCGGCCCTCGTACATCGCCTCGACCAGCGCGGCGCGGTGCTGCAGCACCGCACGCTGGTTGATCGAGCCCTTGTCGGTGACCTCGCCCTTGTCGATCGAGGGCGGCTCGGCCAGCACATGCAGCCGCGCCGGCCGGTTGGCGCTGCCGGTGCCCTCGCGCCAGAGCCGGTCGGCGAGCTGCTGGAAGAATCCGCGCACCGCGGGCAGGTGCAGCAGCTCCGGCACCGGCAGCGTCGCCGCGGCCGGCTCGCCCAGCTCGGCGGCGAGCCGGCGGCACTCGTCGATGCGGGGGAAGACCAGCAGGCCGATCTCGTCGCGGTTCAGCCCGGTGACGACGACGTCCTGCACGAGGGCGCGCCGGCCAGCGTGACCCGGGCGCGCAGGGGGCCGACGCTGACGAAAGTGCCGGTCGAGAGCTTGAAGTCCTCGGCGGTGCGGCCGTCGAAGACCAGGCCGCGGTTCGGGTGGGCCGGATCGATGAAGCGCACCGCGTCGCCGGTGCGGTAGAAGCCGTCGGCGTCGAAGGCGTCGCTGGTCTGCTGCGGCGCGCGCCAGTAGGCCGGCATCACGTTGGGGCCGCGGAAGCGGATCTCGGTCTTGGCATGCGGATCGTCGGCCGCGCCGTCGCGCACCAGCTTCACCTCGACGCCGGGCACCGGCAGGCCGATCCAGCCCGAGCGCACGTCGGTGCCGACCGCGAAGGTGCACGACGGGGCCGTCTCGGTCATGCCCAGGCCGGTGATGATGCGGATGCGCTCGCCCACCGTCGCCTCGGCCAGCGTCTCCAGCCGGTCCCAGACCGCCTGCGACAGGCCGGCGCCGGCGAACATGAAGGCGCGCACGCGGGCGAACAGCGTGCGCCGCAGCTGCTCGTCGGTCTCCATCGCCGTGGCGATCTCCTCGAAGCCCTTCGGGACGTTGAAGTAGACCGTCGGCGAGATCTCGCGCAGGTTGCGCAGCGTCTCGGCCATGCCCTTGGGCGTCGGCTTGCCGTCGTCGATGTAGAGCGTGCCGCCGTTGTAGAGCACGATGCCGACGTTGTGGTTGCCGCCGAAGGTGTGGTTCCACGGCAGCCAGTCGACCAGAACCGGCGGCTCCTCGGCGAGGAAGCGCAGGCACTGGCGGATCATCTGCTGGTTGGCGCAGATCATCCGGTTGGTGTTGATGACCGCCTTGGGCAGCTTGGTCGAGCCGGAGGTGAACAGGAACTTGGCGATGGTGTCGGCGCCGACCGCCGCATGCGCGGCCTCGCCCGAGGCCTGCGGCGCGGTCGCCAGCAGGTCGTCGAAGGGCGTGACCTCGCGGCCTTCGAGCGTGCCGGCGCCGAGCACCACCTCGACGTCGGGCGCGAACACCGCCTCGATGGCGCGGCCGTAGGCGGCGCTGGCGGCGAACACCAGGCCCGGCGTGACGGTCGCGGCGATGTGGCGCAGCTTGCCGTGGTCCTGCGACACCAGCGAGTAGGCCGGCGACACCGGCACGTAGGGCACGCCGGCCCACATCGCGCCCAGCGCCAGCGTCAGGTACTCGATGTCGTTGTCCGACAGGATCATCACCGGCCGCTCGGCCGACAGGCCGCGGTCGGTCAGCGCCTGGCCGATGGCGCGCACCCGCGCCAGCATCGTCGCGTAGCTGATGCGGCGCCAGTCGCCGCCGTGGACGCGCCGGGCGACGAAGATGCGCGACGGCGCCTCGGCGGCCCACTGCTCCAGGCAGTCGGTCAGCCGGTCGGGAAACCAGCCCAGCGCCTCGGTCGAGCGCAGCACGGTCGTGCCGTCGGCGCGGGCCTCGATCGTCGCGTCGACGCAGCCGCCGACCTCGGCGTGGCGGTAGCGGGCAGGGGTGTCGACATGCATCGCGCTCACTCCTTCACGACCTTGCCGGCCCGGCCTTCGAGGAAGGCGCGCAGCCGCGCCTGCGCTTCGGGCGTGTTGCTGGCCGATGCGGCCATCAGCGATTCGGCGAACAGGCCCTCCGACGGGCTCATCTCGACGATGCGCGGCAGCGCGTGCATCACCGCGAACGCCGTCATCGGCGCGTTGCCGGCGATCTTCCGGGCCAGCTCGATGCCCTTGGCCAGGCCGGCGCCGTCGCCGACGCGGTAGTTGACGACGCCGTAGCGCTCGCCCTGGTCGGCGTCGAAGACGCGGCCGGTCAGCATCATGTCGGTCATGCGCGCCGTGCCCATCAGGCGCGGGATGCGCACCGAGCCGCCGCCGCCGACGAAGATGCCGCGCTGGCCTTCGGGCAGGCCGAAGTAGGCCGAGTCCTCGGCGACGCGGATGTGGCAGGACGCCGCCAGCTCCAGCCCGCCGCCGACCACCGCGCCGTGCAGCACCGCGATCACCGGCACGCGGCCGAACTGGATCGCGTCGAAGGCGGCATGCCAGCCGCGCGAGTGCAGGATCGCGGCGTGGATGTCGCGCTCGACCAGCTCGGAGAGGTCCAGCCCGGCGCAGAAGTGCGCGCCCTCGCCGCTGACCACCACCGCACGCACGTCGGCGGGCAGGTTGACGAAGGCGGTGTGCAGCTGCGCGATCAGGCCGTCGTTGATCGCGTTGCGCTTGACCGGGCGGTTCAGGCGGATGTGCAGCACCGCGCCGTCCTGGCTGATCTGCAGCAGGTCCAGGCCGGCCAGCAGGCCGGTCGCGGGGGTGAGGGTGGAGTCGGGGGCAGGCGTGCTCATGTCGTGAGGACTCGTTTCGCTGTCGCTTGATGCTTAGTAAATATAAGTATCTGGCTGCGATGAATACCCCCATGGAAACCCTTGATCTGCAATTTGCAGTCGTGATGAGTCGTGTTGTTGCGGGTAAACCCTCGGTACGGGATGCTTTTTTAATTACAGAATTTAAGAAAATTTCCCGTGACACCGCCCGCAAGACTGCCCCAGGACTGGACCCCGCCGATGAATACCGATGACCTGATCGCGATCGACATCCACACCCATGCCGAGGTGTCGTGCTGGAACCCGTTCGACAACTACGGCGAGGAGTACGACCGCGCCGCCGACAAGTACTTCGGCTCGAACCGGCGCCCGACCATCGCCGAGACGGTCGCCTACTACCGGGAGCGCAGGATCGGCCTGGTGATGTTCACCGTCGACAGCGAGAGCAAGCTGGGGCGCCGGCGCATTCCCAACGAGGAGATCTGCGAGGCGGCGAAGGCCAATTCGGACATGATGATCGCCTTCGCCTCGATCGACCCGCACAAGGGGAAGATGGGCGCACGCGAGGCACGCCGCCTGATCGAGGAGCATGGCGTCAAGGGCTTCAAGTTCCACCCGACGGTGCAGGACTTCCTGCCCTACGACCGCATGGCCTGGCCGATCTACGAGGTGATCGCCGAGTACAGGCTGCCGGCGATCTTCCACTCGGGCCACTCGGGCATCGGCTCAGGGATGCGCTGCGGCGGCGGCCTGCGGCTGCAGAACTCCAACCCGATGCTGCTGGAGGACGTGGCGATCGACTTTCCCGACATGGAGATCGTCATCGCGCACCCGAGCTGGCCATGGCAGGACGAGGCGCTGAGCCTGGCGCTGCACAAGCCCAACATCTGGATCGATCTCTCGGGCTGGAGTCCGAAGTACTTTCCGCAGCAGCTGGTGCAGTACGCCAACACGCTGCTGAAGGACCGCATGCTCTTCGGCTCGGACTATCCGCTGATCACGCCCGAGCGCTGGATGAAGGACTTCGACGAGGCCGGCTTCAAGGACAAGGTCAAGCCGCTGATCCTCAAGGACAACGCGATGCGGCTGATGCGCCTGGGGCCCTACCGGGAAAGCGCTGCGTCGGTCTGAGGCGCGGTGTCACGGAGTTGAGCACTGTTCGCGGCATTTGTCTCGCACCTGGCGGGGTGATCCGCGTCGGCACAGGGTAAGCACTGTCACTGGGCAGGGGGCAGGGCCGTTGAATCACACGGCACGCGGCTTGCTGATGACGCCGCGGCTCGGTCGGTTCACCGGCCGAACCTGTCCGATCAACGCCCCGTATCGAGGAGACCCCATGAAGTTCGTCGTGCTGTCCGCCCTGGCTGCCACCCTGTCCCTGTCCGCCGGCCTGTCGCAGGCTGCCGACGGCAAGGAAATCTACAACCAGAGCTGCGCGATGTGCCATGCCGCCGGTCTGGCCAATGCGCCGAAGCTCGGCGACAAGGCCGCCTGGGAGCCGCGTCTGAAGGCTGGCAAGGATGGCCTGGTCCAGTCCGCGCTGAAGGGCAAGGGCGCGATGCCGGCCAAGGGCGGCAACCCGAAGCTGACCGACGAGCAGATCGGTGCCGCGGTCGACTTCATGCTGGCGTCGGTCAAGTGAACCGGGCCTGCCATCCGGCCGGATGACCGGATTGCACAAATTTGTGGCAACCTAGTGAAACTGCTTGAAGATCAAGGACTTGCGAGTCGGCTCAGACAGTAATCCCCAGGGTTGTCCACAGGTGCTGTGGAATGGCGGGCACAAAAAAAGCGCGACGGCTGTCGCGCTTTTTTCATTGGGGGATGGACGGGCGATGGTCGCTCGCCCTGCCGTGCTCACTGCTCGGCGAAGGCGCGCTCGATGACGAAGTCGCCCGGCTTGGTGGTGTTGCCTTCGGCGAAGCCACGCTCTTCCAGCATCTTCTTCAGGTCGCGCAGCATGGCCGGGCTGCCGCAGATCATCACGCGGTCCTCGGCCGGATTCAGCGCCGGCAGACCGAAGTCGTTCCACAGGCGGCCGTCCTCGATCAGGTCGGTGATGCGGCCCTGGCGCTCGAACGGCTCGCGGGTCACGGTCGGGCAGTAGATCAGCTTGTCGCCGATGATCTCGCCCAGGAACTCGTGGTTCGGCAGGCTCTTGAACAGGTCCTGATAGGCCAGCTCGGCGACCTCGCGGCAGCCGTGCACCAGGATGACCTTCTCGTAGCGCTCGTAGGTCTCGGGGTCCTGGATGATCGACAGCCACGGCGCCAGACCGGTGCCGGTGCCGAACAGGTACAGGCGCTTGCCGGGGTTCAGGTAGTCGACCAGCAGCGTGCCGGTGGGCTTGCGGCCGACCAGGATCTTGTCGCCCGGCTGCAGATGCTGCAGGCGCGAGGTCAGCGGGCCGTCCGGCACCTTGATCGAGAAGAAGTGCAGCGTCTCTTCCCAGTTCGGGCTGGCGATCGAGTAGGCGCGCAGCAGCGGCTTGCCGTCGACCGGCAGGCCGATCATCACGAAGTGACCGTTGGAGAACCGGAACGCGGTGTCGCGGGTGGTGGTGAAGCTGAACAGGCGATCGGTCCAGTGATGCACCGAGAGCACGGTCTCTTCGTTGAAGGCTTTCATGGCGGCAGGATCAAGAGCGAGTGAAGCCCCACCCGGTATCACAGGTCGTCGCCTGTGGCAAGTGAAAGTGGGGCGAGCAAAGGTGCCGAGGATAACCGAATCCGCGCGGGATCAGGGTTTGTCCGGTGCATCCGCGGTTGACTTCAACCGTGTTCAGCCGTGTTCAACCATTGACCACGGTGCGCAGCGTGGTCGGCGGGTTGATGAAGCGTTCGGTGATCGTGCGCTCGATGCCGGCGGCATCCAGGCCGCACTGCGACAGCAGCACCGCCGGATCGCCGTGATCGATGAAGCGGTCGGGCAGGCCGAGCTGCAGCACCGGCACCGTCAGGCCGAGCGCATTCAGATGCTCGGTGACCGCGGAGCCGGCGCCGCCCGTCACGCAGCCTTCCTCGATCGTCACCAGCGCGTCGTGGCTGCGTGCGAGCTGCTCGACCAGCGCGCCGTCGATCGGCTTGACGAAGCGCATGTCGGCCACCGTCGCGTCGAGCTTCTCGGCCGCGGCCAGCGCCGGATGCAGCAGCGTGCCGAAGGCCAGGATGGCGATGCGGCGCGTGCCGGGGCGACCCTCGGTCAGCGTCGAGGAGCGGCGCACCACGCCCTTGCCCCACTCGATCTCGTCGAACTCGCGGCCGGCCTCGGCGCCGATGCCGCTGCCGCGCGGGTAGCGCACCGCCACCGGGCCGCCGTGGCGGTAGGCGGTGGTCAGCGCGCGGCGCAGCTCGGCCTCGTCGGAGGGGGTCAGCATCGCCATGTTCGGGATGCAGCGCACGAAGGCGATGTCGTAGGCGCCGGCGTGCGTCGCGCCGTCGGCGCCGACCAGGCCGGCGCGGTCCAGCGCGAAGACCACGTCGAGGTTCTGCAGCGCCACGTCATGGATCAGCTGGTCGTAGGCACGCTGCAGGAAGGTCGAGTAGATGGCGACCACCGGCTTGAGGCCCTCGCAGGCCATGCCGCCGGCGAAGGTCACCGCATGCTGCTCGGCGATGCCGACATCGTGGTAGCGGGCCGGGAAGCGCTTGTGGAACTCGACCATGCCGGAGCCCTCGCGCATCGCCGGGGTGATGCCCACCAGCTTCATGTCGGCGGCGGCCATGTCGCACAGCCACTGGCCGAAGACCTGCGTGAAGGTCGTCTTCGGGGCGACGGCCGGCTTGACCAGGCCGACGGCCGGATCGAACTTGCCGGGGCCGTGATAGGCGATCGGATCGGCTTCGGCGAGCTTGTAGCCGTAGCCCTTCTTGGTGACGACATGCAGGAACTGCGCGCCCTTGCGGTCGCGCAGGTTCTCCAGCATCGGGATCAGCGCGTCGAGGTCATGGCCGTCGATCGGGCCGACATAGTTGAAGCCGAACTCCTCGAAGATCGTGCCCGGCACCACCATGCCCTTGGCGTGCTCCTCGAAGCGGCGCGCCAGCTCCAGCAGCGGCGGCGCGTTCCTCAGCACCTGCTTGGCGCTCTCGCGCGCGGCGGCGTAGAAGCGTCCGCTCATCAGCCGCGCGAGGTACTTGTTCAGCGCACCCACCGGCGGGCTGATCGACATGTCGTTGTCGTTCAGCACCACCAGCAGATTGGGCACGCGGCCGGCGTGCGGCATGCCGCCGTTGTTCAGCGCCTCGAAGGCCATGCCGGCGGTCATCGCGCCGTCGCCGATGATGGCCACGCAGTGGCGGCTCTCGCCCTTGAGCTGCGCGCCCAGCGCCATGCCCAGCGCCGCCGAGATCGAGGTCGAGGAGTGCGCGGTGCCGAAGGTGTCGTACTCGCTCTCGTCGCGCTTGGGGAAGCCCGACAGGCCGCCGGCCTGACGCAGCGTCGGGAAGCGCTCCTTGCGGCCGGTCAGGATCTTGTGCGGATAGGTCTGGTGGCCGACGTCCCAGACCAGGCGGTCGTCCGGCGTGTCGAAGACATGGTGCAGCGCGATCGTCAGCTCGACGGTGCCGAGGTTGGACGACAGGTGGCCGCCGGTGCGGGCCACGTTGCGCAGCAGGTAGTCGCGCACCTCGGTGGCGAGCTGCTTGAGCTCGGGCCGGGACAGGGCACGCACATCGGCCGGGGACTGGATGCGGTCGAGCAGCGGAGTAGGCAGGGTCATCGCGAGGGATCCGTCGAAGGGCGCGTCGGCGCGTCAGGGCATCAGGAGACGCGGTCGATGACGCGGTCGGCCAGGACCGCCAGCGTCGAGGTGTCGGGCAGGTCGCTGGTCTCGAGCGCGGCGCGCGCGCGGGCATGCAGCGCGTCGGCGCGGGCGCGGGCACCCTCGAGGCCGAGCAGCGAGACATAGGTCGGCTTGTTCTGGTCGGCGTCCTTGCCGGCGGTCTTGCCCAGCACCTCGGAGTCCTGGGTGCAGTCAAGAATGTCGTCGACCACCTGGAAGGCCAGGCCGATCGCCCAGCCGTAGTCCGACAGCGCCGCGGCGGCGCGTCCGGGCAGCTCGCCACAGGCCGCGCCCATCATCACGCTGGCCTGCAGCAGCGCGCCGGTCTTGCGGCGGTGCATGTCCTGCAGCTGAGGCTCGGTGAGCGGGCGGCCGACGCTGGCCAGGTCGATCGCCTGCCCGCCGGCCATGCCCTCGACACCGGAGGCACGCGCCAGCAGGCTGCACAGCCGCGCCTGCAGCGCCGGGGGTACCCGGTCGCGGCCGTCCTCGGCCGGTGGGGTCAGCACCTCGAAGGCCAGCGCCTGCATCGCGTCGCCGGCCAGCATGGCCTGGGCCTCGCCGAACTCGACATGCACCGTCGGCTTGCCGCGACGCAGCACGTCGTTGTCCATGCACGGCATGTCGTCGTGGATCAGCGAGTAGGCGTGGATCAGCTCGACCGCGCAGGCCGCGCGCATCGCCGCTTCGGCATGGGCGCCGACGGCCTCGGCCGCAGCCAGCACCAGCAGCGGGCGCAGGCGCTTGCCGCCGTCGAGCACGCCGTAGCGCATCGCCAGTCCGAGGCTGGCCGGGGCATCTGCGCGGACATGGGTGCTCAGCGCGGTCTCGACCGCTGTCAGCTGCGCAGCCACCCAGTCATCGAAGGCAGGGCGCTTCATGAGGGATCGCTCCAGGGTTTGAGCTGCCCGTCGTCGAGCATCCTCACCTGCTGCTCCACCGCGTCGAGCCGGGCACGGCAGAAGCCGAGCAGCTCGGCGCCGCGACGGTAGCCGTCGAGCAGCTGGTCGAGCGGCAGCTGGGCGGACTCCATCGACTGCACCAGCCGATCGAGTTCGGCCAGCGCGCTTTCATAGCTCTCGGGTTCGCGGGCGCTGGGGGAGGAGGGGGCGGAGGCGCTCTTGGGCATGGCGTCTGGGGGAAAGGGCTCGATTGTAGAGGGCCGCTCCTGCTGTCACCGTGCATCGTGGGTGACGCGCCGGTGACGATGAGGCCGCACCCTCAGGCAAGCCGAAAGATCGTCGCATGTTGTATCCGGTCGACACACGCAGACGCAGCGGGGGCATGGACGCCACATGGGCAGCGCGCTCGATGAGCTCGGCTACAATGTCAGGTTCGCCCTGGGCGACACCGCCCACCCCGGTCCGGCAGCATGCCGCTGCACTCATGCCTCCCATGTTTCCAGCATGGGGCAGGCGCCCAGTGGTCTGGGACCATTTCCGTGGGGTGGTGGTTCGACATGGATTTTTGGAGATCCTGGGGATCATGTCCGACCTGAGCACACAGCAAGCTCTCCTTCGCAGCCGCACCCAACTTCCGGTGACCAGCTATTTCGACCCGGCGCTCTACGAGCAGGAGATGAAACTCATCTTCGATGCCGGTCCCCGCTATGTCGGGCACGAGCTGATGGTCCCGGCGCGGGGTGATTTCCATGCGCTTGCGCAGGAACGCGAGGGCCGCGCGCTGATCCGCACCGACAAGGGCGTCGAGCTGGTCTCCAATGTCTGCCGCCACCGTCAGGCGGTCATGCTCAAGGGCCGCGGCAACACCGGCGGCAACCTGGTGTGCCCGCTGCACCGCTGGACCTACGACCTGGGCGGCAAGCTGATCGGCGCGCCGCACTTCAGCGAGGATCCGTGCCTGAACCTGCGCAACTATCCGGTGCGCACCTGGAACGGCCTGGTCTTCGAGGACAACGGCCGCGACATCGCCGCCGACCTGGCGAACCTGGGTCCGAAGGATGTCCTCAACTTCGAGGGCTACCAGTTCCACAACGTCATCCAGCACGAGTGCAACTACAACTGGAAGACCTTCATCGAGGTCTATCTGGAGGACTACCACGTCGGTCCGTTCCATCCGGGGCTGGGCAACTTCGTCACCTGCGACGACCTGCGCTGGGAGATGGGACGCGACTACTCGGTGCAGACCGTCGGCACCGCGCCGGGCATCGGCGAGGCGCTGGGCCGGCCGGGCAGCAAGGTCTACGAGCGCTGGCATGAGCAGGTGCGCCGCTTCCAGGGCGGCGTGGCGCCGAAGCACGGCGCGATCTGGCTGACCTACTACCCGCACATCATGATCGAGTGGTACCCGAACGTGCTCACGGTCTCGACCGTGCATCCGATCAGCCCGGAGAAGACGCTCAACACGGTGGAGTTCTACTACCCCGAGGAGATCGCCGCCTTCGAGCCCGAGTACATCGAGGCCCAGCAGGCCGCCTACATGGAGACCTGCATCGAGGACGACGAGATCGCCGAGCGCATGGACGCCGGCCGCCGCGCGCTGATGGAGCGCGGCGACAACGAGGTCGGCCCCTACCAGAGCCCGATGGAGGACGGCATGCAGCACTTCCACGAGTGGTATCGCCGCGTCATGGACTTCAAGGACTGATGCGCAGGGACTGATCGCCGCCGGCGGCCCCTGACGGCCGCCGCGCGTCGCCGACCCGGGGAGGCCCGGGCCGTTAGCATGCCGGGCATGAATGCTCCGATGCTGATGGTCCTGGCCTCCCTTCTCTTTTCGCTGATGGGGGTGTGCGTCAAGCTCGCCAGCACGCAGTTCGGCACCGGCGAGATCGTGATGTACCGCGGCCTGGTCGGCGCGGTGGTGATGGCGGTGCTGGTGCGCGCGCGCAGGCAGTCGCTGCGCACCGCCGTGCCGGGCATGCACCTGTGGCGCAGCATCGTCGGCGTGTCGGCGCTGTGCCTGTGGTTCTACGCGATCAGCGGCCTGCCGCTGGCCACCGCGATGACGCTCAACTACATGTCGCCGATCTGGATGGCGATGTTCCTGATCGGCGGCTCGGTGCTGCTGGGCGGCGCGCGGGTGGATGCGCGGCTGGTGGCGACCGTGCTGGCCGGCTTCGTCGGCGTGGCGGCGATCCTGCGCCCGAGCATCGACCGCGACCAGCTCTGGTTCGGCATCGTGGGGCTGTTCTCGGGCATGCTCTCGGCGCTGGCCTATCTGCAGATCACCGCGCTGGGCCGCGCCGGCGAGCCCGAGACGCGGGTGGTCTTCTATTTCTCCTGCGCCGGCACGCTCGCAGGCCTGGCGCTGACGCTGCTGCAGGGCGGCCCCAGCGGCGGCCATGACCTGCGCGGCATGCTGCTGGTGCTGGCGGTGGGCGTGTTCGCCACCGCCGCGCAGCTGGCGATGACCCGTGCCTTCTCGATCGGCCGGCCGCTGGTCAATGCCAGCCTGCAGTATCTGGGCATCGCCTTCTCCTTCGCCTGGGGCGTGCTGCTGTTCGACGATCCGGTCCATCCGCTGGCACTGCTGGGCATGGCGATGGTGGTGGGCTCGGGTATCGTCGCCACCCGGCTGCGCCATGCCGGTGCCGCGCCGCGCCGCGGTACCTCCGACACGCTGCCGCCCGATCTCGAGTCCTGATCCTGCCGCCCCACACCACACCATGACGATCTCCCCCGACTCCTCCTCTCCGCTGATCTCCGCCGAGGCGCTGAAGGCTGCGCTCGGCCGTGTGCGCGTGTTCGACGTGCGCTTCGACCTGGCCCGGCCGGACGCCGGCGAGGCCGCCTGGCGCGAGGGCCATCTGCCCGGCGCGCATTACCTGCACCTGGACCGCGACCTGAGCGCCAAGGACGGCGTGCCCGCGCTGTGCGGCGGCCGCCATCCGCTGCCGACGCGCGAGGTCTTCGCAGCTACCGCCGCACGGCTCGGCCTGACGCCGGACACGCCGGTGGTGCTGGTCGACGCGCAGGGCGGCATGTTCGCCGCGCGCGCCTGGTGGATGCTGCGCTGGATCGGCGCGCGCGACGTGCGGGTGCTCGACGGCGGCCTGGCCGCATGGCGCGCGGCCGGCGGCGCGCTGGAGCCGGGCGAGGTCGCGCCCGCCGCGGCCGCGCCCGCCTGGCCGCTCGCGCCCGAGCCGGAGGGCCTGCGCCTGACCGCCGACGCGCTGGCGGCGCAGCTGGGCCGCGTCGCGCTGCTGGATGCGCGTGCGCCCGAGCGCTACCGCGGCGATGTCGAGCCGCTCGATCCGGTGGCCGGCCACATTCCCGGTGCGCTGAACCGCCCCTTCAGCGCCAACCTCGGGCCGGACGGCCGCTTCCTGCCGCCCGAGGCGTTGCGTGCGGCCTTCCAGGGCCTGGCCGGCGCGCGTCCGGTGGTGCACCAGTGCGGCTCGGGCGTGACCGCCTGCCACAACCTGCTGGCGATGGCGGTGGCCGGCCTGCCCGGCGGCGCGCTCTACGCGGGCTCGTGGAGCGAGTGGTGCCGCGACCCGGCGCGGCCGGTGGCGCAAGGCTGACGCTGCCCTTGCCGTCCTTGCCGTCGGTGCGGTTCTTGATGAAGCTCAAGCCGCGCCTGGCCGTGCGGCGCATGATCGGTTCATCCCTTTTGCTTTCCAGTCCGCAGGAGTTCCGATCATGTCCATGTACAAGCGCATCCTGGTGCCGACCGACGGCTCGGAGATCACCGCCAAGGCGGTCGAGACCGCGGTGACGATGGCCCGGGCCTTCGGCGCGACGCTGCTGACGCTGGCGGTCAAGGAGCCCTTCCCGTACAGCGCGATCACCGAGATGCAGCCGATCCCGCCGCAGGAGTTCTTCGATGCGCAGGAGCGCATCGCGGTCAAGCATCTCGATCAGGTCAAGGCGGCCTGTGCCGCCGCCGGCGTCGAATGCCTGGCGGCGGCGGTCGAGGCCGCCCATCCGTGGGAGTCCATCATCGACTTCGGCAAGGACCAGGGCGCCGACCTGATCGTCATGGCCTCGCACGGCCGCCGCGGCGTGGCCGCGCTGCTGTTGGGCAGCGAGACCCAGAAGGTGCTGACCCACAGCACCGTGCCGGTGCTGGTGGTGCGCTGATCTCGCTGGGGCGCCGGGTGCGCCTCAGCGGCTGCCGCCGAGGAAGCCGCCGAGCAGCGAGCCCTCGTCGCTCGACGAGCCGCCGGTCTGCGGCGCGGCGGCAAACACCCGGCTGGCCAGGCGCGAGAACGGCAGGCTCTGCAGCCACACCGTGCCCGGGCCGGTCATCTTCGCGAAGAACAGGCCCTCGCCGCCGAAGAGCGCCGTCTTGATCTTGCCGACGTACTGGATCTCGAAGTCCACGTTCGGCGTGTAGGCCACGACGCAGCCGGTGTCGATCAGCAGCGTCTCGCCGTGGCGCAGTTCGCGGCGCAGCACCGTGCCGCCGGCATGCACGAAGGCCAGACCGTCGCCCTCGAGCTTCTGCATGATGAAGCCCTCGCCGCCGAAGAATCCCACCGAGAGCTTCTGCTGGAAGTGGATGCCCAGCGAGACGCCGCGCGCCGCGCACAGGAAGGAATCCTTCTGGCAGATCAGCATCCCGCCGAGCTGGCGCAGGTCCATCGGCAGGATCTTGCCGGGATAGGGTGCGGCGAAGGCGACGCGCTGCTTGGCATGGGCCTGGTTGCTGTAGACGGTGGTGAACAGCGACTCGCCGGTGATCAGCCGCTTGCCCGCGCCGAGCAGCTTGCTCATGAAGCCGCCCTCCTGGCGACCGCCGTCGCCGAAGACGGTGTCCATCTGGATGCCGCCCTCCATGAACATCAGGCTGCCGGCCTCGCCGATCGCGGCCTCGCCGGGGTCCAGCTCGACCTCGACGAACTGCATCTCGGCGCCCTTGATCTCGTAGTCGACCGCATCCATGCGGCCGCCGGGCGCCGGCGCCTGGCCGAAGGAGGACATCGGGGACGGTGCAGGGCTGGGCGCGTTGTAGGAGGAGAAGAGTGACATGGCGTTCAGGTTTGGACGACGTGTCCGCGATCATCGCACCAGCGGTGCGCGCAGCCGGGCAAAGTCCCGGGGAGCCACATACTGCAGCACGGGTTTGCCCCGGCCCTGCGGGTCGAGCGAGACCACCAGGCCGCGCTCCGGGTAGAGCAGATGCACCTGGCCATCGGCCGAGCCGATGCGTTCCGGCGCCGGTCCGAAGCGCTCCAGCGCCACCGCCTCGTCGAAGCGCGCGGCCGGCAGGAAGGTCAGCGCGGCCAGCGTGGCCTGCCGGGCCTGCATCGCATCGTCGAACCTCAGCGTCAGCCGGTAGCTGCCGCTGGGCTGGGGTTCGCGCTCGGTGGCCTGCTCGGCCCAGCGCTGCAGCGTGGCGGCCTCGGCCGCGCCGGTCAGCACCAGCCGGCCCTGCACGAAGCCGGCGCGCACCGTCTCCAGATAGGCCTCCAGCGTCAGCGTGCCCTGCGGATCGCGCACCAGCGCGACCTTCATCTCGGCCGCCTCGGCCGGCCAGCTGCGCTCGATGCGCGCCAGCGGATCGCGCCCCGGCGTGACGCCGAAGACCTCGGTCAGGCCATCGCCCAGCGGCGTGATCTGCCAGGGCAGCAGCCGGGCGGCGTCGGCGCTGGCGGCCGGCGGCGGTCCGCCGCGCAGCTGCTGCCAGGCCCACGGCGCCATCAGCGCGACGACCAGGAACAGCAGCGTGCCCAGCAGCAGCAGCGCCACCATCCGGCCGGTGCCGACGCGGGGCGCCGGGGGCGGGGAGACATTCGGATCGGTCGGTTCAGCGGACGACATGGCCCATCGCTTTCAGTCGGTTGGCGGAGAACTGCGCCGCCTCGCCCTGACGGCTGATCTGCAGGAAGCGCGCATAGTGCTCGGCCGCACGGCGGTCCTGGCCCATGCCGTCGAGCGAGACGGCCTTCAGGAACAGCACGCCCGGATCGCCTGGCAGCACCCGGTCGTGCTGCTCCAGCGCGGCGTAGGCTGCACCGGGGTCGCGCAGGCCCAGATGCAGGGTCGCGGCCAGCTTGTGCGCCTGCGCCTCCTGCGGGTAGATCGCCCGGGCGGTCTCGACATGGCGCTGCGCCTCGCGGGCCTGGCCCTGGGCCTGCAGGCACTGGCCCATGCGCAGATGGGCGGCGTAGTCGCGCGGGGCGACCTTCAGCGCCTGGGCGAACTGGCCCTGCGCCTCGCCGAGCGCCTTGCGGCCCATCGCCAGCTCGCCGTTCTTGCAGGCCTGGATGGCCGGACGAATGCGGCGCAGGCTGGCGGTCGAGTCCATGAAGCGCTCGCGCTGGCGCGGTGCGCTGCGGCTGCCGGCGTACTGGGTGCGGGCCAGCTCCTGCGCGCGGGCCATGCGGTCGGTGCTCATCGGGTGCGAGGAGAACATCGTCTCCAGCAGGCCCGGCTTGTCCTTGTGCTGGCTGACCAGCAGCTGGTGCAGCCGGGTCATGCCCTCGGCCGGATAGCCGGCCTGCACCAGATAGTCCTGGCCGAGCGCATCGGCCTGATGCTCATGCTCGCGCGAGTAGCTCGCCAGCATCGCGCTGGCGCCGAGCTGCGAGCCCAGACCCACCAGCGGCGACCAGGCCGAGTCCTGGGTGGCTGCCGCCAGCGACACCACCGCCACCTGCGCGACCAGCGCCTGGCCCTGGCGCTGCGCCGCATGGCGCGCGTTGACATGCGCCAGCTCGTGGCCGAGCAGCGCCGCCAGCTCCGATTCGTCCTGCAGCTCCACCAGGATGCCGCGGGTCACGCCCATCGCGCCGCCGGGAAAGGTGTAGGCGTTGATGTAGTTGGCGTTGAGCGTGCGGTAGCTGTAGGGCATGTCGCGGCGCTGGGTGCGCTGCTGCAGCGTGCGGCCGACCGTCCCGACATAGCGGTTGACCTCGTCGTCCTGCACCGCGCCGAGGTCCTGCGAGAACTGGTGCGGCGCCTGCTGCGCGTCGATCTGGCGCTCCTGCTCCTCGCTCATGCCGACCAGGATGCGCTCGCCGGTCACCGGCGAGACCGCGCAGCCCGACAGGCCCGACGACAGCGTGCCTGCCCCCAGGCTGGCGCCGAACAGCCAGAGCGCATCGCGCCGGCTCGGGCGGTTGCGCCGCAGTCGCGCGGCGAGATCGGGCGGTGCAGAGGAGGGAAGATCAGCTTGGCTCATGGCGGTGATTCTAGGCACGCTTGTCTGGTCCGGTCCGGCCGACAATCCGGGCATGAACCCGACCTCCTCCCACGCCGCACCGTCCTGCGGCCCGCTCGATCGTCTTGATCATCTCGTCATCCTGACCGGCGCCTCGCGCGGCCTGGGGCTGGCGATGGCGCGTCGCCTGCTGGCCGGCCCCGGCCTGCTGCTGGTGGGCATCGCGCGCCAGCCCGATGCGGGGCTGGACACGCTGGCCACCGCTCACGGCAGCCAGCACCTGGCCTGGCCGCTGGACCTGAGCGACGCGCCGGCTGCGGCCGCGCGGCTGTCGGCCTGGCTGGCCACGCAGCCGCCGGCGCGCTGGCGCCGCGTCACGCTGATCAACAACGCTGGCGTGATCCCGCGCATCGGCCCGCTGGGCGAGGATGCGCCCGGCGCGCTGTCGGCCGCGCTGCGTGTCGGCCTGGAGGCGCCGATGCTGCTGACGGCCGCGCTGCTGGGCGCGACCGCCGGCTGGGCGGCGCGTGCCGGCGGCGAGGTGCGGGTGCTCAACCTCTCGTCCGGCCTGGGCCGGCGCGCGATGGCCGGCAGCGCCGCCTACTGCGCCGCCAAGGCCGGCATGGACCACTTCAGCCGCGCGGTCGCGCTGGAGGAGGCAGCCGGCGCACACCCGGCGCGCATCGTCTCGCTGGCGCCGGGCGTGATCGACACCGACATGCAGGTGCAGCTGCGCGGCGCCGATCCGGCCGGATTCCCCGACCACGGCCGCTTCGTGCATCTGCAGTCGGCCGGCCTGCTCGACAGCGCCGACGCGGCCGCCGCCAAGGTGCTGGCCTGGCTGGATCGGCCGGACTTCGGCGTGCAGCCGGTGGCGGATGTGCGCGAGGGCTGAGGCCTCAGCTCCAGCTGGCCGCCAGCACCGGCGCGAGCAGCATCTGCTGGCCGGCTGTCAGCGAGGTCTGTCCAGCTGCCGGCGGCACCATCGCCGCCATCGCGCTGACCAGCGCATCGACCTTGGTGTCGAGCAGGACGCGGCCGGTGCTGGTGCGGATCTGCTCGACATGGCCGGCCTGGCCGAGATACCAGTCCTGGATCGTCACCTGGTCCGACGTGCCGATCACGCTGATCTGCAGGTTGTTGCCGCTGCGGCTCAGCCAGAGCTGGTCGTGACCGATGCCGGACTGGAACAGGAGCTGGTCGCTGGCAGCGTCCGTATTCTGCGATTCGACGACGAGATCGATGCCATCGCCGCGCGAGAACAGGTAGGTGTCAGATCCGGTGCCGGCCCAGATCGTGTCGTTGCCGGTGCCCCCTTGCAGCGTGTTCTGGCCACTGCCTGCATAGAGTCGATCGTCACCGCCGTCTCCGCTCAGAAGATCGTTGCCATCGCTGCCCGCGACCGTGTCGTTGCCATCACCCCCATAGACCAGGTTGTTTCCTGCGCCTCCGCTGACGATGTCGTTGCCGCCCATTCCGTAGATCGTGTCGTTGCCGTCCAGACCGTATATCTCGTTCATTCCGGCGCTGCCGATCATGGTGTTGTTCAGCGCATTGCTTTCCGCGATGACGGTCGTGCTGATGATCTTCAGGTTCTCGATGTCGGTCCCCAGCGTCCAGGACTTGACCGAGCAGAGCACCGTATCGACCCCCTCGCCAGCAAACTCGATCGTCTGGTCATCCATGTGGTTGACGACATAGGTGTCATTGCCCGTGCCGCCATACATGACATCCATCCACGAGCCGCCATCCAGCCAGTCATCGCCTTCATAGCCCAGGAGCGTGTCGCTGCCTTCCATGCCGCTGAGCGTGTCGGCCAAGTAGGAGCCGCGGATCAAGTCGCTGCTCGCGGTGCCGGTGAGGGCCAGGGTGCGCAGCTCGTCGGGGCCCCACTGGCTGCCGTCGGCGAAGCGCACGATCTGAGCGCCCGAGAGCCGGCCGCCCAGATCGGCGCCCTGCATCGGCACCCACGGATTGCGGTACATGTTCAGCGTGACCGAGTCGGTCGTGCCGCGCAGCGACAGCACGAGGTCGTTGCCGGAGAGCGTGACCGCGACATCGGCCTGAGTGATGCCGGCACCGAACTGCAGCGTGTTGCTGCCGATCGCGGTGTCGGTGCGCGCACTGATCACGTCCTGACCGTCGCCGCGGTTGAAGACGAAGGTGCTTGCGCCGAGGCTGCGCAGGATATCGCTGCCGGCGCCGCCGGTGATCATGGCGTTGCCGTTGGCGGAGATCGTGTCGTTGCCCGCGCCGCCCAGGATCGTGTCGGCGCCTTCGAAACCGCCGTTGATGGAGTCGTTGCCGTCGCCGCCGAGA
>NZ_BQWE01000046.1:0-21704 GCF_023706025.1 Sphaerotilus sp. FB-3 | reverse complement strand
CGCCGTCGAGCCAGTCGTTGCCGGCCAGCCCGTGGATCGTGTCGTTGCCGTCGACGCCGTAGATCGTGTTGGCCAGATCGTTGCCGGTGATGAGGTTGGCTTGCGCATTGCCGGTGCCCGTCAGCGCCGAGCCCGACAGCGTGAGGTTCTCGGTGTTGGTGCCGAGGGTCCAGCCGCTGACGCTGGCGACGACGGTGTCGGTGCCCGCGCCGGCTTGCTCGATGACCTGGTCGAGCAGGCTGTCGACGATGTAGGTGTCGCTGCCTTCGTAGCCGATCAGCGTGTCGTTGCCGGCGCTGCCGTTGAGGGTATCGGCCAAGTAGGAGCCGCGGATCAAGTCGCTGCTCGCGGTGCCGGTGAGGGCCAGGGTGCGCAGCTCGTCGGGGCCCCACTGGCTGCCGTCGGCGAAGCGCACGATCTGAGCGCCCGAGAGCCGGCCGCCCAGATCGGCGCCCTGCATCGGCACCCACGGATTGCGGTACATGTTCAGCGTGACCGAGTCGGTCGTGCCGCGCAGCGACAGCACGAGGTCGTTGCCGGAGAGCGTGACCGCGACATCGGCCTGGGTGATGCCGGCGCCGAACTGGAGCGTGTTGTTGCCGACCGCGGTGTCGGTGCGTGCACCGATCACGTCCTGACCGTCGCCGCGGTTGAAGACGAAGGTGCTCGCGCCGAGGCTGCGCAGGACATCGCTGCCGGTGCCGCCGGTGATCATGGCGTTGCCGTTGGCGGAGATCGTGTCGTTGCCCGCGCCGCCCAGGATCGTGTCGGCGCCTTCGAAACCGCCGTTGATGGAGTCGTTGCCGTCGCCGCCGAGAATGGAGTCGGCGTGGATCATGCTGCCGATGATCGTGTCGTTGCCTGCGCCGCCGTCGATCGTGTTGCTGCCGTAGCCGCCGTCGAGCCAGTCGTTGCCGGCCAGCCCGTGGATCGTGTCGTTGCCGTCGACGCCGTAGATCGTGTTGGCCAGATCGTTGCCGGTGATGAGGTTGGCTTGCGCATTGCCGGTGCCGGTCAGCGCCGAGCCCGACAGCGTGAGGTTCTCGATGTTGGTGCCGAGGGTCCAGCCGCTGACGCTGGCGACGACGGTGTCGGTGCCCGCGCCGGCTTGCTCGATGACCTGGTCGAGCAGGCTGTCGACGATGTAGGTGTCGCTGCCTTCGTAGCCGATCAGCGTGTCTGCGCCAAGTCCGCCTGACAGGGTGTCGCTGCCAATCGTGCCCCGGATCGAATCGTTGCCGGCGGTGCCGGCGAAGACGATCGCCTTGAGGTCGTCGAGCGTCCACTTGCTGCCATCGGCGAAGCGGACGATCTGGGCGCCGGTCATGCGCGTGCCCAGGATCGGACCCGTCAATGCTGATGCGGCATAGAACTGTCGCAGCGTGACGGAGTCGGTCGTGCCGCGCAGCGACAGCACCAGATCGCTGCCGGAAACGCGCACGTCGATGTCGGACTTGGTGATGCCTGTACCGAACTGCAGCGTGTTGTTGCCGAAAGCGGTATCGGGCCGCTGGCCGAGCGTGTCCTGGCCGTCACCTCGGTTGAAGAACGCTGTCATCGAGCCCGAGCCGTACAGGAAGTCGTTGCCGGTGCCGCCGGTCATCTGCACGCCGTCGCCATAGGCTTGCAGCGTGTCGTTGCCCGCGCCGCCCCACAGCGTGTCACGGCCTGACAGGGCGTGAATCCAGTCGTTGCCGTTGCCACCGATCAGGAGGTCGGTGTGGCTTGGATCGCCACTGCCGGTCAGCGAGTCATTGCCGTCGCCGCCGTCGAGCGTGCTGTTGCCCAGGCCGCCGTCGAGCGTGTCGTCACCGGCCAGCCCCAACAGGCTGTCGTTACCCAGGCCTCCGCGCAGCAGATCGTTGCCATTGCCTCCATCAAGCGTGTCGTTGCCCAGGCCGCCGTCGAGCATGTCGTTGCCATCGCCGCCAGACAGCCGGTTGGCGCCGTCGTTGCCGACGATCTGGTTGGCCAGTGAATTGCCGGTGCCGTTCAGCGCTGCGGAGCCCGTCAGTGTCAGGTGCTCAAGATTCAGGCCGAGCGTCCAGCTGACACTGCTCTGTACCCGGTCGATGCCTTCGCCGAAGTATTCGACGATCCGGTCTCCTGCGTTGTCGATGACGTAGACATCGTTGCCGGTTCCTCCGTAGAGAAGATCCGTGCCTGTGCCACCGTCCAGCCAGTCATCGCCGCTCAGGCCGCTCAGGGTGTCATTGCCGCCCAGTCCGAGCAGCGTGTCTGCGCCGCTGCTGCCCGCCATGATGTCCGACAGAGACGTACCCGATCGACTGATAGCCATTCTCTTTCCCCTGAGCCTGAAAAATTGAAAACGGCGTGATTCTGTAGGTTCACGCCGTGATCATGGGGAGGTGGCTGACCCCGTGTTCAGGGGGGGTGTCTTGTGGACGATGAGGCTCTTTCTCGAATCAGTCCTCGAACTCGATGCACCCGTCCACGCTGGCCTGCATCGACACATGGAAGCCTGCGGAGAACAGCAGCACCGCCGGCAGCACCAGCACCATGCCGATCGCGCCCAGGCCAAGCAGGCCCACCAGCGCGCCCAGCAGCGCCGACATCATCAGGTCGGCGCCCAGCCAGGCCAGGCCGTAGACCACGAAGGCGCCGATGTTGCGCGTCGAGGCGGTGATGCTGACGAACAGCGCCTTGGCCGCGCCGGCGCCGGTGCGCAGGGCCACCGCCGGCGCATGCCAGAAGGCCAGCAGCAGCGGCAGCAGCAGGGCGGCGCGCAGCATCATGCCCTGCTGCAGCGTGGCGACCGCCTCGATCATCGTGCCGTCGCTGCCCTGGCCGGAACGGAAGGCTTCCCAGGCGGCGGCCATGTCCGGATCGATCAGGTCGCCGATCTCCAGCAGCAGCCAGGCCAGCAGTGCCTTGGCTGCACCGAGCTGCAGCAGCACCTTGCGTGCCGGGCTGCGCAGCGGGGCGAGCAGGTTGGCCGGGGAGGGCGTGCCGCCGTCCTGCATCAGCCGGCCGACCTGGTACCAGCCGGCGCCCAGCGCCGGCAGCAGCAGCGCCACCAGCAGCGGCCCGACCCAGGGCAGGCCCAGCAGCAGCGACAGCAGCAGCATCACCATCGCGAACAGGCCGGACAGCGCCATCGGTGCGGCACGCAGCCGGGTCAGGCCGGTCATCATCCAGCGCAGGCCGTCGCGCGGGGAGGTCTGGCGCAGCTTCATCTTGCTCGGGATTCCGTCGTGCGCCGCTTCAGCCGCGCATCCAGTGCCACGGGTTGGCCACGCGTTCGCGCAGCACCCGCTCGAAGTGGGTCGGGTCGTGCGGCTTGAGCATCGAGGCCTCGCGCGGCAGGTGGAAGTCCCACAGCCGCGAGGTCCAGAAGCGCAGCGCGCCGGCGCGCATCATCGCCGGCAGCAGGCGCAGCTCGTCGGCGCTCAGGGGGCATTCGGCGTCGTAGGCGGCGACCATCGCGCTGGCGCGGTCCTCGTCGAGGCGGCCGGTGGGCAGGTCGATGCACCAGTCGTTCAGGCACACCGCCAGATCGAACAGCCAGGTGTCGACGCCGGCGAAGTAGAAGTCGAAGAAGCCGGTGAGCTTCTCGTGGCCGGGCAGGCCGTCGAACATCACGTTGTCGCGGAACAGGTCGGCGTGCACCGGGCCGCGCGGCAGCGCCTGGTAGCCGGCGGTCTCGGCCAGATGGCGCTGGAAGGCCAGCTCGTCCTCGATGAGCCGGCGCGCGCTCTCGTCCATGTGCGGCACCACCACCGGCACCGTCTCGATCCACCAGGCCAGGCCGCGCAGGTTGGGCTGCTGGCGCGGGTAGTCACGCCCGGCCAGGTGCATGCGCGCCAGCATCTGGCCGACCTGGCGGCAGTGCCAGACCGAGGGCGCGAGCTGGTGGCCGCCGGAGAGCTTGTCCACCAGCGCCGCGGGCTTGCCGCAGACGGTGTGCAGGATCTCGCCGCTGGCGTCGGCCTGCGGATCGGGCACCGGGATGCCGCGCCCGGCCAGGTGCTTCATCAGGTGCAGGTAGAAGGGCAGCTGCTCGTGCGTCAGGCGCTCGAACAGCGTCAGCACCCACTCGCCGCGCTCGGTGGTCACGAAATAGTTGGTGTTCTCGATGCCCGAGGCGATGCCGCGCAGCGCGGTGACGGGCCCGAGGCCCAGACGGTCGACGAGCGCCTGGGCGTCGGCGAGGGAGACTTCGGTGAAGACGGCCATCGGAGAACAGTGCAGCGAGCAGCGGAGGAGCGGGCGAAACGCGGATTGTAGGCGGGGCCGTCCGTGAGCCGCGTCACGCCGGGCGATCGCCGACAATTCCGCCATGAACGATGCCCCCGCCTGCGCCGACCGCCCGACGATGCTGCTGATCGACGGCTCGAGCTACCTCTACCGCGCCTACCACGCCATGGCCGACCTGCGCGGCCCCGACGGCGAGCCCACCGGCGCGATCCACGGCTTCGTGGCGATGCTGCGCCGCATCGCCAAGGACATCCCCAGCGAGCACGCGGTCTGCGTCTTCGACGCCAAGGGCCCGACCTTCCGCGACGAGATCTATCCCGAGTACAAGGCGCACCGCGCGCCGATGCCCGACGACCTGCGCGCGCAGGTCGCGCCGATCCACGAGGTGGTGCGGCTGCTGGGCTGGCCGGTGCTGGAGGTGCCCGGCATCGAGGCCGACGACGCCATCGGCACGCTGGCGCGGGTGGCCGCGGCCAGCGGCCACCGGGTGGTCATCTCCACCGGCGACAAGGACCTGGCGCAGCTGGTCACCCCGGAGGTCACGCTGGTCAACACGATGACGAACGAGACGCTCGACGAGGCCGGCGTGCTGGCCAAGTTCGGCGTGCGCCCCGAGCGCATCATCGACTACCTGACCCTGATCGGCGACGCGGTCGACAACGTGCCCGGCGTGGCCAAGGTCGGGCCGAAGACGGCCGTGAAGTGGCTGCAGGAGCATGGCTCGCTCGAGGGCGTGATGGCCGCGGCCGCCACGATCAAGGGCGTGACCGGCGAGAACCTGCGCCAGGCGCTGGGCTGGCTGCCCACCGGGCGCGAGCTGATCACGGTGCGCACCGACTGCGACCTGTCGGCGCAGGTGGCGGGCTGGCCGCTTCTCGACGCGCTGGCGCTCCGGCCGGTGGACCGCGCCGGCCTGCTGGACTTCCTGGTGCGCCACGGCTTCCGCACCTGGCGCACCGAGATCGAGCGCGAGATCGCCGCCGAGGCGGCCGCGCAGGCGCCGACTGCCGCGCCGGCCGCGCCCCTGGGCCCGCGTGCCGGCGAGACCGGCGACCTGTTCGCCTTCGACGATGCGCCCACTGAGGCGCCCGCCCCCGATGCGGCGGTCGCCGCGCCGCAGCACGAGACGGTGCTGACCCGCGAGGCCCTCGCTGTCTGGCTGGACAGGGTGCGCGCGGCCGAGCTGGTCGCGCTCGACACCGAGACCGATTCGCTCGATCCGATGCGCGCACGCGTGGTCGGCATCAGCCTGTCGGTGCAGCCGCGCGAGGCCGCCTACATTCCGCTGGCGCATGACGGCCCCGACGCGCCCGAGCAGCTGCCGCTCGACGAGGTGCTGGCGCTGCTGCGGCCGTGGCTGGAGGATGCCGGTGCGGCCAAGGTCGGCCAGAACGTCAAGTACGACACCCATGTCTTCGCCAACCACGGCATCGCGGTGCGCGGCTGGCAGCACGACACCATGCTGCAGAGCTATGTGCTGGAGGCGCACCGGCCGCACTCGCTCGAGAGCCTGGCGCAGCGCCACCTCGGCCGCAGCGGCCTGAGCTACGAGGACCTGTGCGGCAAGGGCGTCAAGCAGATCCCGTTCTCGCAGGTGGCGGTCGATCTGGCCACCCGCTACTCGGGCGAGGACAGCGAGATGACGCTGGAGGTGCACCGCACGCTGTGGCCGCAGCTGGTCGAGCCCGGCGCCGAAGGCCTGCGCGCGATCTACGAGACGCTGGAGATGCCGGTGTCGGCGCTCCTGGCGCGCATCGAGCGCCACGGCGTGTGCATCGACGCTGCGGTGCTGGAGGCGCAGAGCCGCGAGCTGGCCGCGCGCCTGGTCGAGCTGGAGACGAAGGCGCACGAGATCGCCGGCCAGCCCTTCAACCTCGGCAGCCCCAAGCAGCTCGGCGAGATCCTGTTCGGCAAGCTCGGCCTGCCGGTGAAGAAGAAGACCGCCAGCGGCGCGCCCAGCACCGACGAGGAGGTGCTGCAGGAGCTGGCGGCCGACTATCCGCTGCCGGCGGTGCTGCTGGAGTACCGTGCGCTGGCCAAGCTGCGCAGCACCTACACCGACAAGCTGCCGCAGATGGTCAATCCCGACACCGGCCGGGTCCACACCAACTACGCGCAGGCGGTGGCGGTGACCGGCCGGCTGGCCAGCAACGAGCCCAATCTGCAGAACATCCCGGTGCGCACGCCCGAGGGTCGGCGGGTGCGCGAGGCCTTCGTGGCGCCGCCGGGCCATGTGCTGGTCAGCGCCGACTACTCGCAGATCGAGCTGCGCATCATGGCGCACCTGTCGGACGATCCGGCGCTGCTGCAGGCCTTCGCCGAGGGGCTGGACGTGCACCGCGCCACCGCGGCGGAGGTCTTCGGCGTGCCGCTGGCCGAGGTCACACCTGAGCAGCGCCGCTACGCCAAGACCATCAACTTCGGCCTGATCTACGGCATGGGCGCCTTCGGCCTGGCGCAGAGCTTAGGCATCGAGCCCAAGGCCGCACGCGACTACATCGAGCGCTACTTCGCCCGCTATCCCGGCGTGCGCCGCTTCATGGACGAGACGCGCGCGCAGGCGGCCGAGCGTGGCCATGTCGAGACGCTGTTCGGCCGGCGCATCCATCTGGTCGACATCCGCGGCGGCAGCGGCCCGCGCCGCGCAGCCGCCGAGCGCCAGGCGATCAACGCGCCGATGCAGGGCACCGCCTCCGACTTGATCAAGCGCGCGATGCTGGCGGTGCAGGACGCGATCGACACCCAGGGCCGCGCCACCCGCATCGTCATGCAGGTGCACGACGAACTGGTGCTGGAGGTGCCCGAGGCCGAGCTGGACTGGGTGCGCGCCGAGGTGCCCGCGCGCATGGCCGGCGTGGCCGCGCTGAAGGTGCCGCTGCTGGCCGAGGTGGGCGTCGGGCGCAACTGGGACGAGGCGCACTGAGCCGCATTGCAAATGCGGGCGAGAAACCCCGACGCATTTGCAAGAAGCGTGCTACGATGAAAGACCGACGATCGGGACAAACTCCTGATCGTTCAGAGATCTCAGTTGGTCTCTCCTTCCGCCAGAAAGCAGATTGCCGCGGTGATCTCCACGTTCTGGCAGCCCCTGGAACGCACAGCCAGCAACCCTGTGCTCCAGCCGCCGGACAGCGAGTTCAACGTCCGCACGAAGTGCATCCCCTGCCTTCGACCTTCTGATCGCCGCTGCCCAGACCCGACCTCTCGCAGCGGCTCGCGAAAGCTTCGTATCCCCGTCTCGTTCCGATCGGCAGCGTGTACCGCACCTGCCAGCCCGCCTCTGTCCAGCCGTCTGCACGACGCCCGCGCCGTCCCGCCCATGCGCCATGCCCTGCAGCGCATCCTTTCCCGTACCGGCACGAGCTGGGGTCTTGCCCCGCTCGCCGCCTCCAGCGCAGCTTCCTGCGCTTCCTCTTCTTCCCGAATCAGGTAACACCATGACCAGCAAGCTCTACGTCGGCAATCTGTCCTACTCCATCAGCAATGCCGACCTGCACGAACAGTTCTCCCGTCACGGCGATGTGCGCACCGCCACCGTCATGACCGACCGCGACAGCGGCCGCTCCAAGGGCTTCGGCTTTGTCGAGATGGACTCCGAATCGGCTGCGCAGGCGGCCATCAGCGCGCTGAACGGCAAGTCGGTCGACGGTCGCGCGCTCACCGTCAACATCGCCCGTCCCCGCGAGGAGCGCCCGTCCGGCTTTGGCGGCGGCCGGAGCTTCGGCGGCTACAGCAGCCGGACGTGATACGGATCGGCTTCTCGATCGACCTGGGCTACGAGGTGGCCGCACCGGGTGCGGACTTCATCTTCAACGTCCAGGCCGCACGCACGCACCAGCAGCGGGTGATCGAGGAGCGACTGGCGATCAGCCAGCGCGTGGGGCTGCATCTGCACACCGACGAGATCAGCCGCACGCGACATGTCCGGCTCACCGCGCACCCGGGCGTGCTGATGCTGCACTCGGATGCGATCGTCGAGGTGGCTCACCATGTCGAGACACCGCAGGTGCTGACCGAGATGCCGGTCGCCCGACTGCCGGCCCACGTCCTGCCGTTCCTGTACCCGAGCCGCTACTGCGAGTCGGATCAGCTCCAGGCCTTGGCCAACGCCGAATTCGGCGCCCTGCCTCGGGGCTGCCTGCGCGTGATGGCGATCCGGGACTGGGTGCGCCAGCGCATCGGGTTTCGCAGCGGCGCCTCCGACAGCAGCACCTCGGCTCTGGCGACGCTGAACAATGGCGCCGGGGTCTGCCGCGACTTCGCGCATGTGATGATCGCGCTGTGCCGGGCTCTGAACCTGCCCGCACGCTTCATCACCGGGTTCGACTTCGGCGCCGATCCTGCGCTGGGGCCCCCTGATTTCCACGCCTATGTGGAGGTCTACCTCTCCGGGCGCTGGTATCTGTTCGACCCGTCCGGCACGGCGATCCCGATGGGGCTGCTGCGGCTGGCGTGCGGGCGTGATGCGGCCGATGCCGCCTTCGCGACCCTCTTCGGCGCGGTGATCTGCCACCCGCCGGTCATCAGCGTGCATCTGGTCTCCGGTCATGTCGGCACACGGATGCACCCGGCCCATGCCCTGAACGCGATCTCGACCGACAGCGGCGCGGGCTGAGGCCGAGGCGCCGCGGCAACTCACACGCCCGGCTCCAGCCGCGCGTGCAGCGCGACGAACTCCTGCGTCAGCCTGTGCTTCGGGTCGAGGTGGATCATCGGCAGCGACTGCTCGTGCGATTCCTTCACTCGCACCGTCGATGACAGGTAGGGCTCGAGCACCGGCAGGCCCTCGGCCACCAGCTCGCCGACGATCTTGCGTGGCAGCGTCGCGCGCGGCTGGAACTGGTTGACGATGATGCCCTCGACCGCCAGGCCGCGGTTGTGGTCGGCCTGCAGCTCGCGCACGTTCTCCAGCAGCGCGTAGAGCGCGCGGCGCGAGAAGTCGTCGCAGTCGAACGGGATCAGGCAGCGCTCCGAGGCGATCAGCGCCGAGCGGGTGTAGAAGTTCAGCGCCGGCGGCGTGTCGATGTAGATGCGGTCGTAGCGCCCGGCCAGCTCGTCGAGCGCGTCGCGCAGCTTGTAGATCTTGTAGCGCGACTCCAGCTTGCCCTGCAGCTCCTCCAGCGCCGGGCTGGAGGGCATCAGATGCAGATGCTCGAAGGGCGTGGGCACGACGAAGCCCTCGGCACCTTTCGGGTTCACCGTGAAGCGCAGCGTCTGGTCGAAGAAGGCCGCCAGATCCGGCTGGGGCGCATCCGCTGCGGCGCCGAGCAGGTAGCGGGTGCTGTTGCCCTGTGCATCGAGATCGAGCAGCAGCGTGCGCAGCCCGCGGCTGGCGCTGATCGCGGCCAGGTTGCAGGCGATCGTCGACTTGCCGACGCCACCCTTCTGATTGAACACGACACGACGCATGAGGCTGGGCTCCCGAGCTGGACGGCCCCGATTGTGCCAAGCCGCCCGACTCCGGGGGGAAAAGGATGCTGCGTCGCAACAGGCACTGATTTCCGGCCATCCCGTGCCTGAGGGGGCAACGGCCGGATCAGATCCGGACTGGCGGGTATCACTTCCAGAATGCAGCGGTCGCCCTGAAATGACAATCATCCAACAAGAGAAAACCTGCCTCGTGGGGGAGGCTGATCGATGGCTGTTCCGCAAGTGATCCTGCGCTTCTCCGGCTACTGGAGCGAGTTCAACAGCGGCCTGATGCCGCGCCGTCCGGGGCTGTTCTGCGTCTACCGTGCGCGCTTCGATGACCTCGACAAGTCGACGACCATGCTGGAGCTGCTGCATGTGGGCGCGTCGAGCAATGTCAACCAGTGCGTGACCGGCTCGCGGGACCTGGCGCGCTGGCGCAGCCGCCTGGCGCCGGGCGAGGCGCTGTCCTTCAGCTACAGCCCGGTCGCCGAGGACGATCTGGCCGCCTGCGAGGCGGCGATGCTGCTGCGCCACCGCCCGTCGATGAGCCCGGCGCTGCCCGAGCGCTTCGCCTTCGGCGGGCTGGCGCTGCGCCTGGATGGGCGCACGCCGCTGCTCGACCGCGAGTTCACGGTCGGTCATGCGGTGGTCAAGGGCTATTCGGGGCGCGGCTCGACCTGGCTGCGGCGCGGCATCGATTTCCTGCGCACCACGGTCAACGGCTGAGCGCGCCGCGCCTGCGCTCGGCTTTTGCAAGCTGTTTCGTTTCAAGCGGTCGTGAATGGCGCGTCTGAAATGAAAATGGTCGTAAAGAAATGCGCGATCGAACCAGGTCGCGCAAGAATTCTTCTCCCGACCTGCTCTTGCTTGCATGACCGATCTTCCTGTCGATGAGCTGCTGACTCGCCTGCGTGCCGCTCTGGGCCGCGAATTTGGCGAGATCCGCTTCTGGGGCTTTGCGGTGGTGCGGCCGAGCGATCGCCGCTGGCGCCTCGAGTCGGTCGAGCGCGAAGGCAGCACGCTGCTGCTGGGGCTGCGCGACATGGCCGGCCCGCCGCTGCCGGCGCTGCTGTCGCTGGATCGGCCGATCGGCCTGACGGTGTCCGCGCACGGGCTGACCTTCGAGCGGGCGGTCCGCCTCGGCTTCGACGGCCATGAGGCCTGGCCGGATGCGGATGGCCGCCACTACGGCCTGGCCACCCCGCGTGGCACCGGCCGCTTCGAGATCCAGGGCCTGCCGGCGCTGACGCTGCAGGCCTGAGGCGGATCTTGGCGGGTTCGCGTCCGAAGAAGAGCACGTCCTGAACTCAGCCCTGACCGGCATGCAGCCGGTCGCGCTGCCACAGCGCCGGAAAGAGCCGGGTCCACAGTCCGGCCACCAGCAGCACGCCCACGCCGCCCAGCAGCACCGAGCCCACCGGCCCGAGCAGCGCCGCGGTGGCGCCCGACTCGAATTCGCCGAGCTGGTTGCTCGCGCCGATGAAGACCGAGTTGACCGCGCTGACCCGGCCGCGCATCGCGTCGGGCGTCTCCAGCTGCACCAGCGTCTGGCGGATCACCACGCTGACCATGTCCGCAGCCCCCGAGACCGCCAGCGCGATCAGCGACAGCCAGAACGAGGCCGACAGCGCGAACACCAGCATCGCCACGCCGAACACCGCCACCGCGCCGATCAGCGTGCGCCCGACCCGGCGCTCGAGCGGATGCTGGGCCAGCCAGACCGACAGCAGCAGCGCGCCCACGGCAGGCGCGGCCCGCAGCAGGCCCAGGCCCCACGGACCGACATGCAGGATGTCCTTGGCGAACATCGGCAGCAGCGCGGTCGCACCGCCCAGCAGCACCGCGAACAGGTCCAGCGAGATCGCGCCCAGCATCACCGGCTGGCCGCGCAGGAATCCGATGCCGGCCAGCACGCTGCGCCAGCTTGCCGGCTCCTTCGGCGCGGGCGGGCGGTCGTAGCGCACTGCGGCGGCCAGCATGCAGCCGATCAGCAGCAGCGCCGCGCCGCAGGCGTGCACGGTGGCGGCGCCCTGCACATAGAGCAGGCCGCCCAGGGCCGGCCCGCCGATGATCGCCACCTGCATGCCGCTCGAGCCGAAGGCCACCGCCTGCGCCAGCAGCGGCGCCGGCACCAGCAGCGCCGGCAGCGCCTGCGAGGCCGGCATCTGGAAGGCCTTGCCGATGCCCAGCAGCGCCGAGACCGCCAGGATCAGCGTGCGGTCCATCCAGCCGCCGTGCGTGCCGGCGGCCAGCAGTAGCGCCGCCAGCGCCTGCAGCGCGGTGGCGGCCATCATCACGCGGCCGCGGTGATGGCGGTCGGCGATGTGGCCGGCCGGCAGCGTCAGCAGCAGCGCCGGCAGGAACTGGACCAGTCCGACCAGGCCCAGGTCCCAGGCGCTGCCGGTCAGGTCGTACATCTGCCAGCCTAGCGCGACCATCATCATCTGCGAGGCCATCTGGGTCAGCACCCGGGTCAGCCAGTAGCAGGCGTAGGCGGGGCGCGACAGCAGCGCACGCACGCCGCCGGATGTCGCGGCGGTGCGCTCGGTCTTCAGGCTCATGAGCGGAACAGCCGTGAATACTGCGTCTCGTGCCGGGCCGACAGGATGGCCAGCATCGGCGCGTGGGCCTGGCGCTCGGCGTCCGGCAGCGAGATCGCCTGATCGACCGCCTGCGGCATCGTCGCGATCAGCGTGGCGAGCATGCGCTGGCCGGCGCTCTGGCCGAGCGGCACCGCCTTGATCGCGGCCTGGACCATGTTCTCGGTCCAGCCGAAGGCATGCGAGAGCAGCGCCTCGCGCAGCGGCGCGCCGGTGCGGTGCACCGCCAGCGCGAAGGCCACCGGCCAGGTCGGCGCGGGCCGCAGCGCCGCCAGCTGCGCGATGCGGCCGTCGGGCTCGCTGCCGTCGGCCATGGCGGCGGTGTCCACCGTGCGCAGCCACTCGACCAGGGAGCGGCCCATCTGCTCGGTCTGCAGCCGCAGCTCCATCGTCTCGCGGGTCAGCCGCACCCAGTCGTTGAGTTCGGCGATGCGCGCCGTGTCGCCGCGCGACCAGGCACGGTGCGCACCGGCCACCACCGCCAGGTCGGCGCGCGCCAGCGTCAGGTGCAGCTGGTCGACGATCCAGGCGCCGGCGGTGGCCTCGTCATGGACGCGGCCGGTGTCGACCGCCGCCTCCAGCCCTTCGGAATAGCTGAAGCCGCCCACCGGCAGCGCCGGCGAGGCCAGCCACATCAGCTGCAGCAGCGCGGTCGCCGTCAGCGGCGCCGGCCGGGAGATCACCTTCGGCATCGGGAATCAGGGCTCGGTGATCAGGGTTCAGTGGTCGTGGCCGCAGCCGGGGCCGTGCACATGCGGCGCGGCCTCGGAACGCACCGCGATGCCGATCGGGCGGCCGCGCGCCGAGGCGCTCGGCGCGGGTGCCGGTGCGTGCGAGTGGCTGTGATCATGACCGTGATCGTGATCGTGCGAATGGTCGTGCGCATGTTCATGCGCGTGGCCGTGGCCGGCTGCATAGGCACCGCCCTCGGGCTCGAAGGCGGCCTGCGTCTCGGCGACGATCAGGTGCATCTGGCGCAGCATGTCGGCCAGCACATGATCCGGTTCGAGCTTGAGGTGATCGGGCTGCAGCTCGAGCTGCACATGGCGGTTGCCGAGGTGATAGGCCGCACGCAGCAGGTCGAAGGGCGTGCCGTGCGCGCTGCAGATGCGCACCTCCAGCACCGGCTGCGCCGCGGCGATGACCTTGATCATCGAGCCGTCCTCGGCCACCAGCACATCGCCGCCACGCACCAGCGTGCCGCGCGGCAGGAAGACGCCGAGGTGGCGGCCGCCGCTGTCGGTGGCATCGAAGCGGCTTTTCTGGCGCACGTCCCAGTCGAGCTCGACGGTCGTCGCACGGTTCAGCAGCACGCGGGCCAGGCCGCGGCCCTGGGGCAGGAGTTTGTTGACGGTCAGCATGATCGGCGCATTGTGCTGCAAGTCACATGCCTGCGCGATGCGCCGGGCGGGCGTTCTGGGGGCCGCGTCAGCCTCGCAGGCGCAGCATCAGTCGCTGGTGCCAGGGGCGCTCGCACCAGGCGGCCAGCGCACGCTCGGCGAACTGCTCGCCGTCGGAGGTCAGCCGGTAGTAGTGCAGGCCCTCGAAGCCGTCCGGGTTGTCGAACTCCTCGACCAGACCATAGGCGTCGAGCGAGCGGAAGGACCACTGCAGTCCCATGCCGTCAAGAATGCAGGTGCACTTGTCGGCGTCCATCACGACGATGACATGGCCGCGCCGCAGCGCCGCCAGCGTGTCGACGAACTCGCCGAGGTGGACCACGGCGGGCGACGGAGTGCGGGGGTGGGGAAGGGCGGCCATGCTTCGAACGATAGCGAAGCTGACGCCAGTCTGACGACGGAATAGTGAGGATCTTTGCCGCCGATGGGGGCTTTCAGCGGCAGGGATCCTCCCGGCTAAGAACAGGAAGTCAGAACAGGAAGTAGCGCTGCGCCATCGGCAGGCTGGTGGCCGGCTCGCAGGTCAGCAGCAGGCCGTCGGCGCGCACCGAGTAGGTCTGCGCGTCGATCTCCATCACCGGCGTGTAGCCGTTGTGGACCATGTCCGCCTTCTGCACGGTGCGGCAGCCCTTGACCGTGGCGGTCTGCTTGCGCAGGCCCAGCCGCTCGGGCACGCCGCCGGCCTGCGCGGCCTGCGACAGGAAGGTGAGCGAGGTGCGCGCGAGCGCGCCGCCGAAGCTGCCGAACATCGGCCGGTAGTGCACCGGCTGCGGCGTCGGGATCGAGGCGTTCGGGTCGCCCATCGCCGCCATCGCGATGAAGCCGCCCTTGAGCACCAGGCTGGGCTTGACGCCGAAGAAGGCCGGGCGCCAGAACACCAGATCGGCCCACTTGCCGACCTCGACCGAGCCGACCTCGTGGCTGATGCCGTGCGTGATCGCCGGGTTGATGGTCAGCTTGGCCAGGTAGCGCTTGACGCGGGCGTTGTCGTGGCGATCGGTGTCGCCGGGCAGCTTGCCGCGCTGCGTCTTCATCTTGTGCGCGGTCTGCCAGCAGCGCAGGATGACCTCGCCGACCCGGCCCATCGCCTGCGAGTCCGACGAGAACATGCTGATCGCGCCCAGGTCATGCAGGATGTCCTCGGCGGCGATGGTCTCGCGGCGGATGCGCGATTCGGCGAAGGCCAGGTCCTCGGCGAGCGACGCGTCGAGGTGGTGGCACACCATCAGCATGTCCAGGTGCTCGTCCAGCGTGTTGACGGTGTACGGGCGCGTGGGGTTGGTCGACGAGGGCAGCACATTGGCCTCGCCCACCACCTTCATGATGTCGGGCGCGTGGCCGCCGCCGGCGCCTTCGGTGTGGAAGCTGTGGATGGTGCGGCCCTTGAAGGCGGCGACCGTGTCCTCGACGAAGCCCGACTCGTTCAGCGTGTCGGTGTGGATCGCGACCTGGATGTCGGTCTCCTCGGCCACGCTCAGGCAGTTGTCGATCGCCGCCGGCGTCGTGCCCCAGTCCTCGTGCAGCTTCAGGCCGATCGCGCCCGCTTCGGCCTGCTGGCGCAGGGCTTCCGGGCGGCTGGCGTTGCCCTTGCCGAGAAAGCCGATGTTCATCGCGAAGGCGTCGGCCGCCTGCAGCATGCGCGCGAGGTTCTCGGGCCCCGGCGTGCAGGTGGTGGCAAACGTCCCGGTGGCCGGGCCGGTGCCGCCGCCGATCATCGTGGTCACGCCCGAGGTCAGCGCCTCCTCGATCTGCTGCGGGCAGATCCAGTGGATGTGGGTGTCGATGCCGCCTGCGGTGACGATCAGGCCCTCGCCTGCGATCACCTCGGTGCCGGGGCCGATGACGATGTCGACGCCGGGCTGCACGTCCGGGTTGCCGGCCTTGCCGATCGCGGCGATGCGCGAGCCCCGCAGGCCGATGTCGGCCTTGACGATGCCCCAGTGGTCGAGGATCAGCGCGTTGGTGATGACGCAGTCGACCGCGGCATCGGCGCCGGGCCCGTTCGGGCGCTGGCTCTGGCCCATGCCGTCGCGGATGGTCTTGCCGCCGCCGAACTTGACCTCCTCGCCGTAGCCGCCGGCGCGCAGGGTCAGGTCCTGCTCGACCTCGATGATCAGGTCGGTGTCGGCCAGGCGCAGGCGGTCGCCCACCGTCGGGCCGAACATCTCGGCATAGGCGCGGCGGGGGAAGGTGGCTTTCGATGTCGTCATGTCAGAGCGCTCCCTGCACCAGGCCGCGGAAGCCCCAGACCTGCCGGTCGCCGGCGAAATCGCACAGCTCGACGGTGCGCTGCTGGCCCGGCTCGAAGCGCACCGCCAGTCCGCTGGCGATGTTCAGCCGCATGCCGTGCGCGGCCGCGCGGTCGAAGCGCAGGCCGGCGTTGGTCTCGGCGAAGTGGTAGTGCGAGCCGACCTGGATCGGCCGGTCGCTGGCGTTCTCGACCACCAGCGTCAGCGTGCGCCGGCCGGGGTTGAGCAGGTGCTCGCCTGCGTCGGTGAAGAGTTCTCCGGGAATCATGCGGCGTCTCCGTGGGTGATGGCCGATCGACGGTGCTCGGCCCGGATCACTTGCGGCGGTTGAACCACAGCAGCGCGACGATGCCTGCGGCGAGCAGATAGCCGATCACGTCGGTCGAGTGCCAGTGCGCGCTGCCAGGCAGGCCGTGGCCCTCGTGGGCAAGCGCAGGCAGCGCGGCGCCAAGATTCAGCAGCGCGGCGGACAGCAGGGAGGCGGTCTTCTTCATGGTCGGGAGCAGGGCAGGGGGAAGGAATCATCGATGCGCCACACTGGTGCGCACCGACCTGGTTCATGCAATCGGTTGGTGCACGGTCACCAGCTTGGTGCCGTCGGGGAAGGTGGCCTCGACCTGGATCTCGGGGATCATCTCGGCGATGCCCTCCATCACGTCGGCGCGTGAGAGCACGGTCTTGCCCTCGCTCATCAGCTCGGCGACCGACTTGCCGTCGCGCGCGCCTTCCATGATCGCGGCGGTGATCAGCGCGACCGCCTCCGGGTAGTTGAGCTTCAGGCCGCGGGCCTTGCGGCGCTCGGCCAGCAGCGCGGCGGTGAAGATCAGCAGCTTGTCCTTCTCGCGAGGGGTGAGTTCCATGGTGCAGGTGCGGACGTGACTTCGGCCGGTCTGACAGGCGGCAGACCGGGCTGGTGCGTTTCTTGAGTGCTTCCGCCCCCATGAGCGCGGTCGGAAACACATCGGCAACAGGCCTGCAGGCAGAAATCGGGCCAGCCTGCGGGGCGGGCGGCGCGAGCGTGGCCGGCGAGCCGGTGCAGCGCGTCATCAAGATCCGCCGCGACTACAACGACTGGGTCGCCAGCGAGACGCTGGAGGACTATGCGCTGCGCTTCGCGCCGCGCAGCAGTCGGCGCTGGAGCATCGGCCGGGTGGCGGTGACCTCGCTGGGCGGCGCAGGTGCCTTCCTGGTGCTGGAGGCGGTGGGTGCGACGCTGCTGGTGCAGCACGGCTTCGTCAATGCCGCGCTGGCCATCCTGGCCACCGGGCTGATCATCTTCCTGGCGGGTCTGCCGATCAGCGTCTACGCCGCGCGCCACGGCGTCGACATGGACCTGCTGACCCGCGGCGCGGGCTTCGGCTACATCGGCTCGACGCTGACCTCGCTGATCTACGCCAGCTTCACCTTCATCTTCTTCGCGCTCGAGGCGGCGGTGATGGCCTATGCGCTGGAGCTGGCCTTCGACATTCCGCCGGCCTGGGGCTATCTGATCTGTGCGGCGGTGGTGCTGCCGCTGGTCACGCACGGGGTGACGGTGATCAGCCGGCTGCAGGTCTGGACCC
Source organism: Sphaerotilus sp. FB-3 (assembly GCF_023706025.1). Lineage (NCBI taxonomy): Bacteria > Pseudomonadati > Pseudomonadota > Betaproteobacteria > Burkholderiales > Sphaerotilaceae > Sphaerotilus > Sphaerotilus sp. FB-3. The sequence continues at coordinate 4,263 of NZ_BQWE01000046.1, read as the reverse complement.
AGCCGCTGTGGGCGCTGATGCTGGTGCTGCCCTATGCCTTCGTGCTGCACGAGAACCCGGGCGTGATCGATGCGCTGATGGCCTACGGCGGCGAGTCCGACCTGACCGGCTTCAGTCCGCAGGCCTTCGGCGCGGCGATGACGGTGGGCATCGCGCTGTTCACGCAGATGGGCGAGCAGGCCGACTACCTGCGCTTCATGCCCGAGCGCACGCGCGAGAACCGGCTGCGCTGGTGGGCCGGCGTGGTCACCGGCGGCCCCGGCTGGGTGGTGTTCGGCGTGCTGAAGATGCTGGGCGGCGCGCTGCTGGCCTCGCTGGCGATCGGCCACATGGTGCCGATCGAGCGCGCGGTCGACCCGAACCAGATGTATCTGGCCGCCTACGAGTATGTCTTCCCGCACTACGGCTGGGCGGTCGCGGCCACCGCGGTCTTCGTGGTGATCTCGCAGCTGAAGATCAATGTCACCAACGCCTATGCCGGCTCGCTGGCCTGGTCGAACTTCTTCTCGCGCATCACGCACAGCCATCCGGGGCGGGTGGTCTGGGTGGTGTTCAACACCGGCATCGCGCTGATGCTGATGGAGATGGAGGTCTTCCAGGCGCTCGGCGGCGTGCTGAGCCTGTACTCCAACATCGCCATCAGCTGGATGATGGCGGTGGTGGCCGATCTGGTCATCAACAAGCCGCTGGGCCTGAGCCCGAAGGGCATCGAGTTCCGCCGCGCGCATCTCTACGACATCAATCCGGTCGGCGTCGGCGCGATGGGCGCGGCCTCGCTGGTGTCGGTGGCGGCCTATCTGGGCGTCTTCGGGGCGATGGCGCAGGCCTGGTCGGCGCCGATCGCGCTGGTGACGGCGCTGCTCGTCTCTCCGCTGCTGGCCTGGGCCACGCGCGGGCGCTTCTACCTGGCGCCCCGGGTGGACGACGGCGGCGACACCTACCGCCGCTATGCCGCGCCGCAGCGCTGCACCGTCTGCGAGCGCGAGTACGAGGGCGAGGACATGACGCACTGCCCTGCCTACCGCGGCGCGATCTGCTCGCTGTGCTGCACGCTCGACGTGCGCTGCCATGACCTGTGCAAGCTGCCGCAGGCGCATCTGTCGGTGCAGTGGGCCGGGGCGCTGCGCCGGCTGCTGCCGCGCCCGGTCTGGCCCTATCTGGAGCGCGGTCTCGGCCACTATCTGCTGATGATGGCGGTGCTGCTGCCGCTGCTGGCGCTGCTGGCCGGCATGCGCCGCGAGCTGGTGCTGCCGACGCTGGCGCTGGTGTCGGGCGTGATCGCCTGGTGGCTGGTGCTGGCGCACAAGAGCCGCCAGGTGGCGCAGGAGGAAGCCAACCGCCAGACCCAGGCGCTGCACGAGCAGACGCTGGCGCTGCGCCGCGAGATCGAGTCGCACCGCCAGACCGATCTGGCGCTGCAGCAGGCCAAGCAGGTGGCCGAGTCGGCCAACCTCGCCAAGAGCCGCTACATCACCACGATCAGCCATGAGCTGCGCACGCCGCTGAACTCCATCCTCGGCTATGCCCAGCTGCTCGAAGAGGACGAGACGATGCCGCCGCAGCGCCGCCAGGCCGTCAGCGTCATCCGTCGCGGCGGCGACCACCTGCTGTCGCTGATCGAGGGCACGCTGGACCTGGCGCGCATCGAGAGCGGCCGGCTGCGCCTGGATGTTCGCCCGATGCGCTTCGCCGAGACGCTGGGCGAGATCACCCGGCTGCTGGAGCTGCAGGCCGCCGCCAAGGGCCTGGTCTTCCGCAGCGAGATCGCCGGCGCGCCGGCCTGCGTGCGCGCCGACGACAAGCGGCTGCGCCAGATCCTGATCAACATCGTCGGCAACGCGATCAAGTTCACCCGCGAGGGCGAGGTGGTGCTGCGGCTGCAGTACGCACGCGAGATCGCCCGCTTCGAGGTCGTCGACACCGGCCCGGGCATGACGGCCGAGGAGATGGCGCGCATCTTCGAGCCCTTCGAGCGCGGCTCGGCGGCCGCTGGCGGCAGCGTCAGCGGCGGCGCCGGTCTGGGGCTGACGATCAGCCGCATGCTCGCCGACCTGATGGGCGGCGAGCTGACGGTCGACAGCCAGCCCGGCCGCGGCACCACCTTCCGGCTGCGGCTGTTCCTGCCGGAGGTGCACGACGGCGCGGCCGGCCGGCCGGCGCCGGTGCGCCGGCGCATCGGGGTGGCCGGCCGGCCGCGCTGCATCTGGGTGGTCGACAACGAGGAGGTCGACCGCGGCCTGATCGTCAGCCTGCTGCAACCGCTGGGCTTCACGATCCGCCAGGCCGCCAGCGGCGAGGAATGCCTGCGCGCGCTGCAGGAGGCGGGCGGCGCCCTGCCCGACGCGATCTTCATGGACCTGGCCATGCCCGGCATCGACGGCTGGGAGACGCTGCGCCGCATCCGCGTCCAGGGCCTGCTGCCGGCGGGCACGCCAGCGGCGATCGTCTCGGCCAACGCCTTCGACAAGGGCCTGGACAACGATGTGGGCATCGAGCCGGGCGACTTCCTGGTCAAGCCGGTGCGGGTCAGCGAGCTGCTCGACTGGCTGGGCCGGCGCCTGGCGCTGCAGTGGATCGAGGCCGAGGCGCCTGCCGCGGAACCGGTCCTGCACGCGCCGGGCGCGTCGGCCCGGCCGCAGGCGCCGGAGGTGCCGCTGCGCATCGACCCGGAGCGGCTGCGCGCGCTGCGGGATGCGATCGGCATCGGACATGTGCGCGGCGTGATGCGCGAGCTCGACCGCATCGAGGCCGCGCAGCCCGAATGCGCCGGGCTGGTCGGGCGGCTGCGCGCGCTGGCGCGCCAGTTCCAGCTCGACGCGATGAACGGACTGCTGCGCAGGACGCTGGATGAGGACGACCCACGCGATGGCCATGACGACACCGATGAACGCTCCCGCTGACCGCCGCGCCGATGTGGTGCTGATCGTCGACGACGTGCCCGACAACCTCGCGGTGCTGCACGACACGCTCGACGAGTCGGGCTACACCGTGCTGGTGGCCACCGACGGCCCCAGCGCGCTCGAGCGTGCGCTGCGCGCCCAGCCCGACGTGATCCTGCTCGACGCGATGATGCCGGGCATGGACGGCTTCGAGGTCGCGCGCCGGCTCAAGGCCGAGGCGCGCACCGCCGCGATTCCGATCATCTTCATGACCGGCCTGACCGAGACCGAGCATGTGGTGGCCGCCTTCGCCGCCGGCGGCACCGACTATGTGACCAAGCCGATCCGCGCCCGCGAGGTGATCGCGCGCATCACCGCGCACTCGCTGGCCGCGCGCGAGCAGCAGCAGGCGCGCAACGCGCTCGACGCCTTCGGCCACGCCACGCTGATGGTGCGCATGCACGACGGGCGCATCGTCTGGCAGACCTCGCTGGCGCGGCAGATGCTGGAGCAGCATTTCGCCTCCGAGGGCCGGCGCGCGCCGGTGGCGGTGCTGGCCTGGCTGCAGCGCGAGACGGCACGGCTGGTCGGGCTGGAGGAGGGGCCGGTGCCGGGCTCGCCCTCGCTGGTGGTCGATGCGGCGGCCAGCGGGCGGCGGCTGCGCTTCACGCTGCACGAGGCTTCCGGCGACGGCCAGTGGCTGCTGGTGCTGCGCGAGGCCGATGATGCGGCCGCGCTGGAGGCGCTGTCGCTGGCCTTCGGCCTGACCCCGCGCGAGGCCGAGGTGCTCTACTGGGTCGCCCGGGGCAAGACCAACCGCGACATCGGCGACATCCTGGGCAGCAGCCCGGCCACCGTCAAGAAGCACCTCGAGCATGTCTACGAGAAGCTCGGCGTGGAGACCCGAACCGCCGCCGCATCGCTGGCACTGGCCCGTTCGCCGATGCGGCCGCATGGGCCGTAGTGAGGCGGCGTCACCAGAAAGCGCGAGAAGCCCCGTCCTTCAGGGCGGGGATGCAGAGCGCAGGCTCGCGCAGCGAGCCATTGGCTTGGTGGTCGAGTTTCCTGTGGCATGGTTGACTGTTTTTATATACAGTATCAATCATGCCCATTCGAGCCTTCCGCTTCCAGCTGCGCCCCACACCCGGCACCGCGCACACCCTGCGCCGGTTCGCCGGGTCGTGCCGCTGGGTGTGGAACCGGGCCATCGGCGAGCAGCAGCGACTGCGGGCCGCTGGCGAGAAGTTCGCGGGCTTTGCTGCGATGTGCCGCTGGCTGACCGTGTGGCGCAACGACCCGGACACGGCGTGGCTGGCCGAAACCCCCGTGCAGGCGCAGCAGCAGACCCTGAAGCGACTGGAGGCGAGCTACCGGCGCTTCTTCG
>NZ_BQWE01000045.1:0-14392 GCF_023706025.1 Sphaerotilus sp. FB-3 | reverse complement strand
ACGATCATCGACGTGGGTGCGGCCAAGGCGCTGAAGACGGTGGCGGTCGGGCGGGTGCCGCACAGCGTGGTGGTGGTGGAGTAACCGAGGGCCGCTGGCCGGTTTGAACGTTCAAACCGGATCGCTTGCACACGAGGCCAGCCAGGCCCGCCACCCGCTCAAGCCGGTGATGTCGGTCGCGCCCGCCAGCGCCCCCTCCTCGCAGATGAACCCCGGCACCACGCTGCCATCCGCCAGCCGGGTCTTGCCAATCCCCAGTGGCGCAGGAATCGCAGCGACGAAGCTGCCGAACTCCCGCGCCGGCAGCTCCCACACCTCGACCTCGATCGCGCGGCCCAGCGGGTCGCCCGGGGCGTGGACGAGCGCCGGCCGCAGCAGGCGCTGGCCGGCGGGCGTGACGATCGGCGGCAGCGCGTACAGGCGGTGATCCGGCGTGGTGGTGGTGCGGGTGATCAGGCGCGCGCCGCGGCTGGTGAGCTGGCCGTTGAGCGGCTGGCCTTCGAGGTGGGCGCCGCAGACGGCCACGCGCAGCTGACCCGAGGGCACGGCCGGCGTGATGGGCTGCGCGGCCGGCAGCGGCTGGCCGGTGGCGCCCAGCGTGGCGGCGCGGCCCTGCAGCGCGGCCTGCCAGCGGCGGGCCAGGTGCAGCAGCGGCACGTCCTGGTGGGCCGGCGCGCACAGCGTCACGCCGTGCGGCATCGGCGCGGTGGCTCCGGGTCGCGTGACGAAGCCGGCCGGCACCGCCACCGCGGCCCAGTCCAGCAGGTTCATGAAGTTGGTGTACAGGCCCAGCTCGCTGTTGCGTGCGATGGGCTCGGCCAGCATGGCCTCGATCGTCGGGTGGGTGGGGGCGGTGGGTGTCAGCAGCGCGTCGACCTGACGCCAGACCTGCGCGGCCTGCCGCTGCAGCGCCTTCAGCCGGTACTGGGCGGCGAAGGCGTCGGCGGCCAGCGGCCGGGCGCCGCCCAGCGTGATCTCGCGCGTGACCGGGAAGACGGCTTCAGGCTGCGCGTCGATGAAGCCGCGGATCGCCTGGTAGCGCTCGGCCACCCAGGGGCCGCCGTAGAGCAGGCGGGCGGTCTCCAGCAGCGGCGCGATGTCGAGTTCGACGATCTCGGCGCCCAGGCCGCGCGCATGCGCGACCGCATCGGCCCAGGCCTGGGCGTCGACCGCGCTGCCGCAGAAGTCGAGCTGGTCGGCGCGCGGCACGCCGATGCGCGGCGCGGCCAGGGCGCCGAGGTCGACGCCATGCGGCTCGGCCGGGCGGGCATAGGCGTCCTCGGCATCGAAGGCGGCGGCCACGGCGAACACGCGGTGCGCGTCGTCGGCCGTCAGCGCGAAGATCGAGATCGTGTCCAGCGTGCGGCAGGCCGGCACCACGCCGCGCGCGCTCAGCAGGCCCAGGCTGGGCTTCAGGCCGACCAGGTGGTTGCGCTTGCCGGCGATGGCCTTGTCCTGCGCGACCAGCAGGTCGGGAATCAGCCCGGGCAGGTCCTTCGAGGTGAACAGCGCACGGCCCTTGCCGCTGGTCTCGATCTGGTGGATCCACGGATTCCAGACCACCGCCGCCTCGACCCGGCCGCCGAGGAAGGCCGCCGCGGCATCGCCCGCCGACAGGTTGACGATCTTCACGTCACTCGCCTTCAGCCCGTTCTTGGCCAGCGCGTTGACCAGCACGAAGTGCGAGACGCTGTACTGCTCCAGCGCGACCGACTTGCCCTTCAGGTCGGCGAAGGAGCGGATCTTCGGGCCGACGACCAGCGCGTCGTTGCCGGCGGAGTTGTCGTTGACCAGGATGGCCTTGACCGGCACGCCCTTGGCCAGCGGGCCCATGGTGTCGGACCAGGTCTGGGCATTGGCGTCGAGCTGGCCGGCCGACAGCGCCGAGATCGAGTCGGTGTAGTTCGGGAACCAGACCAGCTTCACGTCGGCGCCGTGCTTCTTGAAGAAGCCCTTCTTCTCGGCGACATACCAGGCGACCCAGCCCGGCCAGTCCGAGACGCCGACCTTGACTTCGGCCCGGGCGGGCAGCGCTGCCAACAGGCCGCTGGCGGCCAGCACGCCGGCGACAAGGCCGGAAGTCACGCGGGAGAAAAAAGCAGGCATTCGGGGGCTCCAGGCTGAAAGAGGACACGATCCGGGGAGGCCACCTCGACGCAGAAGTGTTCCTCCCGGGCTTTTGTCCCGCCGTGGAGCCTGAGTGCCGTCGCGGCGGCTGCCGCGGGTACTTGAGGCCGGTCGCTCTCGGACCAGACAGGCCTGCCGCACGGCAGGCCTCGGAACCCTAGCGACCCTTCGGTCTGACGAACCGCGTTGCGGTCGCCTCCTGAACAGACTGATTGCAAGCGGCGTGCCTGAGGCGTGCGCCGCGAACCCGGTTCAGCACCGCACCATGCCTGCGCAGCGAGGGCCGCTGAATGGGCATCCCCGGTGCGAGCAGGCACCGGGCTTGTGCGGTCGGGTCGGGTGCGGTCTGGTTTGAACGTTCAAACCGGATCGCCCGACGCAGGCTCGCCCAGGGTCTTCAGCAACTGCTCCAGCCCCTGCGCGAAGGCCTCGCGGTGCTGCGGCGCCAGCTGCAGCGAGAGCTGGATGCGGCCGTCGCGGCGGCGGTAGTAGCCGCGCGCCTCGGCGCTGTCGTAGACCCGATGCGCCGGCCAGGCGGGGGCGGCTTTCTTTTCTGCGGGGGCGGCGTCGGGTTCGGCCCGGGCGGCATCGCGGGTCTGTGCGCGCAGCTCGCGCACCCGGTCGAGCAGCCAGCGCACCGGCAGGTCGTCCGGGTGGGTCGCGAACTCGGTGGCGAGCTCCAGCGCCGCCGCTTCGCCGCAGGCCTCGTGCAGCCGGTGCAGCTCGTAGGCGACCCGCGAGCCGAACTTCTGCGGATGCGCGCGCACGAGGTCGAGCACGCCGGCCGGCAGCTTCGCGTAGGCGCGCAGGAAGGTCATCATCGACTTGTGGAAGCCGCCGCGGCGCGCCAGCTCCTCGGCGGTCTCGCCGTCGGCCAGCAGCTTCTCGTGGAACATCGCGCGGTCGTAGTCGGACTGCTGCTCTCGACCCTCGTTCTGCTCGTAGCCGAACCAGGCGGCCTCGCGCAGCGACAGGCCCTCGTGGATCTCGGCCAGCAGCGTGTCGAGCGCGCCGTGCACCCGGCAGGCCTGCACCCGGGTCCAGCCGTCGCAGATGATGTAGCGCCCGGGCGTGTCCGGGTTCGGGATCACATGGATCGGATCATGCTGACCCTGCGCACGCAGGTCGTCGGCGCGCTCGCGGATCATGCGCTCGGTGTAGATCTCGCGCGGCGCCAGCGGGTGGGCGTCGATCAGGTCGACGGCCAGGTGCACCAGCCGGCGCCCGGCCGGCGCCACCGAGCGGGGCGCGTTCGAGAAGGCCGGCATCGGCATCGGCGGGCGGCCGTCGTTCGGGAGGATGAGTCTCTGCTTGGTCATGATGCGGTGCGGCGGCGGGCGGCGGCCAGGGCCAGGATGCGGCCGTGCAGGTGCTCGGCGAACAGGCGGTATTCCTTCGACGGATGGCAGGTGGGCTTCTGCAGCGTCAGCGGCAGGTAGCTGTCGAGCGACTTCGGGAACTCCTCGGAAGCCGAGATAGCGCAGGGCGCGATCAGGTCGCGGTACTGGTTGAGCTGGGTCTGCATCCGGCCGATGCGCGCGAGCTGCGGCGCGTAGTGGGTCGGCAGGATGATCAGCTCCGGGCGCACATGGTAGGCGGCGTCCAGGCCGTCGATCTCGCTCATCAGCTTGGTCAGGCCCTTGACGCTGAAGGCGTCGAGCCGGATCGGCGCGATCACCAGATCGGCCGCGGCGATCGCGGCGGTGCTGGTGAAGCTGACGCTGGGTGGGCAGTCGAAGACGATCACGTCGTAGACCGACAGGTCCAGCCCCGGCGTGGTGCCGGCCAGCGAGGCGGCGATCAGCTGGCGCAGATAGAGCTCGCGCTGGCCCTTGGCATTGGCCAGCGCCGGCTCGATGTCGCCCAGGAAGGTGTCGGCCGGGATCAGGTGCGGCCCGTGCTCGCCGAAGGGCTTCTTGATCACGCCGGCGGGCAGGGCGCGCACCGGCTGGTTGCGCTGGCGCCCCTCCAGGAAGGGCATCAGCACCGAGGCGAAGGTGTCCTGCACGATCGCCGCCGGCGCCACGCCGTAGGCCTCGGCCTCGTCGAGCGTCAGGTCGGGCTCGTAGCCCATCAGCTGGGTGGCGTTGGCCTGCACGTCCAGGTCGACCAGCAGCACCCGCAGGCCCAGCAGCTGCAGATGCAGCGCGGTCTCGACGCTGGTGGTGGTCTTGCCGGTGCCGCCCTTGATGACGTCGACGGTGACGACGACCGGGCCGCTGCCGGCGGCCGGCGCCTTCACATAGTTCTGCGCCCGGCGCCACTGCGCCAGCCGGAACAGCGTGTCGGGCTCGAACACCCGCACCGCCGGTGCGCCGGGTGTCAGGTCGGAGGCGCGGCGCACCGCGATGCCGGCATGGTCGGCATAGCCGCGCAGCGTGTTGTCGGTGACGCCGAGCAGCGTGCCGGCGGCACGCAGCCGGTAGAGCAGGCTGTCGGCCTGGGCGAAGGTGGATCGCAGAGTCATGGCCCGTCGGATCTTGGGAAGGGACGATGGGCTGGAATGTAGATGATCGCTTTACTGAATGCAATGTTCATTGGTAGGCGAATCATGTGAATTAATGTTTTTGCCTAACAATGAAATCTAATTGCAAAATAGTTTCAGCCGATTTTTGGCAGTCAAGAATACTAACGGCAATGCGGTTGCGCTCTGGCTTCCTGCCCGGCGTAAGGACGAGGCCTGCACGCCCAGGTGCCTCAGATTCGCTGCACGAACTCCGCCACCGCCGGGCGCAGCCGGATCGGCCGGCTGCGCCGCGGCGTGCCCAGGCTGATGAAGCACACCGGCTGCTCGCCCTCGGCCAGGCCGAAGGCCTGGTGCATCAGCGGCACATGCAGCGCCCGCCCGCTCGACAGGCCGCTGCCGAAGCCGCGTGCCCGCGCTGCCAGCAGCAGGTTCTGCACCGCGCAGCCCAGCGAAAACACCCGCTCGAAGACCGGCACCTCCGGATCGTCGGCCCGCAGGTCGACGATCGCCATGATCAGCACCGGTCCGCGAAAGGCCTTGATCCGCGCATCCTCGAGCTGATCGGGCAGCGCCTGCGGATCGCGCTGGCGCAGCGCCTCGACGAAGACCTCGGACAGGCGCTGGCGTGCCGTCTCGCCCAGCACCAGGAAGCGCCATGGGCGCAGCTGATGGTGATCGGGCGCGGCGGCCGCGGCGGCAAACAGCGCATCCAGCTCGGCCTCGTCCGGTCCGGGCGCCTCCAGATGCTTCGGGCCGATGTGCTGGCGGGTGTGGATCAGGGCGTCGCACATGTCGATCAGGGTGGTGTCATCGGTCACGGGGGTCTCGGTGCAGGGGGGTGTCGATGGAGGAGAGCGGAGCCAGTGTGGCCGCGCCCACCGGGCAGCCGGCAAGGCAGTCGCCGCAACCGGTGCAGGCCGACAGATCCAGGCGCAGCTGCATGATGCCGCCCAGCGCGGGCACGACCCTCACCGCACGGGTGTCGCAGGCTTCCGCGCACAGGCGACATTCGATGCGTTGGTGCATCAGGCAGGTCGAGCCAATGTGAAGCTGCAGCGGTGCCGCTGGCGGTCCTGAAGGCTCGGGCCGGCGCCGACCCGGATCGGCCAGGCGACGCAGGAAACCTCGGCGGGTGTCGGGGCGGTCGGGGATCATCGGATGTCCTGGCGGGTTCGGGCGTCACGCGGTGCTGCGCGCGGATCCTCGCCGGCGTCGAGCCGGCGCAGGGCCTCGTCGAGCGCCTGGCGGTCGGCGCTGCCGGGTGCGTACTGCGCCGACAGCCGCTTCAGGCCCTGGCGGGCCGCGGTCGCGTCGCCCCGGTCGAGCGCGGCCAGCACCCGCATCATCAGCACCGCCGGATGCTCCGGCGCCAGGGCCATCGCCTGCGCCAGCAGCTCGCGTGAGCGGGCATCGAAGTGGTGGTCGTCGGCGAGGATGCGGGCCTCGATCCAGTCGGCCAGCAGCTCCGGGTCCTGCACCGCGCGTGTCGCGGCCTTCTCGTAGGCCGCGGCGGCCTCGCGGTGGCGGCCGGTGACCTTCAGCGAGCGCGCCAGCATCAGCCAGCCGTCGACGTCGCCGCCATCGCGCTCGAGCCGCGCGGCCAGGCGCTCGACCATCGACTCGACCGTGTCGGCGCTGTCGGGCGCACGCCGAGCCGGATCGAGCGCCACCGGGTGGCCGAGCGCGACATAGAGCGCAAGCAGGGCCAGCGGCGCGCCCAGGCCGGGTGCGAGTGCCTGCCAGGCGCGGCGGCGCGGTGCCTCCGGGTGGGCTGGGTCGCCGGCCGCCACCAGACTGGCGCCGAACAGCGCAGCCAGCACGGTCGCCACGCCCAGGAAGGGCAGCAGCCAGTCGGGCAGCAGCATCGCGCTCACGAGGCGGCTCCCTGCGGATCGCGCAGCCGCCGCCACAGCAGCAGGCCGCCGCCGAGCAGCAGCGCCGGCGGGCCCAGCCACAGCAGCAGCGTGCCGGCGCGCAGCGGCGGCCGGTAGGTGACGAAGTCGCCGTAGCGCTCGACCAGGAACTCGATGATCTGCGCATCGCTGTCGCCGGCGGCGACGCGCTGCGCGATCTCGCGCTTGAGGTCGAGCGCCAGTGGCGCGTTCGAGTCGGCCAGCGACTCGTTCTGGCAGACCAGGCAGCGCAGCTCGGCGGTCAGCGCGTGCATGCGGTCTGCATCGACGTCGGACGGCGGCGTGGCCGCGCCAGCCCGGCCGGCGCCCAGCGCCGCCGCCAGCCCCAGCAGCAGCGCGGCGCAGGTGCGACGCGCGCTCACGAGCCGATCCCCAGCCGCGGCAGCAGCTCGCGCGCGATGATCTCGGGCGTCAGTGCGCCGACGTGGCGGTGCAGGATCACGCCCTGCGCGTCGATCACGAAGGTCTCGGGCGCGCCGTAGACGCCCAGCTCGATCGCCATGCGGCCGTCGGCATCGACCAGCGACATCGAGAACGGATCGCCCAGCCGCGCCAGCCAGTCGCCGGCATCGGCGGCGCGGTCCTTGTAGTTCAGGCCGACGAGCTGGTCGGCGCGGCCCTGCGCGCGCAGCGTCGCCGCCAGCGACATCAGCGCCGGATGTTCCTCGCGGCAGGTGCCGCACCAGGAAGCCCAGAGGTTGACGATGCGTGCGCGCCCGCGCCACTGGGCCGGGCCGACCGGCGCGGCCGCCGCGTCGCCCAGCACCGGCAGCGTCACCGCCGGCCAGGGCTTGCCGATGCGGGTCGAGGGCAGCTCGTGCGGATCGCGGGTCAGGCCGATGGCCAGAACGCCCAGCAGCGCGAGCGCGCCGAGGCCGGCCAGCCAGGGCAGCAGACGAGGGCGGGCCGGGCGAGGGCCGGCAAGGGGGGCGTTCATGCAGTTCTCTCCTCAAGGGCTCGGGCAGGTGCGGCATGGCGGGCGGTCGCCCGGTGCCGGTGCAGCCGACGCGAGGCCGCGGCCAGCAGTGCGCCAGCACCCATCAGCGCCACGCCGATCCAGATCCAGCGGATGAAGGGCCGGTACTGCACCCGCAGACCCCAGGCGGCCTGCGCACCGCTGCCGACCTGCTCGCCCAGCGCGACATAGATGTCGCGGGTCAGGCCCCAGTCGATCGCCGACTCTGTCATCGGCATGGCCGAGCCATCGTAGGCGCGTTTCTCGGCGTTCAGCACCACGGGCGTCTGTTCGGGGCAGTCCAGAATGAAGCGCGCGGTCAGCGCGCGGTAGTTCGGGCCGCTGGCGGTGCCGCTGGTCTCGAACTGCAGGCTGCAGCCGGCGATGCGATGGCTCTGGCCCGGCGCCAGACGCACGTCGCGCTCGATGCCGTAGGCGTTGACCATCGCCACGCCGCAGGCGAACAGCGCCACGCCCAGGTGCGCCAGCCCCATGCCGGCGCCGCTGGCCTCAAGTCGCAGCCAGCGGCCGCCGCAGCGCTCGTGCAGTGTCTGCAGCGTCGCGATCAGCAGGCCGGTGGCCAGCCACAGCGTCAGCGCGGCGCCCCAGCTGATCCGCGCGAAGCCGGCCTCGAGCAGCAGCGGCAGCGCCACCGCTGCCGGGCCCATCACCAGCACCACCGGGCGCAGCCGGCGCCACAGCGCCGGGCCCTCGTCTCGGCCCCAGCGCAGTCTTGTGGCCGGAATCATCAACAGCAGCGCCGGCAGCAGCAGCGGCGCCATCACCGCGTCGAAGTAGGGCGCGCCCACCGACAGCTTGCCCAGGCCGAGCGCGTCGACCGCCAGCGGATAGAGCGTGCCCAGCAGCACGCTGGCGCAGGCCACCAGCAGCAGCAGCGCGCCAGCGGCCAGCGCGCCCTCGCGCGACAGTGGCGAGCGTGCGCCTTCTTCCGTCCGGCCGCCGGTCCGTGCGCCGCCGAGCCGGTCCATGCCCTGGAAGCCCAGCGGCAGCGACACCGCCAGCGTCAGCGCGATCAGGGCCAGCAGGGTGCTGCCGCGGCGCGGATCGGACGCAAACGCGTGCACCGATGTCAGCACGCCGGAGCGCACCAGGAAGATGCCCAGCAGAGCCAGCACGAAGCCGCCGATCGACAGCCAGGCGGCGGCCTGCACGAAGCGGCCACGCAGGTCCTGCGCGGCCTGCAGATGCAGCAGCGCCGCCAGCACCAGCCAGGGCATCAGCGAGGCGTTCTCGACCGGATCCCAGAACCACCAGCCGCCCCAGCCCAGCTCGTAGTAGGCCCACCAGGAGCCCAGCGCGATGCCCAGCGACAGGAAGGCCAGCGCCGCGGCGGTGAACGGACGCAGCCGCCGCGCCAGGCCGGCGGGCTCGCCCCAGGCCAGCGCGGCCAGCGTGGCGGCGAAGGGCAGCGCGGTGCCGACATAGCCCAGATAGAGCAGCGGCGGGTGCAGCACCAGACCGGGATCCTGCAGCATCGGATTGAGTCCGCGGCCTTCCGGGGCTGCCGGCAGCAGTCGCACGAAGGGGTTGGAGGTCAGCAGTACATAGCCGCACATCGCCAGCGACACCGCGCCCAGCACGCCCAGCGTGCGCGTCGCATGCGTCCGGGCGGCCGCATCGCCCGAGGCCCCGAGCCGCGTGCCGGCCAGCACGCTCCACAGCGCCAGGATGGCGCACCACAGCAGCATCGAGCCCTCGTGGCCGCCCCAGACCGCCGAGACCGCGTACAGGCGCGGCATCGCCGTGTGGCCGTGCGCGGCGACATAGGCCAGCGAGAAATCGTTGTCGTGAAAGGCCAGGCCCAGCGCGACCAGCGCGCCGAGCAGACCGGCGAACTGCCAGCCCAGCGCGGTGGCGGCCAGCCGGGGCTGCGGCCGCGGCTGCAGCCCGGCGAGCATCTGCACCGCCGCGGCGACCGCCGCCAGCATCAGCAGCAGGTGACCGATCTCGCCGCTCATCGCGCGCCCGCCTGGCCGGCGTCCGGCACGTGCACGCCCGGCGGCGTGTAGTTCTCGTCATGCTTGGCGAGCACCTCGGTGGCCACCAGCGTGCCCGACGGGTCGATGCGCCCCTGCGCGATGGCGCCGCGGCCGGCGGAGAACAGGTCGGGCAGCACGCCCTCGAAGACCACCGGCAGCGTGTGCGGTCCGTCGACGAGCACGAAGCGCACCTTCAGGCCCTGGGCGGCATCGCGCTCGACCGAGCCGGGCTGCACCCAGCCGCCCACGCGCAGCAGCGCGCCGCGCTCGGCCTGGCCGGCGGCGATCTGCGCCGGCGTGACGAAGAAGACCAGGTTGCTGCGGAAGGCCTGCAGGGCCAGCGTGGTGCCGGTGCCGGCCAGCAGCAGCGCGGCCGCGACCAGCGCGAGACGGCGGTGACGGGGTTTCATCGGAGATCCTCTGCGTCGTGCAGGTCGTTCGTGTCGTCGTGCCGGTGCGCGCGACGGGCGCGGTGCGCCAGCGCGAGCTGCTCCAGCGCCAGGGCCGCGGCGCAGATCGCCACCGCCGGCCAGACCACGCCGCCGTGGCGGCCCATCGCGACGAAGGCGGCCCAGTCCGGCCACCACGGCCGCAGCGCGGCGAGCAGCTCACCCCAGATCGTGTCGTTCATGCGTGGGCTCCCGCCGCGTCGTGTTCCGCCTGCAGCCAGCGCGCCTGCGACTGGCGCTCGGCGATGAGCAGGCGCACCCGCGCAAAGGCGCTGGCCGCCGTCCATGCCCAGGCGGCCGCGCACATCAGCAGCAGCGCCGCCAGCATCGACGGCGCCATCGACGCCTTGCCCGGCGCGATCGTCGCGCCCTGGTGCAGCGTGTTCCACCAGCGCACCGAGAAGTAGATCACCGGCAGGTTCAGCGCGCCCAGCAGCGCGAGCACCGCGCAGGCGCGGTCGGCGCGCTCGCGGCCCTCGTGCGCCTGCAGCAGCGCCAGATAGCCCAGATAGAGAAAGAACAGCAGCAGCGAGGAGCCCAGCCGCGCGTCCCACACCCACCAGGTGCCCCACATCGGCTGGCCCCAGAAGGCGCCGGTGACCAGGCTGAGCAGCGCCATCAGCGCGCCCGAGGGCGCCAGCGCATGCGCCATCATGAAGCTGCTGCGGGTGTTCCAGACCAGGCCGACGCCGCCCCACAGCGCCATCAGCGCGTAGACGAACATGCTCATCCAGGCCGCCGGCACATGCAGGTAGATCAGCCGGTAGCCCTCGCCCTGCACCGCGTCGGCCGGGCTGGCGACGAAGCCCAGCCACAGCCCCGGCAGCAGCAGCAGCGCGGCCAGCGCGCGCAGCGGCCCGATCAGCCGGCCGGCCAGCGCATGCAGCCGCATCGGGCTGGCGAAGTGGAAGATCCACGGCGCCCAGCGCAGGCCGTGCCGGCGCGCCGGGGCCAGGGCCATCGGGGCAGAGATTCGCGTGTCCATCGTTCCTGTCCTTGTCGTGCGGCGCTCATTCCTCGGCTGCGGCCGCGCGCAGCGCCGCCGCGCCCAGCGGCGGGCAGGCCAGCATCGCCATCGCCAGCATCGCGCCGAGCAGCTGCAGCTCGGCCGCGAACGGGCGGCCGGCCTGGGCGGCATGCACCGCCATCGTTCCGAACACCAGCGCCGGCACCGCCAGCGGCAGCACCATCAGCATCGCCAGCAGCGCCGCGCCGCGCAGCCCGGCGGTCAGCGCCGCGGCCACGCCGGCCACCGCCACCAGCACCGCGCTGCCCAGGGCCAGCGAGCCCAGCAGCACCGGCAGCGCCGTGCCGTCCAGCCCGAACTGCAGCGCCACCAGCGGCGCGGCCAGCAGCACCGGCCCGGCCGCGAGCAGCCACTGCACCGCCATGCGCGCGCCCACCAGCAGCGCCAGGGGCGGACCGTCGTCGGTGCCGGCCAGCACGCACTGGTCGATCCAGCCGCCGCGCAGGTCGTCGTGGAAGAGCCGCCCACAGGCCAGCAGCACCGCCAGCAGCGCCGCCACCCACAGCACGCCCGGCCCGAGCAGGCGCAGCGTGGCGCCCTCCGGCCGCAGCGACAGCGGAAACAGCGCCGCCACCATCACGAAGAAGCCCGCATGCCAGAGCAGCTCGGCGGGCTGGCGCAGCGCCAGGCGCAGCTCGCGGCGCACGGTGGCGCGCAGCGGGCGCGCCCAGCCGCCATGCGCCGGACGGTCCGGCCTCATGCCCGGCCTCCGGGCGGGGCCAGATCGAAGGGCTCGCAGGCCGGAAAGCCCTCGGGCAGCGCGCCGTGCGAGCTCAGCAGCAGCGCGCCGCCTGCGGCCAGATGGGCCTGCGCACGCGCGGCCAGCCGCTCGCAGGCGGCGCGGTCGAGCGCGTCGAAGGGCTCGTCGAGCAGCCACAGCGGCCGGGGGGCCAGCTGCAGCGGCGCCAGCGCCAGGCGCCGGCGCTGGCCGGCCGAGCACTCGCGCAGCACCCGGCGCGCCGGCAGCCGTTCCTGCTGCAGCCAGTCCTCGACGAGCGTGCCGTCCCGCGGCGCGCCGGCCAGGTCCAGCCAGGCGTGCAGGTTCTCGCGCGCGTCGAGCGCGTCGGCCAGCGGCATCGCATGGCCGACGAACCACAGCGGCGCGGCGCGGCGCACCTGGCCGGCCGCCGGCCGGCGCAGCCCGGCCAGCGTGCGGATCAGCGTCGTCTTGCCGCAGCCGTTCGGGCCGCGCAGGTGCAGCGCCTGGCCGCGCGAGAGTGCCAGCCGCAGCGGGCCCCAGAGGCGGCGCCCCTGGCGCTCGCCCACCAGCGCGTCGGCCTGCAGCAGCGGGGTGTCGGCAGCGGTCATGCGGACGTGCTCACTGCAGCGGATGGCGCGCCAGCCGTCCGGTGTCGGGAATGCGGATCTCGCGCCGGTCCATCTCGATCAGGCCCTCGGCCTCGAGCTCGTGCAGCACGCGCGAGAAATACTCCGGCGTCATCGACAGCCGCGAGGCGATCGTCGCCTTGCTGACCGGCAGCGACACCCGGTGCTCGCGCGTGCGGCCGTCCTCGCGGCACAGCGGCGCGCAGCCGCCGCTGCCTGCGCCGTCGAGCGGCATCAGGCCGGAATCGGTCTCCGGCATCGCGCCGGGCGCGTCGCCGAGATCGCGCAGCAGGTAGCCGATGACGCGCTGCATGCCGTTGTGCAGCGCATAGGCCTGCACGTCGTGCACCAGCCCGTGCAGCCGGCGCGAGATGCCCGCGAGCATGCGCATCGCGAAGCGCGGATCGCGGCTGATCTCGCCGAACACCGTGTCCTTGCCGACGCTCAGCACCAGCGCGTCGCTCAGCGTCTGCGCGTTGATGATGTAGGGCTTGCCGGTGAACATCAGCGCCTCGGCGAAGCTCTGGCCCGGGCCGATGAGCTCGATCACCTTCTCCTGTCCGGCCGGCGAGATCGCGAACAGCTTGACCTGGCCGGTCACCGCGACATGGAACTCCTCGCAGGGCTCGCCGACCCGGAACACCGTGTCGCCGCGCTGCAGCCGGCGCAGCCGGCAGCCCTCGGCCAGGCGCAGCAGCTCGGGCGGCGTCATCTCCTGGAACAGCGGCAGCATGGCGAGGTAGCGGGGCAGGTCGAAGGGGCGTGCAGGGAGATCCATGGCGTGCGCTCGGCAGATGAGGAGAGGGGGCGGCGCGAATTGTCGGGACCGTTTCCAGTATTCAATCTGACCCAGGTCAATCCTGATCCCGACCCGCTTCATCGGACATCTTCTCCCTGTGCGGCCTGCTGCCAGCGATCTGTCGCTTGTCGCTTGCGGGTCTGGACGAGGTGCTTCTTCCCGGGCTGGGATGGTGCAGGTCAGCCCGGCGGGATGTCCTTGAACCAGTTCAAGGGCGGCGCGGGTGTCCGCCACCCGTTGCGTTGTCCGGCCTGTCTTCCTCGGCAAGCCGCCCTCAAGCTGCCTCGGCGCGGCTTCAGCGACTCACCAGCGCGGCATGGATCTGTGCCAGCCGGTGCACCAGCTCCTGCGGGCGGTGCACGCGGGCGTAGCCGTTCTGGCCGAAGAGCATCGGCAGGTAGTCCTGCGCCTGCTCGTCGATGGTGACGCAGAAGGGCGTCAGGCCGGCGTCGCGCGCGGCCTGCACCGCGTGGCGGGTGTCTTCCAGGCCGTGGCGGCCCTCGTAGTGGTCGATGTCGTTGGGCTTGCCGTCGGTCAGCAGCAGCAGCAGGCGCTGGCGCTCGGGACGCGCCGACAGGCGCAGCGTGGCATGGCGGATCGCCGCGCCGATGCGGGTGTAGTAGCCCGGCCGGATCGCGCCGACGCGCGCGCGCACCGTCTCGTCCCAGGGCTCGTCGAAGCCCTTCAGGTGCTGGATGCGCACGTTGTGGCGGCGCACCGAGCTGAAGCCGAGCATCTCGAAGGCGTCGCCGCCGCCCGACAGCGCCTCGCCGAAGACATGCAGCGCGTCGCGGATCACGTCGATCACGCGGGTGTCGTCGCCGACATGGGCGTCGGTCGACAGCGACAGGTCGGCCAGCAGCAGCGTCGCCAGGCTGCGCTCGTGGCGCTCGCGGCGCAGGAAGACGGCCGGCGCCTCGCTGACCGGGTGGCGAGCGTCGTCGATGCGGTGGCGCACCCAGGCGTCGAGGTCGATCTCGTCGCCGTCGGGCCGCGCGCGCGTCAGCACTGGCGCGGCGCGCAGCGCCTCCAGCCGCCGGCGCACCCGCCGCGCGGTGGCGCGCAGCGCCGGCGAGGGCCGGAACGGCGCGGCCTCGCGCGCGACCAGGCACTGCACCGCGCAGTGGTCGGGCACCAGCCGACCGGTCTTCCAGTGCCATTCGGGCAGGCGCTGCCCCGGGCCGAGCGGCCGGTCGTCGGCGGCCGCGCTGGGCAGATCGAGGTCGAAGCGCACCCGCGAGGCGCTGCGCCGGCCGTCGGGCGCGATCGCCAGCTCGGTCATCTCGTCGGCGGCGCGGCCGGCCGCGTCGTCGGGCTCGTCGTCGTCGG
>NZ_BQWE01000044.1:0-72117 GCF_023706025.1 Sphaerotilus sp. FB-3 | reverse complement strand
ACTCGCTTCAGGTACTTCTGCTGCCGCTTCAGCGCATTCAGCGGCGCCACGCACTCACCGTCCGTCGTCGCCGCGAACAGCGTCACCCCGAAATCGATCCCCAGCGTTGGCACCAGCCCCACCGCCGGGATCACCTCCGGTTGTTCCACCTGGATCGACACGAACCAGCGGCCCCGCTCCTGCGTCAGCGTGTAGTTCCGAACCGATCCCTCGACCGCCTGCGACTGGCGCATTCGCACCCAGCCGAGTTTCGGCGGCTTCAATCGCTGATGCTCTTCGTCGAGCTTGCAATCCGAGGCTTTCGGGAACCGCAGCCCGGCATCCTGGCCGCGCCCGCGAAACCTTGGATAGCCGCCATTCCCCTCGAAGAAGCGCCGGTAGCTCGCCTCCAGCCGCTTGAGCGTCTGCTGCTGTGCCTGCACGGGGGTTTCGGCCAGCCACGCCGTGTCCGGGTCGTTGCGCCACGCCGTCAGCCAGCGGCACATCGCAGCAAAGCCCGCGAACTTCTCGCCCGCCTCCCTCAGCCGCTGCTGCTCGCCGATGGCCCGGTTCCACACCCAGCGGCACGACCCAGCGAACCGGCGCAGGGTGTGCGCGGTGCCGGGTGTGGGGCGCAACTGGAAGCGGAAGGCTCGAATTGACTCGACCACCAAGCCAATGGCTCGCTGCGCGAGCCTGCGCTCTACCTCCCCGCCCTGAAGGGTGGAGCTTCTCGCGCCTTCTGGTGAGGCGAGGGCGCGTCGGCGCGCAGACGCTCGGCCAGGAGCGCGGCCAGCGCGTCAGGCGGCAGCGGGTGCGCCAGCAGGAAGCCCTGCACCTGGTCGCAGCCCAGCTCGCGCAGCAGCTCGAGCTGGCGGGCGCTCTCCACGCCTTCGGCCACCACCGGCACCTTCAGGCCGTGCGCCAGCGCGATCGTCGCCTCGACGATCGCGCGCGAGCCGGCATGCTGCTCCATCGAGCCGACGAAGCCCGGGTCGATCTTGATCTGGTCGACCGGCATGTCGCGCAGATGCGCCAGCGAGGAGTAGCCGGTGCCGAAGTCGTCGAGCGCGATCTGCACGCCCATCGCGCGCAGCCGCTCGAGCAGTCCGCGCAGATGCTGCGGGTCATGCATCGCCGCGCTCTCGGTGATCTCGATCTTCAGCAGCGTGGCGGGCACCTGCTCCTGCGCCAGCCGTTCTGCCACCAGCTCGGGCAGGCGCGTGTCCAGGCACTGGCGCGGCGAGATGTTGACCGACACCGGCACCGGCGCCAGGCCGGCCTCGCGCCAGCGCCGCAGCTGCGCGATCGCCTGCGCGATGACCCGCTCGCCCAGCGCCACCGTCATGCCGCCTTCGTCGATCAGGCCGATGAAGCGCCCGGGCAGCCACAGCCCGTCCTCGCGCGGCCAGCGCAGCAGCGCTTCGGCGCCGACCGGACGGCCATCGTCCAGCGCGAACTGCAGCTGGTAGTGCAGCACGAACTCGTCCTGCTCGATGGCCTGGCGCAGCCGGGTTTCCAGACCGAGCTGGCGTGGGTCGGGTGGCGGCGCCGGATCGGTCCCGCCACCGGCGACGCGGTGGCCGCCGGCCGCCTTGGCACGGCCCATCGCGGTGCGGGCGCGCATCAGCAGCGTGTCGGCATCCCGGCCGTCCCGCGGCGCGCAGGCCACGCCGATGCTGGCGCCCAGGCCCAGCGCCAGTCCGCCGACCTCGATGTCGGGCGACACCAGCTCGAGCAGCTCCCGCGCACGCGCCAGCGCCGCGTCCGGGTCGCAGGCCTGGCGCAGCAGCATCACGAACTGGTCGCCGCCCCAGCGCGCCAGCAGCTCGGAGCGGTGGCAGCCGTCCTGCAGCCGGCGCGCCAGCCGCAGCAGCACCTCGTCGGCCTGCGCATGGCCGAGGTGGTCGCCGATGCGGGCGAAGCGGTCGATGTCGATGAACAGCAGTGCCAGCCGCGGTGCCGGCGCCGGCGAACCTGACGCGTCCGGCCCGACGGGCCCCGCGCCGAGCTGCTGCGTCAGCTGCTCGATGAACAGGCGCCGCTCGGGCAGGCCGGTCAGTCGGTCGTGCTGGCGGTCGTGCTCGATCTGGCGCCGTGCGCTCATCACCTCGCTCAGGTCGGTCAGGACCAGCACCAGCTGGTCGTCGCGCGGCGCGGGCAGGGGCTGGATCGAGGCCAGCAGCGGCCGGTCGGCCTGGCCGGGGTCGCGGGCGAGCCGCAGCGGCAGGTCCGGCGTCAGCGGCGCGGTCTGGTGCCGGCTGTCGTCGAGCGCCTGCAGCAGGATGCGACGGTCCAGCGCGGGCATGCGCAGCAGCGGCGCCAGCGCCCGTCCCGGTGCGGCATCGGCGCCGAGCCACTGGCGGGCGCGGGCATTGAGCTGGACGATGCGGCCCTGGCCGTCGAGCGAGATCACCGCCTCGCCCAGCACCTGCAGCGTGGCCAGCGCCAGCTCGCGTTCCTCGCGCAGGCCGCGCCGTGCGCCCTGCAGCGCCATCAGGCGCTCCAGCAGCAGCGCCAGGGCGCCCGCGCAGGCCAGCGTGCCGACCGGCAGCCAGAGCGCCTGCATCGTCAGCAGCAGCGTGGCCGCCGCGCAGGGCAGCAGCAGCATGCCCAGCAGCGGCAGAAGCGTGAGCAGCCAGAGCCAGAGGCCGCCGAGCGGGCGCACCAGCGTGCCCTGCTCGAGCGCGGCCTGTACCCGGGCCTGCCACTGCACCGTGCTGAGCAGATCGACCTGGCCGGCCCGGCCCGGGGTCGGCAGGGCCGGATCGATGCCGGTGGCGGTCACGCCGACCCAGACGCTGCGCCCGAGCAGCGCGCCGGCCCGCGCCGGATCACCGAGCAGGTCGATCGCGGAGATCTCGTGCAGCCGCGCCGGGCGGTCGGGCAGCAGGCGCAGGTCGTGGCGCCACCAGGGCAGGGTCGGATCCGGCTCTGGCGGCGGCTCGGTCAGCCTGCTGCCGGGGCTGCCACCACCCCCACCGCTGCCGGTGGCCGCGACCCGCTGCAGCGCCAGCGGCAGCGCCTCCCAGCGCTGCAGACCGCTGCCCGCCTGCAGCGCCAGTCCGCGGATGCGGCCGTCCGCGTCGATCGGTGCCTCGGCATGACCGAGTGCGGCAGCGCTGGCCGCCAGCAGCGGCAGCGGCTCGAGCACCCCTTGCGGCCGGCCCGAGCCGTCGCGCAGCGGCAGCACCGGCAGCACCACCCGGCCCTGGGCGCGCATCGCCGCGGCCAGTCTCAGATCATCCTCGGGCTGTCGCGAGGGCTCCGCGAACATCACGCCGTAGCCGATGGCCTGCACGCCGGCGCGGCGCAGGGTGTCGATCAGCTCGGCATGCAGCGTCCGCGGCCAGGGCCAGGGGCCCAGGGCCTGCAGGCTGGCATCGTCGATGGCGATGATGACCGGCCCCTCGGTGCCGTCTGCGGGGTCGGTCGCCTGGCCCGGCAGACGGGCCGACGCCAGCGTGGACACCAGGTCATGGACCAGCAGGTCGATGCGCACCCGCAGCGGCTGCGCCGGCCCCAGCAGGGCCAGGGCCAGCAGCAGCGCCATCAGCCAGGGCAGGCGGGCCGGAGCGGCCAGCGCGCGCAGCCCGCGCCAGGAGGTTCCGGTCATGCTCAGTCCCGGCCTGCCCGCAGCATCGGGCCGTGCACGAGGCGGGTGCCTGACCACGGCCCCAGGCCGCCGCCGGCCGGCAGCGGTCGCACCCGCACATGCAGCAGGCCGGCCAGATCGGGCGGGGGGAGCGGCAGCCGCACCTGGTCGCCGTGCCGGGGTTCGTCGAGCAGCACCTCGCGGAAGTCCTCGTCGGTGGCGATCTGCAGCTGCACCAGGGCTTCCGGCTCGATGCCGCGCCACTGCAGCAGCAGCCGGCCGTGCCCGTCGAGCTGCGGCTCGAGCAGCTCCGGCGCCGGCCAGGGCACATTGAGCGCGCGTGCCGGGCCGAAGTCGCCGGCCGGCCAGCATGGGCCGGCCCGGCTCGCGCACTCGAGCGCGGCGATGCGCCACAGGTGGCGCCCCGGGGGCAGCCGCGGCGCCTGCCACTGCGGTCGATCGACCTCGACCTCGATCGCCGGGCGGTCGTCCTGGGCCTCGATGCGCAGCCGGTAGCGGTCGGCACCGGCCGAGGCGCTCCACTGCAGCAGCGGCAGGCCCGAGGGCATCCAGCCCTCGTCAGGCGGCAGCAGCGGGCGCGGCGGCTCGACGGCGATGATCTCGACCTCGCGCTCGGCCGACAGGCCCTCCAGACCGTGCCGGTCGACACCGCGCACGCGCAGCCGGTAGGCGCCGGGCGGCGGCGGCTGCAGCTGCGGCAGCCGGCCGCTGGCATCCGGCATGAGCCGGTGTTCGGCGACCAGCCGGGGCAGGGGCGCCGCGGGCTCGGGCGACGCTGCATCGGCCGATCGGTCCAGCCACTGCAGCTGCAGCGGACCGGCGCCGGACGGGCGCGGCCAGTCGATCTGGCGCAGCCGGGTGACCGAGAGGCGCGACGGCAGGGCCGCCAGGTCCGGGGCCGGCAGCAGCGGCTGCGCCGGCAGCGGCGCGCCACCGGCTGCCGCGGCGACCGATCCGGTGGCGCGGCCCAGCGCGATCTCGCCAGCGGCATTGCCGAAGCCGATCTCGCCCTGGACCACCTCGGCCAGGCTGCCCTGGTCGGTGGCGCGGATCCGGAACTCGGTGCCCCGCACCACCGTGGCCGCCGACGGGGTGATCACCTCGAGGCGGGTGCCGTCGCGCTGCGGCGCGACCCGGCTTTCCAGGCCGCCGCGCAGCAGCTCCAGGCGCAGGCCGATCTGCGGTGTCGCGGGCGGTGCGGCCGGGTCGCTCGCAGGGCTGTCCAGGCTGCGCGACAGGGCCTGGCGGGCCCGCTCGGCATCGACCGGGCGCAGCAGCAGCTCGCTGTCGGGCCGCAGCAGCAGCACGCTGCCGTCGTCGACCTGCAGCGTCGCGCTGCCGTCCGCGCCGGTGCTCAGCACCTGCTCCGGGCCGAGCGTCATGCCCTCGCGGGCGGCTGTCCACTGACCGGGCGAACCCGCCGGCCCGGTGCGGACCTGACCGCTCAGTGCCAGCAGCCGGACCTGGCGGCTGTGCAGCCGCAGCCAGGGCACCGGAATGCGCAGCACCTGGCCGGGGCGCAGCCGGCTGCCCTGCAGCCGGTTGAGGCGGCGCAGGTCCAGCCAGCGCGCGGGATCGTTCAGGTGGCGCTGCGTCAGGCTCCAGGCGCTGTCACCCGGGCGGACGGTGTAGAGCAGGTCCGGCGTTGCCGCCTGCACGGCCGTGGCGCTGGCCAGGCCGGCGATCAACCCGCACAGCCCATGCAGCGCAAGGAGGGACGGCGTCGGCAGGCGGAGCATGGTCTCGGATCGTTCCTGTGGGTCGGGTGTGGCGGGTGCGACAGACCGTCGACCGGAACAGCAAGGTCGAGAACAGCACGCGGATCGCGCTGCATTTTTGCAGATTCATGTGAATATTGCACATCGGACGGGGACTTCCCGATGGATCCAGGGCTCAGGCCGGCTGCCAGCTCAGACGCACGTAGATCGGCGCGAAGGCCTCGGCCTGGGTGATCTCGAGCAGGCGCTCGCGCGCCAGCTCCAGCAGCGCGACAAAGGTGACCACCAGCACCGGCACGCCGCGCTCGATCTCGAACAGCTCGTGGAACTCGACGAAGCGCCGGCCCTGCAGCCGGCGCAGCACCAGCGTCATGTGCTCGCGCACCGACAGCTGCTCGCGGCTGATGCGGTGGTGCTGGGTGAGTCGGGCGCGGCGCACGATGTCGGCCCAGGCCGCGCGCAGCTCGTCGGCGCTGACGTCGGGGAATCGTTCGGCCGCCGCCTGCTCGATGTGGACCTGCGCGACCAGGAAGTCGCGCCCGCGCAGCGGCAGCTCGTCGAGCTGCAGCGCGCCGAGCTTGATGCGCTCGTACTCCAGCAGCCGGCGCACCAGCTCGGCGCGGGGGTCTTCCGGCTCGGCGCCGGGCTCGCCGGGCCGCGCCGGCAGCAGCAGCCGCGACTTGATCTCGATGAGCATCGCCGCCATCACCAGATAGTCGGCGGCCAGCTCGAGATTGCTGCGGCGGATCTGCTCGACATAGCCCAGGTACTGGCGGGTGACCTCGGCCAGCGGGATGTCGAGAATGTTGAAGTTCTGGCGCCGGATCAGGTAGAGCAGCAGGTCCAGCGGGCCCTGGAAGGCCTCGAGAAAGACCTCCAGCGCCTCGGGCGGAATGTAGAGGTCCTGCGGCAGGTCGAGCAGCGGCTCGCCGTAGAGCAGCGCACGCGCCGCGGGCGCTTCGGCGCTGTCGGGCGGGGCGCCGCCGTCGCCGTCGCCGGCGGTCTCGCCGGCAGCGGCTGGCACGCTCATCAGGCCTTGGTCTGGTAGACGTAGGGCTGCTGGGCCACGCGGGCGTCATTGAAGCCGGCCTGGGCGGAGCGGTCCTGCTCGCGGTCCCACAGCAGCGCGCGGCCTTCGCGCTGGCGCTGCTCGAGCTGCGGATCCTGCTTCTTCAGGCTCTCGATGAACTGGGTGGCGTCGGACTGATAGGGCTTCCAGAAGAGCGGCATGGCGGCAGGTGAAGGGTTAGAGTAACCCCCGATTCTACAAACCATCCTTGTCACTCAGGCCATCCATGCAAGAGATCGAGCTGAAGTTCCAGATTCCGCCACGCGGGCGCGACGCGCTGGCGAGCACCGTCGACGAGGACGGCGCGGTGCGGGCGGTGCGGCTGCAGGCGCGCTACTTCGACACCGCGGCGCGCGACTTGGCCGGTGCGGCCTTCGCGCTGCGGCTGCGCCGCGAGCACGAGGGCTGGGTGCAGACGCTCAAGGGCCGCGGCGACGGCATGATGCGCCGGCTCGAGCACAACGCGCCGGTCGACCTGCCGCCGCGCGCCGGTGCCGATGCGGTGCCGGCCCTGTCGCTCGGACGCCACGCCGGCACGCCTGCCGGCATCGCGCTGGCGGCGCTGCTGGCCAGCCGCGGCCTGGGCGAGGCCGACCTGGCGCTGCAGTTCTCCACCGACATCCAGCGCCTGAGCCGCGAGATCGAGGCCGAGGGCGCCCGCGTCGAGCTGGCGCTGGACATCGGCACGATCGAGGCGGGCAGCGCGACGCTGCCGGTGCACGAGATCGAGTTCGAGCTGCTGGACGGCTCGGCGCACGGGCTGCTGGCGCAGTCCTATCTGTGGGTCGAGGCCTTCGGGCTGTGGCTGGACGTGCGCAGCAAGGCCGAGCGCGGCGACCGGCTGGCGCGCGGCGAGACGGTCGCGCCGCTGCCGGAATTCGTGACGCTGCCGCAGCAGGCGCCCTTCGGCGCGCGGGTGGCGGCGCTGCTGCGCCCGGTGCTGGCACTGGCGGCCGAGGTGGCCGACGAGCAGGCCACGCCGGCGCATCAGGTCGCGCTGACGCGCGGCATGAGCGATCTGGCCGGCCTGCTGCGCGAAGCGGGCGTCGAGCCCTGGCTGAGCGACACCGCCACGCTGCTGGCCGGTCTGGCCTTCGAGCCCGGTGCCTGGCGCCTGGCCGACACCCAGCGCCTGTGGCTGGCGCTGATCGGCTTCACGCTGCCGGATGAGGCAGAGGCGCCGTCCGCCGCCAGCTGACGAAGTCGAAGGCCGGGCCGCCCGGCTGTGGCGTGCCGGTCTGGCGCGTCACCTCGACGAAGCCGGCCTCCGCGCCGCGCCACTCGGGAAAGAAGGTGTCGCCGTCGAAGTCGGCGTCGATCTCGGTCAGCACCAGCTCGTCGGCCAGCGCCAGCGCCTGCGCGTAGAGCTGGCCGCCACCGATGACGAAGACCCTGGGCGCCTCGGCCAGCCGCGCCAGCGCCTCGTCCAGGCTGTGCGCGACCTCGGCGCCGGCATCGCTCCAGTCGGTCTGGCGGGTCACGACGACATTGCGCCGGCCGGGCAGCGGCCGGAAGCGCGCCGGCAGCGACTCCCAGGTGCGCCGGCCCATGATGACCGGGCAGCCCATCGTGCTGCTGCGGAAATGGCGCGCGTCGGCCGGGTCGTGCCAGACCAGCTCGTTGCCGCGGCCGATGACGCGGTTGCGTGCCACCGCCGCGATCAGCGCGACGATCGGGCGGGCCGGGCCGCTCATACCGCCACCGGCGCCTTGATCGCCGGATGGTGGCGGTAGTCGACGATCTCGAAGTCGGCCAGCTCGTAGTCGAGGATCGACGCCGGCCGGCGCGCCAGCTTGAGCGTGGGAAAGGACATCGGCTCGCGCGAGAGCTGCTCGGCCACCTGCGCGGCGTGGTTGCTGTAGATGTGGCAGTCGCCGCCGGTCCAGATGAAGTCGCCCACCTCCAGATCGCACTGCTGCGCCACCATGTGCGTCAGCAGCGCGTAGCTGGCGATGTTGAAGGGCACGCCCAGGAACAGGTCGGCCGATCGCTGATAGAGCTGGCAGCTCAGCCGGCCCTCGGCGACATAGAACTGGAACAGCGCGTGGCAGGGCATCAGCGCCATGCGGTCGAGATCGGCGACGTTCCAGGCGCTGACCAGGATGCGGCGCGAGTCCGGGTTGCTGCGCAGCTGCTCGACGACCTGGGCGATCTGGTCGATGTGGCGGCCGTCCGGCGCCGGCCACGAGCGCCACTGCACGCCGTAGACGGGGCCGAGGTCGCCGCTGTCGTCGGCCCATTCGTCCCAGATGGTGCAGCCGCGTTCCTGCAGCCACTTCACGTTCGAGTCGCCGCGCAGGAACCACAGCAGCTCCAGCGCCACCGAGCGGAAGTGCACCTTCTTCGTCGTGATCAGCGGGAAGCCCTCGCGCAGGTCGAAGCGCATCTGGTGGCCGAAGACGCTCAGGGTGCCGGTGCCGGTGCGGTCGGACTTGGGCGTGCCGTGCTGCTGCACATGGCGCAGGAAGTCCTCGTACGGGGTGCGGACAGGGCGGGAATCGGTGGGCGGGCTCATCGGCGGCAGGGGCAGGACAGCGGACAGGGAAAGGCCTGCGATTCTGTCATGCGCCGGCCCGGTCGGCCGGCCCGCGCTCCGGCCGCCTTCAGTCCTGGAAGCTCAGGCGCCGGATCCAGGCCTGCAGCAGGTCGCGTGCCGCCGGCTGCAGGTTGACCCATTTGCCGCCGACGCGGAAGTCGTGGTTGTTCAGCACCACATAGGCCATGTGGACCTGCACCGGCACGCCCATCACCCGAGCCAGGTTGTCCGGGTCAGGCACGCCCATCACCACGTTCATGACCGTGTTGCCTTGAACGGGCACATCGCTGAGCATGCCCACGCCGCTCTGCGAGATGTCCTGCACGCGCACATCAAGCACTTGCCCGTCGGGCAGGGTCATGCGGGCGCGCCAGTTGACCTGGTAGCGCGGCTCCTTGCGGTCGTCGATCGATCCTCGCTGGGTGGGTGTCGTCATGTCGTGGCGCTGGATTGGAATTGCATGGCGGCCAGCCGGGCATAGAGTCCTCCGCGCAGGACCAGTTCGGCGTGCCGCCCCTGTTCGGCAATCATGCCATTGTCCAGCACGATGATCCGGTCGGCACGCTGTACCGTCGCGAGCCGGTGCGCGATCACCAGCGTCGTGCGGTTCTTCATGGCGGCGTCCAGCGCGCTCTGCACCAGACGCTCGCTTTCGGCGTCCAGCGCGCTGGTGGCCTCGTCGAGCAGCAGCAGCGGCGCGTCGGCCAGGATGGCGCGGGCGATGCTGATGCGCTGACGCTGGCCGCCCGACAGCCGCACGCCGCGCTCGCCCAGGAAGGTGCGGTAGCCCTCGGGCAGCGCGCGGATGAAACCGTCGGCCTGCGCGGCGCGCGCGGCGGCGAAGACCGCCTCGTCGCTGGCATCGGGGCGGCCGTAGCGGATGTTCTCCATCGCGTCTGCCGAGAAGATCGTGCTGTCCTGCGGCACCAGGCCGATGCGCGCGCGCAGCTCGGCCAGCGCCAGATCGCGCACGTCGACGCCGTCGATCTCGACCGCGCCGGCATCGACATCATGGAAGCGCAGCAGCAGCTGCAGCAGCGTGGTCTTGCCCGCACCGCTCGGGCCCACCAGCGCGATCGTCTCGCCGGGGCGGATCTCCAGGTCGATGCCGGCCAGCGCGGCGCGGTCGGGCCGCGACGGGTAGTGGAAGACCACGCCGCGCAGGCTCAGCGCCGCGCCGCCGGCCGCCGGCGGCAGCCGGCGCGGCGCGGGCGGATCCTGCACCGGCGAGCGCTCGGACAGCAGCTCCATCAGTCGCTCGGTGGCGCCGGCGGCGCGCAGCAGGTCGCCCCAGACCTCCGACAGCACCGCCACGCTGCCCACCAGCAGCGCCACATAGACCACGGTCTGGCCCAGATGCCCGGCCGAGAGCTCGCCGCGCAGCACCGCGCCGGTGCCCTGGTGCAGGCCCCACAGCACCGCGCCGAAGGTGGCGGTCATCATGAAGGCCATCATCAGCGCCCGCATGCGCGAGCGCCGCCCGGCGGTCTCGAAGGCCGCCTCGGCCGCGTCGCGGTAGCGCCGGGCCTCGCGCCCCTCCTGGCCGAAGGCCTGCACCACCGGGATGGCGGCGATCACCTCGGCGGCGATCGCGCTGGTGTCGGCCACCCGGTCCTGGCTGGCGCGGCTGAGCCGGCGCACCCGCCGCCCCACCAGCAGCGTGGGCAGCACCACCAGCATCAGCACGCCCAGCACCGGCAGCATCACGCCCGGATTGGTCAGCACCAGCACGGTCAGCGCGCCCAGGCCGGTGACCAGATGGCGCAGCCCCATCGACAGGCTCGAGCCCACCACCGTCTGCACCAGCGTGGTGTCGGTGGTCAGCCGCGACAGCACCTCGCCGCCGCGGGTGGTCTCGAAGAAGGCCGGACTCTGGCGGATGACATGCGCGTAGATGGCCGAGCGCAGGTCGGCGGTGATGCGCTCGCCCAGCCAGCTCACCATGTAGTAGCGCGCCGCCGAGAACACCCCGATCGCCGCCCCGACCGCGAACAGCGCCAGGAAATGCTCGCGCAGCGCCATGATGCGGTCGCCGGGATCGGCCGCGACCAGGCCGCGGTCGACCAGCGTGCCCAGCGCGAAGGGCAGCAGCAGCGTGCTGGCCGCGGCCAGCAGCAGGAAGATCGCCGCCAGCAGGATCTGCGGGCGGTAGGGGGCGAAGAAGGGGCGCAGCGCCGCCAGCGGGCGGGCGGTGGGGGCGGCAGGGCGATCAGGTCGAGGCGGGCTCATCGTGCGGGTGCGGACATCGTGTGCAATCGTGTGCAAAATCGTGTGCAATCCAGTGGGCAGGTCGGGGCAGCCTACAGCGCCAGCCGGCCGGCATAGCCGGTCATCTCGAGGTAGCCCAGCCCGGCGCGGCGGCCGTCGGGCCCGATCAGTGCGCTCAGGCCTTCCCAGTAGACGGTGCCGGTGCTGCCGCGGCTGTCGAGTTCCTGCGCGTCGAGCAGGGCCTGCACCGTCCAGCGTCCGACCGGCGTCTCGACCTGCCATTCGACCGGATAGCGTGCGCCGGTGGCCGCGCTGCTCCAGCGGCGGCCGGGCGTGAAGCGCACCTCGTCCGGGCCGAAGGCCCGGGCCTGCAGCGGCGTCTGGCCGGCGCGGCGCCAGGAGCCGCCGGCCCACAGCGTGCTGCCGTCGGCGCGGCGCAGCCGGAAGGCGGTCAGCGCGCTGCCGTCGTCCAGGTTCATGCCGATCCAGTCCCAGCCGACCGCCTGCGGGTGCAGCAGCGTTTCGCTCCACTCATGGTCGAGCCAGCCGCGGCCGGCCAGCGTGCGTGCGGCGGCCGCAGCGCCCTCGGGCTGCCAGCGCGCCTCGACCGCCAGCTGCGGCTGGCTGTAGTAGTGGCTGGCCTGCTCCGGGTCCGGGCCCTTGCGGGAAAAGCCGGCGCTGCCCTGCAGCAGCAGCGGCTGCGTCGTGCGCAGCACCAGCGTCAGCGTGCCGCCCAGCGCGGCCGAGCCGACCCGGGCTCGGTACAGGCTGGTGTCGCTGTTCACGCCGGCTTCGCGGGCCAGATGCCAGTCGCCGAGCGTGGCGCGGGTGTCGCCGAGGGCGGCGCCGGCACGGCCGAAGCCCTCGCGCGCGATGCGCTGGTCGTGATGCTGGCGCCGCGCCCCCAGATCGGTCAGCGCGGCATGGGCGAAGATCAGCTGCCGCGCGGCAAATGCGCTCGGATGCGGCGGCTGGCGCTGCGCCAGCGCGGTGCGCGAGCGGAAGAACGTCACCTGGAAGCCGTGGGTGGGCTCGCCGGGCCGGGCCGGGTCGGCCAGCCAGCCGGTGGCGTACCACCATTCGGTGCGGGTGTCGGGATGGGCGCCGAAGTCGGCTGGAAAGACCAGTGCGCGCGGGCGCACGCCGGCCGGTGCCGAGGGGGCCGAAGCGGCCGGCAGCGGTGCCGTCAGTGCGGCGGCACGCAGCAGCGCGCGGCGTGAAAGCCGGCGTGGTGGTGGGGGTGGCGGGATCGGTGTCATCACCAGTCCTCCTTGACGGCCAGCGCCATCTCGCGCGATGCGGCGGCCCGGCCGGCGATCCAGGCGGTCAGCGTGCCGGCGGTCAGCACCGCCGCGACCAGCGCGGCCAGCCGGCCCCAGGGCAGGGCCATCTCCATCGTCCAGTGAAAGCTCTGCGGGTTGACCACATGCACCAGCACCACGCTGACCGCCAGCCCCAGCGCCAGCCCGAGCAGCGCGCCGAAGCCGGTCCACACCGCACCTTCGGCACAGACCAGCGCCAGCACCTGGCGGCGCGCCATGCCCAGATGCTGCAGTGCGCCGAACTCGCGTCGGCGCGCCAGCACCTGCGACGAGAAGCTCGCCGCGATGCCGAACAGCCCGATGACGATCGCCACCGCCTGCAGCCAGTAGGTCACCGCGAAGCTGCGGTCGAAGATCGCCAGCGAGGTGGCGCGGATCTGCGCCGGCGTGGCGATCTCCAGCAGCGCCGCATCGGCCGCCAGCGCGCGCAGGCCGGCCTGCACCGCGCCCGGATCGGTGCCCGGCGCCAGCCACAGCGCCAGATCGTTGACCCGCCGGTCGCCGCTCAGGCGCTGCCAGGTGTCGCGCTCGATCGCCAGCACGCCGCTCTGGCGCGCGTAGTCGCGCCAGACGCCGCGCACCCGCACCTCGATGCGGCGGCCGTCGGGCAGCGGCAGCGCCAGCACCCGGCCCGGCGCCAGGCCATGCAGCGCGACCGCACCTTCGCTGGCCCAGATCTCGGGGAGGCCGTCGCCGGCCGGCTCGGTCGGCTCGCCCACCAGCGGCAGCGTGCGTCGCGCGTCGCCGATCTCGCGGGCGATCAGCGCCAGCGGCGGCCGCGCCGGATCCAGATCGACCGGCACGATGCGCTGCGCCTGCACCCGCGCCACGCCGGGCAGGGCGGCGGCGGCCCGCACGAAGTCCGGCTCCAGATAGGCGCCGTCGGCCTGGGCGACGGTGGCGGCGGTGCGGGCGTACAGGTCGGCCGGCAGCACCTCGTCGAGCCAGCCGGTGACCGAGTCGCGGAAGCTCGCCACCATCACCGTCAGCGCCACCGACAGCGCCAGGCTGGCGACCACGCCGGCCACCGTGATGGTGGCGCTGTCGCGCTGGTCGCGGGCGCGCTCGAGCGCCAGCAGCAGGATCGGCTGGCGCGCACCGGGCCGGCGGCCCAGCACCCCGCCCACCAGCAGCGGCACGGTGACGATGCCGCCCACCAGCAGCAGCGCCACCGCCGCATAGGCGCCCAGCGGCAGGCCCTGCCAGGGCGGTGCAAAGGCCAGCGCCACGCCCAGCGCCAGCAGCAGCGGGCCCAGCCAGGGCCGGCGCGCCTGCAGATCCTCGCCGCCCAGGCCCTTGAGGCTCTGGGCCGGGGCCAGCCGGGCGGCCACCTGCGCCGGCTGCCAGCCGCCGGCCAGCGCCGCCAGCAGACCCAGGCCGCCATAGACCGCTGCCGCGCGGCCGGACCACTGCAGCGCCGGCGCACCGCCGCCCAGCAGGCCGCTGCCCAGATCGCCACCCAGCACCTGCAGCGCCAGCAGCGCCAGACCGGCGCCCAGCGCCAGGCCGATCAGCGCGCCCGCGCCGCCCAGCAGCGCCGACTCCAGCAGCACCAGCGCCAGCCGTTCGCGGCCGGTCATGCCGATCACGCCCAGCAGCGCGAGCTGCGGCACCCGCTTGGCCACCGCCTGCGACTGCACCGAGAACACCAGGAAGGCGCCGGTGAACAGCGCCACCAGCGCCAGCACCGTCAGATTGACCCGGTAGGCCTGCGACAGATTGGAGACCCGCTGCGCCGCCTCGTCCGGCGCGGCCGCGCGCACGCCGGGGCCGAGCGCGGCCAGCAGCGCTGCACGGTCGGCGCCGGGCACCAGGCGCAGGTCGATGCGGCCGAGCTGGCCGAGCCGGTCGAAATGCGCCTGTGCGCCGGCGATGTCGATCACTGCCAGCGGCGCGGTGTCGGCCGCCACCGAGCCGCCGACCGTCAGCGCCACCAGCCGGCCGCCGCTCTGCACCCGCAGCGCCCCCCCCGGGGCCACGCCGAACAGGCGCTGCGCCGCCGGGTTCAGGAAGACACGGTCCGGATCGAGCGCCGCCAGCCGGGGCGCGTCACCCGAGGCCTCGCGCAGTGCCGGATCGGCCCGGGGCAGCAGCGCCGGTGCCAGCGCCGCGGCCACCAGCATGTCCTGGCCGATCACCCGCAGGCCGCGCTTGCGCCCGCCCGCGTCCAGCGCGACCGTGTCGATCTCGATCACCGGGCTGGCCAGCGCCACCTCCGGCCGCGCCGCGACCTGCGCATACAGCGCCTCGTCGAGCTGCCGGGCGCCGGCCGGGCGCAGCTCCAGATCCGGCTGGCCGTTGACGGTGCGCACCGCCTGGCCGAATTCGGCCAGCGCCGAGGCATTGATCAGATGCACCGCAAAGGCCAGCGCCACGCCCAGCGCGACCGCCAGCAGCGCCACCGCGACCCGGCCGGGATGGTGGCGCATCTCCTGCGCGATCAGCGTCAGCAGCAGCGGCAGGGCGCCGGCCGGGCGATTCGGGCGCACGAGAGGGGGCGAGGCAGGCGAGGTCGTCACAGACGTGTCTGCATTGCAGCGGTTCGGTACCGTTTGTGAGCAGATTTGAGTGCACAATCCGTTGCAGTACCTGATCCACGTTCCAGATTCAATCCAAGAACATGAACGATCCCGAGGCCCATCCGGCAAACTTGGCCAATCCGGCGGCGGTGGGTGAACCGGTCGAGGCGGCGCAGCGCCTGCCGACTGGCTTCGGTCCGTGGATGGACCGGCTGGTCGACTGGGTCGACCGGATCGGGGTGAGGCAGGCCACGCTGGCCATCGTCGGCTCCAGCGTGCTGCTGTCGGTGCTGCTTGATGTGCTGTGGCATCTGCTGGCGGGCTGGCCGCTGAGCACCCGCTCGCTGCTGCTGGCCACGCTGCTGCCGGTGCCGATCGCCGGGCTGGGCGCAGGCATCACGCTGAGGCTGATCGTCGCGCTCGACCAGGCGCGCAGCCGTGCCGAGCAGCTGGCGCTGACCGATGCGCTGACCGGCGTGCGCAACCGCCGCTGGTTCATGACCCAGGCCGCGCTGGAGTTCGAGCGTGCCACCCGGCATGGCCGTGCGCTGGCGCTGGTGCTGATCGATGTCGATCATTTCAAGCGCGTCAATGACGAGCACGGCCACCAGACCGGCGACCGGCTGCTGGTCGAGATCGCGCAGACCTGCGCTGCGACGCTGCGGCGCACCGATCTGCTGGCGCGCTTCGGCGGCGAGGAGTTCATCGTGCTGCTGCCCGAGACCGGCCAGCGCGAGGCGGTGCGGCTGGCCGAGCGCATGCGCCAGGCGGTGCAGGCCGGGCTGCGCGATCCGCAGCATCCGCTGCAGGTGCCGGTGACCATCAGCCTCGGGGTGGTGGCGATGAGCGCGGCCACGCCGACGCTGGATGCGCTGATCCGTGCCACCGACCAGGCGCTCTACGACGCCAAGCGTGCCGGCCGCGACCGGGTGCACACCCTGCCGCTGTCGCTCGGCGGCTGAGGCCGCGGACCGCTCGGGAGGGTTCATCGCAGCGCCTCGATGCCGTCGGCGCGCAGCCGCAGCCGCCGGTCGGCCTGCGCGGCGGCGCTCTCCGAGTGGGTGACGATCAGACAGCCGGCCCGGTGGCGCCGCGCCTGGCCGACCAGCAGGTCGAGCACCCGCTGCGCGGTGCGCGGATCGAGATTGCCGGTGGGCTCGTCGGCCAGGATCAGCGCCGGGCGGTGCACCAGCGCGCGCGCGATCGCCACCCGCTGGAGCTGGCCGCCGGAGAGCTCGCGCGGCCGGCGCGAGCCCAGCCCGGCCAGATCGACCTCGGCCAGCAGCTCGGCCACGCGGGTGTCGATGGCCGCGCGTTCGCGCCAGCCCAGCAGCAGCAGCGGCAGCGCGATGTTGTCGGCCACGCTCAGATGCGGCAGCACATGGAAGGCCTGGAAGACGAAGCCCAGCGCCTCGCGGCGCAGCAGCGCGGCGGCGTGATCGTCGAGCGCCTGCACCTCGCGGCCGGCGATCTCGACCTGGCCGCGGTCGGCGCGGTCCAGCCCGGCGATGCAGTTCAGCAGCGTGGACTTGCCCACGCCGGAGTCGCCCACCAGCGCCACCACCTCGCCCGGCGCCATCTCCAGGCTGACCGCCTCGAAGACCGGCGTGTCGCGATAGGCCTTGCCCAGGCCCTGCAGGCGCAGCAGCGGTGCCGGCGTCATCGCGCCCGCGCCTCGAGCAGCGGCAGGCCGCGCGCCAGCACCGCGCCGACCGGGTCGGGCCCGTCGGCGGCGATGACCTCGCGCTGCGGCATGCCGCGCAGCCAGGTGAGCTGGCGCTTGGCGAGCTGGCGGGTCGCGGCGATGCCGCGCTCGGCCAGCTCGTCGGCCGGCCACAGGCCGTCGAGCGCCTCCCAGGCCTGGCGGTAGCCGACGCAGCGCATCGACGGCAGGCCGGGGTCGAGATCGCCGCGTGCGCGCAGCCGCTCGACTTCAGGCACGAAGCCCTCGGCCAGCATGACCTCGAAGCGATGCGCGATGCGCGCGTGCAGCCAGGCGCGCTCCTGCGGCTCCAGCGACAGCAGCCGGAACTCGTCGGGCCGGGCGGCCTCGGCCACCCGCGCGCGGTCGAAGCGGCCGGTGTGCCAGGCCGACAGCGGCTGGCCGCTCAGGCGCCAGACCTCCAGCGCGCGCTGGATGCGCTGCGCGTCGTTCGGGGCCAGCCGCGCGGCGGTGATCGGGTCGATGCGCGCCAGCTCCGCGTGCATCGCCGGCCAGCCGATCTGCGCGGCCTGCGCATCGAGCTCGGCGCGCAGCGCGGCGTCGGCCGGCGGCAGTGTGTCCAGGCCGTCGAACAGCGCCTTCAGATAGAGCATCGTGCCGCCGGCGAGCACCGGCTCGGCGCCGCGTGCGCGGATCTCGCCGATCAGCCGGCGCGTGTCGGCGACGAACTCGGCGGCCGAGTAGGCGGCGGTCGGCTCGATCAGGTCGATCAGGTGGTGCGGCACCTCGGCCCGCTCGGCCGGCGTGGGCTTGGCGGTGCCGATGTCCATGCCGCGGTAGACCAGCGCCGAGTCGACGCTGATGATCTCCACCGGCGGCAGGCCGAGCGCGCGCGCCGCACGCGCCAGCGCCAGCGCCGCGCCGGTCTTGCCCGAGGCGGTGGGGCCGGCGATCACCAGCACCGGGGCGGCGCTCATGCGTGCTTCTCCGCCGACAGGCCGTGGCGCTGCACCACGGTCCAGCCGATCAGCGCCACCGCCACCGAGGCCGCGCCCACGCCGCAGGCCAGCGGCCGGGTCGTGCCGTCGAGCGCGCCGCCCAGCCACTGGCCGAGCAGGAAGGCGGTCGCCGCCAGAATGAAGCCCGACAGCGCCGAGGCCATGCCGGCCTGCTGCGGGAAGGGCCCGACCACGCCGGCCTGCCCGCAGGGCTGGTGCGTGCCGTGGCCGAAGGCATAGGCCAGCTGCGGCAGCAGCACCGCCCAGACCGTCTGCACGCCGGCCAGCGCCAGCGCGGCCATCGACAGGCCGCCGGCCAGCGAGATCAGCGCCGCGCGGCGCACCGCGCCGGTCGGACCGTGGCGCACCAGCCAGCGCCGGCACACCACCGTGCCGGCCAGATAGGCCACCGAGCTGCTGCACAGCGCCAGGCCGTACTGGGTCGCGCTCAGGCCCAGCACCTGCATGTAGACGAAGGACGAGCCCGACAGGAACAGGAACAGGCCGCCGTAGGTCGCCGCGGTCAGCCCGGACCAGCCGAGAAAGGTCGGATGACGCAGGATGCGCGACCAGCCCTGCAGCAGCGGACCCGGCTGCAGTGCGTGTGGATTGCGCTCGCGGATCGTCTCGGGCAGGCGCAGCGCGACGAAGAGCAGCGCGCTCAGCACGATCAGCGCAATCGTCACGAAGCTGGCGCGCCAGCCGAACCAGCCGGTCACCAGACCGCCCAGCAGCGGGCTGGACAGCGCGATCAGCCCCAGCCCCGACATGCCCAGCGACATGATGCGCATGCCCTCGCTGGGCTGGTAGAGATCGCGCACCATCGCGCGGGCCACCACCACCGCACCCGACATCGCCGCGCCCTGCACGATGCGGGTGAGGATCAGCGCCTGGATGTCGGCCGCAGTGGCCGCCGCCAGGCTGGACAGCAGATAGGCCGACAGCGACACCAGCAGCACCGGCCGGCGGCCGAAGCGGTCGGCCACCGGCCCCCAGACCAGCTGGCCGAAGCCGAAGGCCAGCAGCAGCGCGGCCATGGTCTGCTGGGTGGCGGCCATCGAGGCGCCCAGTTCGGCCTTGATGCCGGGCAGCGCCGGCAGGTAGAGATCGGTCGAGACCGGCTGCAGGCCCAGCAGCAGCGCCAGCGCGATGGCGATGATCAGGTCGGCCGGGCGGGCCACGGCGGTGGCGGCGTGGGAGGTGGCGCTCATGGGGCGATCTGCCGCTTCAGCCGCGGTCGGCGGTGGCGCGGCGGCGCACCCCGTCGAGGTAGGCGTGCGGGTCGGGCGGCTGGCCGCTGCGCTGCGAGGCCCAGATCATCTCGCCCAGGCACTCCATCACCTCGTGCTGCGCCGCGTGCAGGTCACCGCGCTTCGCGGCCAGCAGCTCGACCGCCTGGCGGATGCCGCGCGGCTGGTCGATCGAGACCTGCTCGCTGATGCTCAGGTGCATCGACAGGTGCAGGAAGGGATTGGTGCGGCCGTCCTCGACCTGGTAGACGGCGGCCAGCGCGGCGGGCAGGTCGGCCAGTTCGGCATGGTATTCGGGGTGGAGCTCGATCCACTGCGACGCGAGGGTCTCGATCGGCGAGAGCGGCTCGCCGGCGCGCGACTTGCGCCAGGCCTCGCAGAAGAATGTCCGGACGTCGTTCTGGCTGGGGGCAAACATCCGACAATTGTGGCCTTTTTCCACTGTCGCTGCCGGCTGCGGGCCGGACGGCCCCGCCATGACGACCTCGCCGGAAACGACCCCGCTCACCCCCGCTCAGCTCTTCTCGGCGGCACGCACCCACAACGCCTGGCAGGACCGCCCGGTCGCGCCCGAGCTGCTGCGCGAGCTGCACGAGCGCCTGAAATGGGCGCCGACGGCGATGAACTGCGGCCCGCTGCGGGTGCGCTTCATCGTCTCGGCCGAGGCGCGCGCTGCGCTGCTGCCGCTGATGGCCGAGAGCAACCGTGCCAAGACCGCCGCTGCGCCGGTGGTGGCGGTGCTGGGCGCCGACCTCGACTTTCCCGCGACGATGGGCCGGCTGGCGCCGCATGTGCCTGCTGCCGCCTTCGCGGGCCAGCCGGCCAAGGTCGAGCAGATGGCGCGCTTCAACGCCACGCTGCAGACCGGCTACTTCATCCTGGCGGCACGCTCGCTGGGGCTGGACTGCGGCCCGATGGCCGGCTTCGACGCCGCCGGCGTGGACGCCGCCTTCTGGGACGGCACCGCGGTGAAGACGCTGCTGGTGTGCAACCTCGGCCACGGCGACCCGGCCGGCCTGCGCCCGCGTGCCGCGCGCCTGGACTTCGACGACGCCTGCCGCATCCTGTGATCACCGATCCGGCGTTCTACGCCGTCGCGGTGCCGGCCGCGCTGCTGGTGGGCATCTCCAAGTCCGGCTTCGCCTCCGGGATCGGCGCGCTGGCCACGCCGCTGCTGGCGATGAGCGTGACCGTGCCGCAGGCCGCCGCGCTGGTGCTGCCGCTGCTGTGCCTGTCCGACCTCATGGGTCTGATGACGCTGCGCCGTCATGCGGACTGGACGGTGCTGCGCCAGCTGCTGCCCGCCGGCCTGATCGGCATCGTGCTGGGCTGGATCGGCTTCGGCGTGCTGTCGCCGCACCTGGTGGGCGGGCTGACCGGCCTGGTGACGCTGATCTTCCTGGCCTGGAACCTGAAGTTCCCGCCGCAGGCCGATGCCGCGCCGCCCGGCGCGGCGGCCAGCGGCGCGCTGGCGCTGACCTCCGGCTTCACCAGCTTCATCGCGCACAGCGGCGGCCCGCCGATCGTGATGGCGCTGCTGCCGCGCCACATGGCGCCGCTGGCCTATGCCGGCACTTCGGCGGTGTTCTTCGCCGCGATCAACGCCGCCAAGTGGGTGCCCTACGGGCTGCTGGGCCTGCTCGACTGGGGGCAGCTCGCCACCTCGGCGGCGCTGATGCCGGTGGCTGCCGCCGGCGTGCTGCTCGGCATCCAGGCGACGAAGCATGTCTCGCCGCGCTGGTTCTACCGGCTGGTGCAGTGGGGCATGTTCCTGACTGGGGTCAAGCTGCTGTGGGATGCGCTGGAGTGAGCCCGGCCCCGCTCAAGCCTGCGGTCAGCGAGCCGGCCTAGCATCGTCGCCCCCGATGCCTGTGCATCCGTCCTTTCAGGACTTCTCTGGAGATCGTCCCGCATGAATGCCCCGGCCCTGGTCCCGGCCCCGTCCGCCGTCCGCCTCGAACCCCACGCCACGCTGTCGGGCGTGGCGGTGCTCACGCTGTCCAACCCGGGCAAGCTCAATGCCGTCAACGTCGCGATGTGGCGCGAGCTGCGCCAGATCTTCGACGGCCTGGACGCGCGCGAGCCCGACCTGCGCTGCGTGATCGTGCGCGGCGAGGGCGGCACCTTCGTCTCCGGCGGCGACATCGAGGAGTTCCCGGCCTTCCGCTTCGAGCCGGACACGGTGCGCGACTTCCACGAGAACATCGTCGCGCCGGCGCTCGACGCGATGTACCGCTGCGACATCCCGCTGGTGGCGCAGATCGAGCGCGCCTGCGTCGGCGGCGGGCTGGAGATCGCCTGCCAGTGCGACCTCCGCATCGCCGGGCGCTCGAGCCGCTTCGGCGCGCCGATCGCCCGGCTGGGCTTCCCGATGGCGATCGACGAGCTTGCCGGCGTGGCGCGGGTGGCCGGGCTGGCCACCGCCGCGGAGATCCTGCTGGAGGCGCGGCTGCTCGAGGCCGAGGTCGCGCTGCAGCGCGGCCTGGTGCAGCGGGTGATGCCCGACGAGGAGGTCGCGCAGGAGGCCGAGGCCACCGCGCGGCGCATCGCCGCCGGCGCTCCGCGCGCCGCGCGCCTGAACAAGCAGGCGCTGCGTCTGGTCGCGCCGCAGTTCGCGTTCTCCGAGGCCCAGCGCCAGCAGCTCGCCGCCTATGCCAGCGGTCCCGACCACCGCGAAGGCATCACCGCCTTCATCGAGAAGCGCGCCCCGAAGTTCACCGGCGCCTGATTCACCAGCGCCTGAGCGCGCCCATTCCTTCCGTCATCCCCGCGCAGGCGGGGACCCACGCCCGCCGCCCATGAGCCCCGCCGCCAACCCCAACCTCTTCGCCGCCCTGCGCGCCGCCTTTCCCGCCGACCTCGACGCGATCGCGATCGAGACCGACAGCGGGCTGGACTACTCCTGGCGCGACCTCGACCGCGCCACCGCGATGCTGGCCAACCTGCTGCAGTCGCTGGAGATCCCGGCCGGCAGCCGGGTGGCCGCGCACACCGAGAAGTCGGTCGAGGCGCTGATGCTGTACCTGGCGACCCTGCGCGCCGGCTTCGTCTACCTGCCGCTGAACACCGCCTACCAGGCGGCCGAGCTGGATTACTTCATCGGCAACGCCGAGCCGGCGGTGGTGGTCTGCGCCGGCAGAAACTTCCCGTGGATCAGCCAGCTCGCCTTCCAGAAAGGCGTGGCACATGTCTTCACGCTGAACGACGATCGCACCGGCACGCTGCTCGACCGCGCCGCGCATTTTCCCGACACGCACGAGATCGCGCCGAAGGCGGCCGACGATCTGGCCGCGATCCTCTACACCTCCGGCACCACCGGCCGCAGCAAGGGCGCGATGCTCAGCCACGGCAACCTGCTGTCGAACGCGCAGGTGCTGAAGGACTTCTGGGACTGGCGCGAAGGCGACGTGCTGATCCACGCGCTGCCGATCTTCCACGTCCACGGCCTGTTCGTCGCCAGCCACGGCGCGCTGCTGAACGGCTCGAAGATGCTGTGGCTGGCGAAGTTCGATCCGAAGGCGGTGGTCGAGCGCCTGCCGCGCGCGACCGTCTTCATGGGCGTGCCGACGCTGTACGTGCGGCTGCTGCAGGAGGCCGGGCTGACGCGCGAGGCCTGCGCGCGCATGCGGCTGTTCATCTCCGGCTCGGCGCCGCTGCTGATCGAGACCTTCCGCGACTGGCAGGCGCGCACCGGTCACACCATCCTGGAACGCTACGGCATGAGCGAGACGATCATGCTGACGTCGAACCCCTGCCGCGCCGCCGATGGCGAGCCGGAGCCGCGTCGCCTGGGTGGCACGGTCGGGCCGGCGCTGCCGGGCGTGGGCGTGCGCGTCGTCGATGACCAGGGCGTGGCGCTGCCCGTGGGTGAGATCGGCAACGTGCAGGTGTGCGGCCCCAACGTCTTCGGCGGCTACTGGCGCATGCCGGAAAAGACGGCCGAGGAGTTCACCGCGGACGGCTGGTTCAGGACCGGCGACGTCGGCCGCTTCGACGCGCAGGGCTACCTGACCATCGTCGGCCGCAGCAAGGACCTGATCATCAGCGGCGGCTACAACGTCTACCCGGCCGAGATCGAGGGCTGGCTGAACGACATGCCCGGCGTGGCCGAGTCGGCGGTGGTGGGCGTGCCGCACCCGGACTTCGGCGAGGGCGTGATCGCGCTGATCGTGCCCAAGGCGGGTGCCGCGCTCGACGCCGACGCGCTGGTGGCGCGGCTGAAGACGCAGATCGCAGGCTACAAGGTGCCCAAGCGCGCCTTCGTGGTGACGGAGCTGCCGCGCAACGCGATGGGCAAGGTGCAGAAGAACCTGCTGCGCGACGCCCACCGCGCGCTGTTCACCGTCACTGGCTGATCGGCATGTCGGGCGAGGCCGGCGCGGCGCTGTCGGTCGCCGGCAGCAGCGCCTCGGCGCGCAGCGTGCGCAGCAGCTTCTGGCCGGCGCGGCCGTCCGGGGTGCGCTCGCCGAACAGGCGCTGGCGCTCGGCGCGGATCGCCGCACGGCTGCGCTCGCCCAGCAGGCCG
The DNA here is from genome assembly GCF_023706025.1 of Sphaerotilus sp. FB-3. Taxonomy (NCBI): domain Bacteria; kingdom Pseudomonadati; phylum Pseudomonadota; class Betaproteobacteria; order Burkholderiales; family Sphaerotilaceae; genus Sphaerotilus; species Sphaerotilus sp. FB-3. The sequence goes on along the minus strand of NZ_BQWE01000044.1, from coordinate 48,714 downwards.
TCGATCGTGCCGATGTCGTGCCCGCGTCCGGCCAGCAGCTGCTGCAGCTCGCGGCGCTCGGCGCGCGACAGGCCGGCGTCGTCGGTCGGCCACGGCGTCACGAAGGGGCCGCCGCCGCGCAGCCGGTCGGCGAGATGCGCGATCGCCAGCCCGTAGCTCTCGGCGGCGTTGTAGCTGTAGATCGCGTCGAAGTTCTTCAGCACCAGGAAGGCCGGGCCGCGCGCGCCGGCCGGCGTCATCAGGCCGGCGGGCTGCTCGAGTTCCGGCAGCGGCGAGCCGTCGGCGCGGCGCAGGCCCAGATCGCGCCAGCGCGCCATCGGCTGGCGCACCTTGCGGCCCTGGCCCTCGGTGGAGAAGCCGGCCGGCAGCCGCACCTCGAAGCCCCAGGGCAGTCCGTCCTTCCAGCCGGCGCGGGTCAGGAAGTTCGCGGTCGAGGCCAGCGCGTCGGGCACGCTGTCGATCAGGTCGCGGCGGCCGTCGCCGTCGAAGTCGACCGCCAGCCGCTCGTAGGTGGTCGGCATGAACTGGGTGTGGCCGAAGGCGCCGGCCCAGGAGCCGACCAGCCGCTCCGGCGCGACATGACCGGCCTGCAGGATGCGCAGCGCCGCGAACAGCTCGCCGCGGAAGAAGGTCTGGCGCCGCCCCCAGCATGACAGCGTGCCCAGCGCCTGCACCAGCGGGTACTTGCCGAAGGTCTGGCCGAAGTTGCTCTCGACGCCCCAGACGGCGACCACGGTGGCCGGGTCGACCCCGTGGCGCCGCGCCACCTCGTCCAGCACCTGGCGGTGCTGCTCCAGCATCGCCAGGCCCTGCGCGACTCGCTCGTCGTCGACCAGCGCGGCCAGGTAGTCCCAGATCGGCGTGCGGAACTCGGGCTGCTGGTCGAGCTTGTCCAGCACGTCGGGCAGGGCGGTCAGGCCGGCGGTGTGGCGCCGCCAGGTCTCGGGCGTGACGCCGGCTGCGCGGGCGGCAGGCTGCAATTCGGCGAAGCAGGCCTGCAGCGCGGCTTCGGGCGCGGCGTTCGGTGGCGTCTGGGCCGCCGCGGCCAGCGGCAGCAGCAGCACGGGCAGGGCGAGCAGGCGGGCGGCGGCGGTCATGGCGCTTCGGCTTCGGGCTCGTTCTCGGCGTGCCGCTCGGGCTCGGTGGTGTGCAGGATCTCGTCGAGCACGGAGGTGGCGTAGTTGCCGGCGGGCAGGCTGAAGCTCAGCACCAGCTGGTCGGCCTGCGGCCATTCCCAGGTCATGTCGGCCGGCAGCGCCACCAGGGCACGGCGCTCCTGGTCCAGCCCGGCGAATTCCATGCCGCTGCACAGCGTGGCGTGACGCTCGGCCACGCCGTTCTCCAGCACCTGCGCCTCGTCCGTGGTGATCACGCGGCCACGGCCCCACAGCGGCCCGGTCGGGCGGCCGGCCTCGTCCATCACGTCGCCGGGCAGCGTCCGGCCCCACAGGCCCTGCGCGATGCGCTGCGCCAGCACCTCGTTGAAGACGAATGAGCGCACCGCCGACAGGTAGATGCCCTTCTTCTTCGGGTTGCGCACGCGGATCTCGCGCGCCAGCATGGCCCGGCCCTGCTCGACATTGCCGCCGTCGAAGCCGAAGCGCTGCGCGCCGAAGTAGTTGGGCACGCCCTGCGCGGCCACCGCCTTCAGGTTGGCCTCGATGGCCTCGCGCTCGCCCTTCACGTCGCGCAGCACGATGCGGAAGCGGTTGCCCTGCAGATCTCCGGGACGCAGCTTCTTCACATGGCGGCTCTGGGCCAGCACCTTGAATTCCGGGTGCTCGAGTGTCGTCAGGTCGGGCGTCTCGCCGGCCTTGCCGGTCGGCAGGTAGATGCTGAACCACTGGCGGGTGATCGCGTGGCGGTCCTTCAGGCCGGCGTAGCCGACGTCGCGCTCGGTCACGCCCGCGGCGGCCGCCAGCTGCTGCGCGACGAAGGCGGTGTTGGCGCCGTTCTTCTCGACATCCAGCCAGAGGTGTTCGCCTGTGCCGCAGGGCAGCTGCAGCGGCAGCTCGGTCACGATGAAGTCCTCGTTGAGGGCTTTCAGCGTGGCGCGGGCGCCGCTGGCCGGATAGGCGTGGGGCCACGAGGGCAGGGTCGTGCAGGGGGCGTGGGTCATGGGGGGATTCTGACTCCGTTGGCCCGCGGCGCCCGAGGATCGACAGCGCTCGGGGCCTGAAACGACGAAGCCCCAGCAAGTGGGGCTTTCATGCGTCCTTGTCGTGCAAGGCAATGTCTGGTCGGGGTGAGAGGATTCGAACCTCCGGCCTCTACGTCCCGAACGTAGCGCTCTACCAGGCTAAGCTACACCCCGAAATCTGGCGTCTGGCTGACATGGATGCTGAAGAAGCTGGTCGGGGTGAGAGGATTCGAACCTCCGGCCTCTACGTCCCGAACGTAGCGCTCTACCAGGCTAAGCTACACCCCGTGTGCTCTTCAGTCGTGAACTCGTCTGATTGCTCAGGAAGTTCTGTCAACCGCCAAGACTGTCAATCTTAGCAGCGCATCCTTGAATTGGGAAGAGGGGAGCGCAGAAATATGTTCGCGAGCGCGTTCGGCCTCGGCCCGGGCGGCTTCGCGGGTGATGTCCAGCGCACCGGTGCGGCGCACGATGGCGACGATCTCGTCCAGGCGCTCGACCTCGCCGTTCTGGATCGCATGGCGGATCAGCTCGCGCTCCTCGGGCGTGCCGCGGCTCATCGCCGCCAGCAGCGGCAGCGTGGGCTTGCCTTCGCGCAGGTCGTCGCCGACGTTCTTGCCCAGCGCAGCGGTGGTGCCCTCGTAGTCGAGCAGGTCGTCGACGATCTGGAAGGCGGTGCCCAGCGCCTGGCCGTAGGCCGCGCAGGCCTCCTCGAGCGGGCTGTCGCTGCCGGCCAGCACCGCGCCGATGCGGGCGCTGGCCTCGAAGAGCTTGGCGGTCTTGTAGCGGATGACACGCAGATAGTCCTCGACCGAGATGTCGGGGTCATGCATGTTCAGCAGCTGCAGCACCTCGCCCTCGGCGATGACGTTGGTTGCGTCGGCCAGCACCTCGAGCACCCGCATGCTGTCGACCGACACCATCATCTGGAAGGCGCGCGAGTACAGGAAGTCGCCCACCAGCACGCTGGCGGCATTGCCGAACAGCGCGTTGGCGGTCTGGCGGCCCCGTCGCAGCGAGGACTCGTCGACCACGTCGTCATGCAGCAGCGTCGCGGTGTGGATGAACTCGACGGTGGCGGCCAGCTCGAAGCGGGCCGGCTGCTCGAAGCCGAGCGCGCGCGAGAACAGCAGCACCAGCATCGGGCGCAGCCGCTTGCCGCCCGCGCTGACGATGTAGTGCGAGATCTGGTTGATCAGCACCACCTCGGAGGCGAGCCGACGGTGGATCACGGCGTCAACCTGCGCCATCTCGCCGGCCATCAGTTCGGTGATGGCGGCCTGGTTGTTCGAGGAATCGGTGGCGAGGCTCACGAGGGAGGACTTCTCAGGTCGGGAGGGCACAATCCGTGGATTATAGGAAGCCTGCGGCCCCCGCCTGCCCGTGACGGTATCGCCCGACAGTCCGGCGGCGCGGGCGCGTCGGCCCGATCCGACAGGATTGCGGACTGCTTGCATGAGCCGTGCTACAATCTTCGGCTTCGCGCGGAACGGGTCTGCTGCTTCACAAGGCAGGCAGGCCACGGCGCGCGATCAGGAAGTTCTTTTCCCCACGAAAGGGTTGACATGTACGCGGTCATAAAAACCGGTGGCAAGCAATACAAGGTTGCAGCCGGCGAAAAAATCAAGGTAGAACAGATCACTGCGGACGTCGGTCAGGAGATCGTGATCGACCAGGTGCTCGCCGTCGGCAACGGCGCTGAGCTCAAGGTCGGTGCACCCCTGGTGGATGGCGCCTCGGTGACGGCCACCGTCGTCTCGCACGGTCGTCACGACAAGGTCCGCATCTTCAAGATGCGTCGCCGCAAGCACTACCAGAAGCGCCAGGGCCATCGCCAGAACTACACCGAGCTGCAGATCAGCGCGGTCGTGGCCTGATCCCCGGTCCTCATTCCAGATCTCCCAGGAGCTGAAACATGGCACAGAAAAAAGGCGGCGGTTCCACACGGAACGGCCGTGATTCCCAGCCGAAGATGCTCGGCGTCAAGGCCTACGGTGGCCAGGTCGTGAGCGCCGGTTCGATCATCGTGCGTCAGCGCGGCACCCGTTTCCACGCCGGTCCGGGCGTCGGCATGGGCCGTGACCACACGCTGTTCGCGCTGGTCGATGGCACGATCTCGTTCGCCGTCAAGGGCGCCGAGAACCGCAAGACCGTCGTCGTCACGCCGGTCTGAGCGAACGGACACACCTGTCCTTTCGCCTCATGCGCATGAAGCCCCGGCGTGCCGGGGCTTTTTGCATTGCAAAGATCTCTCGTCCGGAGAACACGCATGAAATTTGTCGATGAGGTCACGATCGACGTGGCCGCCGGAAACGGTGGTGCCGGCTGCGCGAGCTTCCGGCGCGAGAAGTTCATTCCCTTTGGCGGCCCCGATGGCGGCAACGGCGGCCGTGGCGGCCATGTCTACGCGCTGGGCGACCGCAACCTGAACACGCTGGTCGATTTCCGCTACACCCGCCGCCACGAGGCGCGCAATGGCGAGGCCGGTCGCGGCTCGGACCAGTTCGGCGCCGCCGGCGAGGACGTGGTGCTGCGCATGCCGGTGGGCACGATCATCCGCGACGCCGAGACCGAGGAGATCATCGCCGAGCTGCTCGAGCACGGCGAGAAGATCGTCCTGGCCAAGGGCGGCGACGGCGGCTTCGGCAACCTGCACTTCAAGTCCAGCACCAACCGCGCGCCGCGCCAGAAGACCCCGGGCTGGCCCGGCGAGATCAAGGCGCTCAAGCTCGAGCTGCGCGTGCTGGCCGACGTCGGCCTGCTGGGCATGCCCAACGCCGGCAAGTCGACGCTGATCACCGCGATCTCGAACGCGCGGCCGAAGATCGCCGACTATCCCTTCACCACGCTGCATCCGAACCTGGGTGTCGTGCGCGTCGGTCCGAGCCAGAGCTTCGTCGTCGCCGACGTGCCGGGCCTGATCGAGGGCGCCTCCGAGGGCGCCGGCCTGGGCCACCTGTTCCTGCGCCATCTGCAGCGCACCCGCGTGCTGCTGCACCTGGTCGATGCGGTGCCTTTCGACGAGAACGTCGACCCGGTCGCCGAGGTCCGCGCGATCGCCCGCGAGCTGAAGAAGTACGACAAGGCGCTCTACGAGAAGCCGCGCTGGCTGGTGCTCAACAAGCTCGACATGCTGCCCGATCCGGTCGAGCGCAAGGCGCGGGTGAAGGACATCGTGCGCCGGCTGCGCTGGAAGGGCCCGGTGTTCGAGCTCTCCGCGCTGACCCGCGAGGGCTGCGATCCGCTGGTGCATGCGCTCTATGACCATGTCTCGAAGCTGAATGCGCCGCCGATCGAGGCCCCGGATGTGCGCTTCATCGAGGAGTCGGCCGAGCCGGCGCCGGTCGAGGCCGCCGCGCCCGCGCCGCGCCGACGTGCCAAGGCCCCGTCGAAGCCGACTGCGCCGAAGGACGACGAGGCCGCCTACGTGCCCGACTCCGACGATCCCCGCTTCCGCTGATTCCGTCTCCACCTCTTCGTCCGCGGTCGCCGCGGCCCGCTGCCATGAGTGATGTCCTGAAGAACGCCCGCCGCATCGTCGTCAAGGTCGGCTCCAGCCTGGTCACCAACGAGGGGCGCGGGCTCGACGCCGCCGCGATCCACGCCTGGTGCGTGCAGCTGGCGGCGCTGGTGCGCCAGGGCCGCGAGGTGGTGATGGTGTCCTCGGGCGCGATCGCCGAGGGCATGAAGCGCCTGGGCTGGGCGACCCGGCCCAAGGAGATCAACGAGCTGCAGGCCGCGGCTGCCGTCGGCCAGATGGGCCTGGCGCAGATCTACGAGACCTCGCTGCGCGAGCAGGGCCTGGGCAGCGCTCAGGTGCTGCTGACGCACGCCGACCTGGCCGACCGCGAGCGCTATCTCAACGCCCGCTCGACGCTGCTGACGCTGCTCGGCCTGGGCGTGGTGCCGGTGATCAACGAGAACGACACGGTGGTCACCGACGAGATCAAGGTCGGCGACAACGACACGCTCGGCGCCCTGGTGGCCAATCTGATCGAGGCCGATGCGCTGGTCATCCTGACCGACCAGAAGGGCCTGTACTCGGCCGATCCGCGCAAGGATCCGGACGCAAAGTTCATCCACGAGGCGGTGGCCGGCACGCCGGAGCTCGAGCAGATGGCGGGCGGCGCCGGCAGCTCGATCGGCAAGGGCGGCATGATCACCAAGATCCTGGCCGCGAAGCGCGCAGCCGGCAGCGGTGCCAGCACCGTGATCGCCTGGGGCCGCGAGCAGGACGCGCTGCTGCGCCTGGTCGAGGGCGAATCGATCGGCACGCTGCTGGTGGCGGCGACGCAGAAGGTCGCCGCACGCAAGCAGTGGATGGCCGATCACCTGCAGCTGCGCGGCGCGGTCGTCGTCGACGACGGCGCGGCGCTGAAGCTGCGCGACGAGGGCAAGAGCCTGCTGCCGATCGGCGTGATCGAGGTCAGCGGCGAGTTCGCGCGCGGCGATGTCATCGCGGTGCGCACTGCTGCCGGCGCCGAGATCGCACGCGGTCTGGCCAACTACGCCGCCAGCGAGACCCGGCGCATCGCGCGCAAGCCCTCGTCGCAGATCGAGGGGCTGCTGGGCTATGCCAACGAGCCCGAGCTGATCCATCGCGACAACCTGGTCCGGCTCTGAATCCCGAGGAGTTCCCGGGGGTGTCCCCCCGGTTTCCGGGGGAACATGAAATAAGTCGGTGAATTGCCTGACGGTCTTCGCGACCTACCCCGTGAATGAGGGTGGCGTGTTCGCAGGGCTTGCCTAGACTGGAAAACCACGGCAGCAATCGCGTCTGCCGATCCATGTCCAGGAGATTTCCCCGATGACCACCCGATTCCTGAAGCGCCTGCCGCTGGCCGCCGCCCTGCTGACCGCCCTGGCGGGCGCCGCCCAGGCCCAGTCCATTTCTCTGCTCGACCCGACCTTCAGCGCCTCGGATCTCGGCTATGCCAACGGTTCCTGGAGCATCGGCTCGGGCACGCCCGAGCTGGTCGGCGGCCTGCTGGATCTGGACGCAGGCGACTCGGTCTACCAGTCCTTCTCGGTGCTGAGCACGGCGGTCTACCAGATCAGCTTCACCGTGGCCGGCGAAGGCCGCTCGCGCCTGTTCCTGTCGAGCGATGTCGGCCTGAGCAACTTCACCACGCCGGTGGCTACCAGCGGCACGGTGCTCAACGAGGTCACCGACTGGGGCTCGACCCCGGTGACCGCCAGCTACAACTTCAATGGCGTGGCCGGCACCTCCTACCATCTGTACTTCTCGGGCTTCGGCTCGGGCGTGACCCTCGACAACGTCGCGATCTCGGCACCGGTGCCGGAGCCCGAGACCTACGCGATGATGCTGGCCGGTCTGGGCGCGCTGGGCTTCATGTCGCGTCGCCGCAAGGGCGCGGCTCGCCTGGGCTGAGTCACCGCGGCGAGCGTCTTCCGCGGACGATGTCCGCGGTGCGTTCCTTGCAAAAGGGCACCCCTCGGGGTGCCCTTTCTGCTTTCTGCTTGCGGCCGGCTGTTGGCGCCGGCTCGGATCAGCCCAGCACCGGGGCCAGGGCACGCCGCGCGTCGGCCAGATCGAGGCCGGCGCGGGTGGCGTAGTCGGCGAGCTGGTCCTCGCCGATGCGGCCGACGTTGAAGTAGGTCGCCTGCGGGTGGGCCAGATAGAAGCCGCTGACCGAGGCGGCCGGCGTCATCGCCAGGCTCTCGGTCAGGCCCATGCCGATGGCCGGCGCATCCAGCACCTCGAACATCGCGCGCTTGACGAGGTGGTCGGGGCAGGCCGGGTAGCCGGGCGCCGGACGGATGCCGCGGTAGGCCTCGGCGATCAGCTGCTCGTTGGAGAGCGCCTCGTCGGCCGCATAGCCCCACAGCTCGGTGCGCACCCGCTGGTGCAGCCGCTCGGCGAAGGCTTCGGCCAGGCGGTCGGCCAGGGCCTTGAGCATGATGGCGCTGTAGTCGTCGTGCTGGGCGATGAACTGCGCCTCCTTCTTCTCGACGTTCAGGCCGGCGGTGACCGCGAACAGGCCGATGTAGTCCGGCTTCGTGCCCTTCGGGGCGATGAAGTCGGCCAGCGAGCGGTTCGGCCGCGCCACGCCGTCGATCACCGGGCGCACCGTCTGCATGCGCAGCGGCTGCCAGCGCATCAGCACCTGGCTGCGCGACTCGTCGGCGTAGATCTCGATCGTGTCGTCGTCGACCGTGTTGGCGGGCCAGAAGCCCATCACGCCGTTGGCCTGCAGCCAGCGGCCGTCGATCAGGCGCTGCAGCATCCGGCGGCCGTCGGCCAGCACGCGGGTGGCCTGCTCGCCGACCACCTCGTCGCTCAGGATGTCGGGGTACTTGCCGGCCAGGTCCCAGGTCTGGAAGAAGGGCGCCCAGTCGATGCAGGCGGCCAGCTCGGCCAGATCCTGGTTGCGGAACTCGCGCCGGCCGAGGAATTTCGGCGCCGGCGGCGTGTAGGTCGTCCAGTCGAGCGGCGTCTTGTTGGCGCGCGCCTCGGCCAGCGTGACCATCGGCGTGGCCTTCTTGTTGGCGTGCTGCTCGCGCACCCGGTCGTAGTCGGCCTTCAGCTCGGCGATGTACTGGGGCGCGCGCTCCTCGCTCAGCAGGTCCGAGCACACGCCCACCGCGCGCGAGGCGTCGGGCACATACACCACCGGGCCGCTGAAGTTCGGGGCGATCTTCACCGCGGTGTGCACGCGCGAGCAGGTCGCGCCGCCGATCAGCAGCGGCGTGGCCCGCTCGGCGAAGTAGGGGTCGCGCTGCATCTCGGCGGCGACGTATTGCATCTCCTCCAGGCTCGGCGTGATCAGGCCCGACAGGCCGATGATGTCCGCGCCTTCCTCCTTGGCCTTCCTGAGGATGTCCTGGCACGGGACCATCACGCCCATGTTGACCACCTCGAAGTTGTTGCACTGCAGCACAACCGTGACGATGTTCTTGCCGATGTCGTGCACATCGCCCTTGACGGTGGCGATGACGATCTTGCCCTTGGGCTTCACGTCGCCGCCGGCGTCCTGCAGCGCCTTCTTCTCGGCCTCGATGTAGGGCAGCAGGTGGGCCACCGCCTGCTTCATCACGCGCGCCGACTTGACCACCTGCGGCAGGAACATCTTGCCCGCGCCGAACAGGTCGCCGACGATGTTCATGCCGGCCATCAGCGGGCCCTCGATCACATGCAGCGGACGGCCGCCCCGGGCGCGGATCGCCTGCCAGGCCTCCTCGGTGTCGGCCTCGATGAAGTCGGTGATGCCGTGCACCAGGGCGTGCGACAGGCGCTGCTCGACCGGCGCGGGCTGTTCCGGCGTGCCGCGCCAGGCCAGCCGGGCCGATTCGTCCTTGCCGGCGCTCTTGGCGCGGTCGGCGATCTCGATCAGGCGCTCGCCAGCGTCCTTGCGGCGGTTGAGCACCACGTCTTCCACGCGCTCGCGCAGCTCGGGCTCCAGATCGTCGTAGACGCCGACCATGCCGGCGTTGACGATGCCCATGTCCATGCCAGCCTGGATCGCGTGGTACAGGAACACCGTGTGGATGGCCTCGCGCACCGGCTCGTTGCCGCGGAACGAGAAGCTCACGTTCGAGACGCCGCCCGAGACCTTGGCGCCGGGCAGGTTCTGCTTGATCCAGCGGGTGGCCTCGATGAAGTCGACCGCGTAGTTGTCATGCTCCTCGATGCCGGTGGCGATCGCGAAGATGTTCGGGTCGAAGATGATGTCCTCAGGGGGAAAGCCGACCTCGTCGACCAGCACCCGGTAGGCGCGCTCGCAGATCTCGATCTTGCGCTGGAAGGTGTCGGCCTGGCCCTTTTCGTCGAAGGCCATCACGACGGCCGCGGCGCCGTAGCGGCGCACCCGCGTGGCCTGGCGCCTGAACTCGGCCTCGCCTTCCTTCAGCGAGATCGAGTTGACGATGCCCTTGCCCTGGATGCACTTCAGGCCGGCCTCGATCACCTCCCACTTGGAGGAGTCGATCATCACCGGCACGCGCGCGATCTCCGGCTCGCCGGCGATCAGGTTGAGGAAGCGCACCATCGCGGCCTTGCTGTCGAGCATGGCCTCGTCCATGTTGATGTCGATGATCTGCGCGCCGTTCTCGACCTGCTGGCGCGCGACGGCCAGCGCCTTCTCGTACTCGCCGGCCAGGATCATCTTCGCGAAGACGCGGCTGCCGGTGACGTTGGTGCGCTCGCCGACGTTGACGAAGAGGCTGCCCTGGCCGATCTCGACCGGCTCCAGGCCCGACAGGCGCATCGGCGGCGGGGTGAGGGAGGTGTTCATGTTCTTGTGGTCCTGCAGGCTTCAGTCGCCGATGAGGGAGGTGAACGGCGCGGCATGGCGGCAGCGCGGCTGGTACTTGCCGACCCGCTTGGCGATCTCGCGGATATGGTCCGGCGTGGTGCCGCAGCAGCCGCCGGCGATGTTGAGGAAGCCGGCCTGCGCGAACTCCTCGACCAGCCGGCCGGTGATGTCGGGCGTCTCGTCGAAGCCGGTGTCGCTCATCGGGTTGGGCAGGCCGGCGTTCGGGTAGCAGGAGATGAAGGTGTCGCCGGCGATCTTCGACAGCTCTTCCACATACGGCCGCATCAGCGTGGCGCCCAGCGCGCAGTTCAGGCCGATGGCGATCGGGCGGGCGTGGCGCACGCTGTTCCAGAACGCGCCCACCGTCTGGCCCGACAGGATGCGCCCGGACGCGTCGGTGACGGTGCCGGAGATGATGACCGGCAGGCGCTCGCCGGTCTCCTCCATCAGCTCGTCGACCGCGAAGATCGCGGCCTTGGCGTTGAGCGTGTCGAAGATGGTCTCGATCAGGAACAGGTCGGCGCCGCCGTCGAGCAGGCCGCGGGCCTGCTCCTTGTAGGCCTCGAGCAGCTCGTCGAAGCTGGTGTTGCGCGCGCCGGGATCGTTGACGTCCGGGCTGATCGAGGCGGTCTTCGGCGTCGGGCCGATCGCGCCGGCGACGAAGCGCGGCTTCTCCGGCGTGCTGAACTCGTCGCAGCACTGGCGCGCCAGCCGCGCGGCGGCCACGTTCATCTCGTAGGACAGCGCGCCCAGGTCGTAGTCGTCCTGCGCGACCCGGTTGGCGCCGAAGGTGTTGGTCTCGATCAGGTCGGCGCCGGCGGCCAGGTACTGGCGGTGGATCTCGCCGATCACGTCCGGGCGGGTCAGCACCAGCAGGTCGTTGTTGCCCTTGAGGTCCTTCGGGTGGTCCTTCAGTCGCTCGCTGCGGAAGTCGGCTTCCGTGAGCTTGTAGCGCTGGATCATCGTGCCCATCGCGCCGTCGAGGATGACGATGCGCTGCTGGAGCAGCTCGGGCAGGCGGACGGCGCGGGTATAGGCGGGGGTCGGGGCGGTCATGGCGGCAGATTGTAGGTAATCGTGCCGCTGCGGCGGGGATGCAACAGTGCCGCAGGACAAGGGTGATTCAATGCGGGAAGCGTGCTTTCGATGATCTCTGAAGAGGAAGAGAAAGAGGAACGGATGGACACGACACAGGACTTCGAGCCGGTGCAGGCCGCACAGCAGATGCTGGCGAAGGAAGCCGGCATCACCGGCTTCGCCGCGCTGGCCGCCGAGCTCAAGGGCGGCGTGCGCCGCTGAGGCCGGGCCCCGCCGGCCGGGACGCGCCCGGCGGCGCAGTCTCCCGGGGGCGCTCAGTGCGTGAAGCCGATCGAGCGGCGCTCGCGCACCTGCGGCTTGACCCGGTGCTCGCTCTCGAGCTGGGCCAGGAACTCGTCGGGCTCGAAGGCCTCGCCGAGAATGTCGACCTGGCGGCGCACCGCGGCGAAGTCGCCGCAGGCGAGCTGGTCGAGCAGGGCCAGGCGTCGGCGCTGCTCGTCGCTCAGCCGCTCGGCCGCGCCGCCCAGGGCCTCGGCGACGAACATGCGCTCGCGCTGCTCGGCGCGCAGCGGCAGGAAGCGGATCTTGAAGGTGAAGCGCCGCAGCGCCGCCTCGTCCAGGTCCTCGAACAGGTTGGTGGTGCAGATGAAGACGCCGCCGAAGCGCTCCATGCCCTGCAGCATCTCGTTGACCTCGGTCACCTCGTAGCTGCGCTCGGCGCGGCGGCGGGTGCGCAGGAAGCTGTCGGCCTCGTCGAGCAGCAGCACCGCCTGCTCGGCGCCGGCCTCGGCGAACATGCGCGCCATGTTCTGCTCGGTCTCGCCGACGAACTTGCTCACCAGGTCGCTGGCCTGGCGGATCATCAGCGGGCGGCCCAGGGCCTGCGCGATGTGCTCGGCCAGCGCGGTCTTGCCGGTGCCGGGTGCGCCGTGAAAGCACAGCGCGCCGTGGCCGCGCCGGCGCAGCGCCTCGACGATGCGCGGCACCTCGAAGCGGCTCTCGACATTCAGCAGGCCCAGGTCGTAGCCGGTCACCGCCGGGCGCGCGGCCGGGCGGCTTGCGTCGGTGTTGCCCAGCGCCAGGTCGGCATGCGCGATCTGGCGCTCGATCAGGCGCTCCAGCGCCGTGGCGTCGCCGGGTGTCGTCTCGCCGACCAGCCGGGCGAAGCGCACCGCGGTGCGGATCTGCGCCGGCGTCAGCGCCTTGCGCTGCGTCAGCCGCTCGATGAACTCGGCGCTGACCTCGGCCGGGCCCAGCGCCCGGCGCACCAGCGCCTCGCGCGCGCCCGGCGGCGGCGACTTCAGCTCCAGGTGGTACTGGAAGCGGCGCCGGAAGGCCGGGTCGATCTGCTCGATGCGGTTGGTGACCCAGATCACCGGCACCGGATTGCTCTCGAGGATCTGGTTGACCCAGGCCTTGCCGTTGACCGAGCCGGAGGCGCCGCCGTCGCCGCTGCTCTCGAGCCGGGCGATCAGCTGCGCCGCGTCCGAGGAGATCGGCGGGAACACGTCCTCGACCTCGTCGAACAGCAGCGCGACCTCCGGGCTGGCCTTCAGGAAGACCTGGCTGATCTGCAGCGAGCGGTAGCGGTCGCGGCCCGACAGCGAATTGCCGTCGCGGTCGGCATGCTCGACCTCGTAGAGCTCGAGCCCGGCCTGCTGCGCCACCACCCGGGCGAGTTCGGTCTTGCCGGTGCCGGGCGGACCGTACATCAGCACGTTGACGCCGCATTCGCGCCGCGCGACCGCGTTCCTCAGCAGCGCGGTCAGCACCTCGACCTCGTCGGCGACGAAGTGGAAGTCCGCCGCCGTCAGCTCGCTCTTGACCGAGGGCCGGGTGAAGACCGCCATCAGGTCCTGCGGGTCGCGGTACTCGCGCATCAGCACGGGGGGGAGCTGGTCGGAGACCTTCATCAGGTCGGCCAGGTCGGTGATGTTGTGCTCGGAGATCAGGTTCTCGATCATGCCGATGCGCTCGAGCCGGCTGCCGGCGCGCAGTGCCTCGGCCACATCGCGCTGGTCGACGCCGGCCACCTCGGCCAGCGTCGCGTAGGCCTCCTGGGCGCTGGCGACCTTGAACTCGACCAGCAGGCCGCGCAGGTCGCGCTGGTAGCGCGCCAGCGTGCCGTACAGGATCAGCGCACGTTCGGCCGGATTGAGCTGCAGCAGGCCGGCCAGCAGCTCGACGTTCTTCTCGACCAGCGTGTCGTTCTGCCGCAGGTGCTGCGCCAGCCAGTCGCCGGTGGTGCCCAGGATCGCCATCAGGTCCTTGGGCGCGTCCTTGATGTATTCGTCGAGGTAGAAGTAGAGCGTGCCTTCCTCGTAGGGGCCGCCCCACCAGCCGTGGCGCTCCAGGAAGGCCGCGTCGTCGAGCTGCGCATGGTCCGCCCAGGCCTCATGGTCGCGCACCCGGCGGCCCAGGAACTCGCGCAGCCGCTGCAGCACGCTGACCGGCCAGACCAGATGCCGCGCGGTCAGCGACAGCAGGCTGTTCCAGTCGCGTCGCCCGGCGAAGCGGCCGGCCTGGCGCAGCGTCAGCGTCAGCACGAAATGGGTGCAGAGCTGATCGAGCACCGGCGAGTCCAGCAGGCCCGGCGACAGCAGCACCGGCGCGCCGCCCTTGCGGCTGCGCGAGCGGCGGACCGGCTCGGGGCGGGACACTTCCTTGCGCATGCGGTCTCCTCGCGATCTCGGGAAATTCTCGGGCCATCTCGAGGCCTTCTTCGGCCTGCTGGTCTGCCATCTTCGCGCCAACCGGGCGAGACATGCAAGGCCGGACCGCGCGCCCCGACGCGGTCCGGGGGTGATGGGGCGACGGCGCGCGACCGGCCCGACGCCCGAGGCTCAGTGCAGCACCACGGGATGGTGGGCCAGCGTGGTGTAGGCCGACAGGAAGTCGTCGATGTGCATCTCGTCGACCTCGTCGCCGATCAGCCGCTCGACGCCGGCCTGGAAATGCTCGGCCAGCAGGCCCGCCAGATAGATCTCGCGCCGCGAGGTCTTGTCGACGATCTCGAAGCCGCCGTGCGGATGGCCGTCGCCCATGTGCTGCATCACCGCGAAGTTCTCGGAGTTGTAGAGCATGTGCATCGTGATCTCCTTGGGAAACGGTTGAGGAACGGTTGAGTGACGGTTGGTGGAAATCTGGGGCAGGCGCGGCGGGATTCAAGACGCGAGCAGCAGCAGCTCGAGCGCGTCGCCGTCGGCCTCGCTCAGGCGCAGCCGCTGGGGCCAGTGCGGTGCCTGTGGCAGCGTCCAGACCTCGGCGCGGGTGTCGAAGGGGCCCTCAGGCTCGCGGCGCAGGTGCCAGCGGCCGGCCTCGTCGCGCTCGATCAGCGTGAAGACCCAGTGCTGCACCTCGCCGCCGGTGCCGGCCACCGGCATGAGAATCTGCCCGCCCGGCTTCAGGCCGGGGGCATCGAGTCGTGCGGTCAGCTGCGCGATCCAGCTCAGCCGGTCCTGCATGCCCGGCTCGAGCGGCGCCTGGCCCTCGCGGCTGGAAAAGCTCACATGCGGGCTGGCACCCTCGCGCACGAAGCTGACCGCGCGCTCGCTGCGGCGCAGTCGCCGCTCGGTGTGGCGTTCGGGCGCGACGCCCTGTGCATCGATGCGGCCGCTGCTGTTCTGCGCCAGGATCAGCCCGACCACCGGCACGCGGGCCTCCAGCCGCATGCGGTAGCGCTGGCCGTCGCTGTCCCAGTCGATCTGACCCCGGCCGACCAGCGCGCCGCGGCTCATGCGGTAGTCGAGCCGGACCGAAGGCGGCACGACCGGTCCGGCCGCTGGCAGCGACACCAGCGGCCGGGCCGCCACGGCCAGCAGCTCGGCTGGCGGGGTCTCGGACTGGGTGGCGGCTGTCTGTATCGGGGCGGGCAGGGCCTGGACCGGCGGGTCCGATCGTGCGGGGGCGGCAGGCGCGCGGGGCGCCGGCATCGGCGCGGGGGCCTGAACCTGCGCCTGGGTGACGAGGGCCGCAGCCGGTGCGGGCGGCACGGGCGCTGCCTGCGGAGGCAGCGGCGCCGGGATCGACAGCAGCTCGACCGGGCGGGCCGGTGCGGGAGGCGCAGCCGCAACGGATGCAGGGGCAGGGGCGGTGGCAGATGCAGAGGAAGAAGTCGCCGCTGCCGGCTGCCAGCGGTCGATCAGCCACAGATGCAGCCCGGCGCTGAGCGCCAGCAGGCCGGCCAGCGCCCGTCGGGAGCGCACGGCGCGGCGCGGGGCCGCAAGGGCAGGGCGATCGGGCAGCAAGCGGCGGACCTCCGTGACGCATTCAAGTGGCGTTCGCCCCAGTCTGCCACGTCTGCGATCATTGCGCCCATGAAGCTCGCGACCTACAAGGACGGCTCGCGCGACGGCCAGCTCGTCGTCGTCTCGTCCGATCTGACCACCGCCCACCATGCCAGCGCGATCGCCTCGCGGCTGCAGCAGGTGCTCGATGACTGGTCCTTCCTGTTACCGCAGCTGCAGGATCTGGCGCGCACGCTCGACGAGGGCCGGGCCCGCCATGCCTTTCCCTTCGATCCGCGCATGTGCATGGCGCCGCTGCCGCGCGCCTGCCGGGCGGTCGAGGTGCAGCTTGGCGACGAATCGGGCGGGGACGAGGCCCAGACCTGGCAGCCGCTGCCGGGCGACGGTCTGCTGGGCGCCTGCGACGAGGTGACGCTGGCGGGCCCGGCGGCCACGCTGGCGGTGGCGCCCCGCTGGATCGTGCTGAGCGGCGAGCTGCCGGTCGGGGCCTCGCCGGAGCAGGCGCTGGGCAGCGTGCGTCTGGTCGGTGCCGGCCTGCAGTGGCAGCAGCAGGACGAGGCCTGTCCGCGCCCGTGGCTGAGCCTGGCGCCGGTGCTGATGACGCCGGACGCGCTGCAGGCGGGCGAGCGGGGCGAGGGGCGCAGCCGGCTGGCGCTGAGCCTGACGCCCAGCCTGGCGCCCGAGGGCCTGCCACCGGCCGGCGCGCCGGTGCAGCCCTCGCCGCCGATCGGACCGCTGCTGGCCCGGCTGGCCCGGGCGCGGGGCGTGCGTGCGGGCACGCTGCTGGCGCTGGGTCCGGCGGCGCAGCCGCTGGGCGAGGTCGAGCGGCTGGTGCTGACGCCGCTGGCGCCGCGTGGCCAGATGCCGCTTGGCACGCTGGACGTCGGCCTGCGCCGGCTGCGGCGCGACTGAGGGCCGAGGCGGATGCTCGCCAAGCTGCTTGCGCGCCGGCTGCTGGCCGTGCTGCTGTCCGTGCCGATGCTGATGGCACCGGGTCTGCTGCGGGCTCAGGCGCTCGAGGCGCCGCTGGCCGCCGAGGCGCTGTGCCCGCCGCTGGCCGAACCGCCGGCGCAGGCGCAGTGGCTGCAGGCCTTGCCCGGCCCGGTCGATCGCGGCCTGCTGTGGCGCATCGAGAAGGACGGGCGCGTCTCGCATCTCTACGGCACGGTGCATGTCGGTCGTCCGGACTGGATCTCGCCGGGGCCGCAGGTGATGGCGGCGCTGGCGGCTGCCGACCGGGTCGCCTTCGAGCTGGATCTGCTCGATCCGGATGTGCTGCAGCGCCTGCAGCGCGCCGCCCGTGCGCCGGCCGGTCAGCCCCGTCTGCCTGACGCTCTGGCCGAGCGCCTGGCGCAGCAGCGCTCGCTGGCCTGCGTCGGCAGCCTGCTCGAGGGCCTGAGGCCCGAGCTGCAGGTGATCACGCTGGTGTCGCTGTCGCTGCGCGGCGACGGGCTCGATCCGGCCTGGGGCATCGACGGCTGGCTGGCGCGGCTGGCCCATGCGCGTCGCCAGACGGTGCTGTCGCTGGAGACGCCGGAGCAGCAGGTCGCGCTCCTGGTGGCGCCGCGTCCCGCCGAGGTGGCGACGGTGGTGCGCCGCGGCCTCGACGAGCTGGAGGATCCGGCCACCCGCCGGGTGGCGCTGCGGCTGGCCGAGCACTGGGCCGCGTCGGATCTGGCCGCGATCGAGAACTTCGCGCAGTGGTGCGGCTGCCTCGAGAGCGAGGCCGAGCGCCAGGCGCACCAGGCGGGCGTGCTGGCGCGCAATCCCGCCATGGCCGAGCGCATCGCCACGCTGCATCAGCGCGGCGCGCGGGTCTTCGCCGCGGTCGGCGCCCTGCACATGACCGGCCCCGAGGGGCTGCCGGCGCTGCTGGCCCGGCGCGGCTTCCAGGTCGAGCTGCTGCTGCCGCAGGCGGGGCGTCATTGACGTCGGCGACGTCAGTGACACGTCCGGCATCGGTCGGCACAATGGGCCGGCGCGGTGGAAATGAAGGAAATGCAGGCATCCTGCGGCTCCTGAAGACACACGAACACGACGGCACGAAGACATGAGGAGCATCCGATGAGCGACAGCAGCAACCCGTTCGGCAACACCTACTCGCAGGCCTGCACCGAGGCCTTCGCCAAGTTCGTGCCCGGCTTCGACTTTCTGCAGGGCCTGGTGAAGAACGCCGGCCAGACCCTGCCCAGCATCGGGCAGTGGGTGGCGCCGACCCTGGATCCGCAGGAGCTCGACAAGCGCATCGGCGAGCTGCGCACCGTGCAGTTCTGGCTCGAGCAGAACGCGCGAATGATCGCCGCCACCGTGCAGGCGCTGGAGGTCCAGCGCATGACGCTGGGCACGCTGCGCACGATGAACGTGCCGATGGCCGATCTCGGCGAGGCGCTGAAGGTGCGGGTGCCCGATGTCTTCAGCGCGGCAGCGGCCGCGGCCGCGGCCGCTCCGGCCCGGGCGCCGGCATCCGCCCCGGCCCCGGCGCCCGCTCCGGCCGCAGCGGCCCCGGCCGCCGCCGAGCCGGCGCCGCCGGCGGTCGATCCGATGCAGTGGTGGGGTGCGCTCACCCAGCAGTTCACCGAGCTGGCCACCCAGACCGTGCAGGCCACCTCGAGCGCCGCTGCCGAGGCCCAGGCCCGTGCCGCCGGCGCGATGCAGGATGTGATGAGCAGCGTGGCCGCGGCCGCCGTCACGCCCCCGGCCGCACCGGAGCCGGCGCCCGCCGCGGCGAAGAAGGCTGCCGCGCGCCGCAGCCCGGCGGCAGATCCCGGATCGGCGCCGGCGCCGGCCAGGAAGGCCGCCCGCAAGACCGCGGCCGCGTCGCGCAAGACCTGAGCGGTGGCCGGCCCCGAGCAGCAGGTGTCCCGCGTGCCGACCCCCGGTTTCCTGATCGCCCATGCCACCCATCCCGACGCGACGATGGCGCTGGCGCTGGCGGCCGCCCAGCTCGACGGCCAGCGCGCCTCGCGTGCGCCGGTCGATCGTGGGCGTCTGGCGCCGCTGGGCTTCATCTACATCACCGACCACCATGCCGACCAGGCCGACGCGCTGCTGGCCGAGCTGAAGCTGCGCTGGCCGGGCGTGCCCTGGGTCGGCTCGGTCGGCATCGGGGTTGCGGTCTGCGGGGTCGAGTATTTCGACGAGCCGGCGCTGGTGCTGATGCTGGCCGAGCTGCCGCCGGGCAGCTTCGAGCTGTTCAGCGGCGAGCGTCCGCTGCTGCGCGACGATCTGCACGCCGCTCTGGTGCATGCCGACGGGGCGATGCCCGACATCGGCGAGCTGGTGGGCGAGCTGGCCGGGCGGGTCGGCAGCGGCTACCTGTTCGGCGGCCTGAGCGCCTCGCGCCGGCGCGGGGTGCAGTTCTGCGCGCCGGTGCCGCCTGCCGGGCTGCCGGCGCCGGCCGGCCTCTACGACAGCGGCATGTCCGGCGTCGCCTTCACCGCCGAGGTCGCGCTGCTGTCGCGGGTCACCCAGGGCTGCCAGCCGGTCGGTCCGGTGCGCCGGGTCGAGGCCGCGCAGGACAACATCGTGCTGAAGCTCGACGGCCAGAGCGCGCTGCAGTGCCTGCTCGACGATCTCGGCATCGACCTGGGCCGTCCGCGCGAGGCGGTGCCCCGGCTGCGTTCCACGCTGGTCGGCCTGACCGACGCCGGCGACGATGTGCTCTCGCGCGGCCAGTTCGGTGCTGACACCCGGGTGCGCCACCTGATCGGCCTCGATCCGATGCGCTCGGCGGTGGCGATCGCCGACCGGGTCGAGGCGGGCATGTCGATGACCTTCTGCCGGCGCGATGCCGAGGCGGCGCGGCGCGACCTGATGCGCATCTGCGCCGAGATCCGCGAGGAGCTCTCGCCCGAGGACGGCAGTGCGCCGGGCCGCATTCTCGGCGCGATCTATGTCAGCTGCTCCGGCCGGGGCGGCCCGCACTTCGGCGGACCGTCGGCCGAGCTGCAGATCCTGCGC
Source organism: Sphaerotilus sp. FB-3 (assembly GCF_023706025.1). Lineage (NCBI taxonomy): Bacteria > Pseudomonadati > Pseudomonadota > Betaproteobacteria > Burkholderiales > Sphaerotilaceae > Sphaerotilus > Sphaerotilus sp. FB-3. The sequence continues at coordinate 29,053 of NZ_BQWE01000044.1, read as the reverse complement.
CATGCGCTGGGCGAGGTGCCGCTGGTCGGCTTCTTCGCGGGGGGCGAGATCGCCCGGCGCCATCTGTACGGGTACACCGGAGTTCTCACGGTCTTCGTGGAATATTGAGCGCAAGCCCGCAAAACAGGGGGTCAAGCCATTACAGTGCGCCCCCATGCGAGGCAGCCGGCGAGCTGCCCGCCCCAGCTGGAGAAGATGTCCGATGAATGCCCCCCTGCCGCAGGATGCGCTGGCCGCCGGCCCGGCCGCTGGCAGCGTGCGACCTGATACCGCTCAGACCCTGTCGGCCCGCCGCGAGCGCCAGCAGCGTCTGGTCTCGGCGCTGAGCGGCGTGCTGCCGGCCCACGCGCTGCTGTGGCATGCCGAAGACACGATTCCCTACGAGTGCGATGGCCTGAGCGCCTACCGCGAGCGTCCGCTGCTGGTGGCCCTGCCCGAGACCGAGGCGCAGGTCGCCGCGGTGCTCAGGACCTGCCGCGAGCTGTCGGTGCCGGTGGTGGCGCGTGGCGCCGGCACCGGCCTGTCCGGCGGCGCGATGCCGCACCGCGACGGCGTCACGCTGTCGCTGGCGAAGTTCAGCCGCATCCTGAAGGTTGATCCGCGCGAGCGCGTCGCCGTCGTGCAGTGCGGCGTGCGCAACCTCGCCATCAGCGAGGCGGCGGCGCCCTACGGCCTCTACTACGCGCCCGATCCGTCCAGCCAGATCGCCTGCACCATCGGCGGCAATGTCGCCGAGAACTCCGGCGGCGTGCACTGCCTGAAGTACGGCCTGACGCTGCACAACGTGCTGAAGGTGCGCGGCTACACCATCGACGGCGAGGCGGTCGAGTTCGGCGGCCTGTCGCTGGATGCGCCGGGGCTGGACCTGCTGAGCGTGGTCATCGGCAGCGAAGGGATGCTGGCGGTCGTCACCGAGGTGGTGGTGCGGCTGATCCCGCGCCCGCAGCTGGCGCGCTGCATCATGGCGAGCTTTCCCACCGTCGAGACCGCCGGCGAGGCGGTGGCCGAGATCATCGCCAGCGGCATCATTCCGGCCGGGCTGGAAATGATGGACAAGCCGATGACCGCCGCGGTCGAGGACTTCGTGCATGCCGGCTACGACCTGGACGCGGCCGCGATCCTGCTGTGCGAGAGCGACGGCACGCCCGAGGAGGTCGAGGAGGAGATCGGCCGCATGACCGAGGTGCTGACGCGCTGCGGCGCCAGCGGCATCGAGGTCAGCCGCGACGAGGCGCAGCGCCTGAAGTTCTGGTCGGGCCGCAAGAACGCCTTTCCGGCCTCGGGGCGCATCAGCCCCGACTACATGTGCATGGACTCGACCATTCCGCGCCGTCGCCTGGCCGACATGCTGCGCGCGATCGCCGCGATGGAGGACAGGCACGGCCTGCGCTGCTGCAATGTCTTCCACGCCGGCGACGGCAACCTGCATCCGCTGATCCTCTTCGATGCCAACGATCCCGACCAGCTGCGCCGCGCCGAGGCCTTCGGCGCCGAGATCCTCGAGCTCAGCGTCGAGATGGGCGGCACGATCACCGGCGAGCACGGCGTGGGCGTCGAGAAGCTGAACTCGATGTGCGTGCAGTTCTCGCCCGAGGAGCTGGCGATGATGATCGCGGTCAAGCATGCCTTCGATGCGCCCGGCCTGCTCAATCCCGGCAAGGCGATCCCGACGCTGCACCGCTGTGCCGAATACGGCAAGATGCATGTGCGCCGCGGGCTGCTGCCCTTCAGCGAGCTGCCGCGCTTCTGAGCCCGGCCGCCGCACCGCACCCGACGACGAACCGAAGAACACAGAACACACCTCCCATGAGCATCAAGGCACTCGACAGCCTGATCGAGCGGGTCCGCGTGGCCCGCGAGGCGCGCGGCACGCTGGCGATCCGTGGCGGCGGCACCAAGTCCTTCTACGGCGAGCCGGTCCAGGGGCGCCTGCTTGACGTGCGCTGCCTGAGCGGCATCACCCGCTACGAGCCCAGCGAGCTGGTCATCACCGCGCGCGCCGGCACCCCGATCGCCGAGGTCGAGGCCGAGCTGGCGCGGCGCAACCAGTACCTGGCCTTCGAGCCGCCGCGCTACCCCGACATCGAGCGTCCCGGCCAGCGCGGCGGCACCATCGGCGGCATGGTCGCCACCGGCCTGGCCGGGCCGTCGCGCGCTGCGGTGGGCGGCGTGCGCGACTATGTGCTCGGCCTGACCCTGCTCACCGGCAAGGCCGAGGTGCTGAGCTTCGGCGGCCAGGTGATGAAGAACGTCGCCGGCTACGACGTGGCGCGCATGGTCACCGGCTCGCTGGGCATCCTGGGCGTGATCTGCGAGGTCTCGCTGAAGGTCATGCCGGTGCCGTCCTACACCAGCACGCTGCGCTTCGACTGCTCGGAGGGCGAGGCGCTCGACCTGATGCAGCGCTGGGCCGGCCAGCCGCTGCCGGTCAACGCCACCGCCTGGTGGCAGGGCGCGCTGGTGGTGCGCCTGGCGGGTGCCACCGCAGCGGTGGCCTCGGCCAACCAGAAGATGGGCGGCGAGCCGATCGACAACGCGCTGGCGCAGCGCTTCTGGCTGGGCATGCGCGACCAGACCGACGATTTCTTCGTCGATGCCCGACGCTCGCTGGCCGAGGGCGCGGCGCTGTGGCGGCTGTCGCTGCCGGCCGGGGCGCCGCCGGTGCCGCTGCCCGGCGAGCAGCTGATCGAGTGGGGCGGGGCGCAGCGCTGGTGGGTCACCCGCGAGTCGGCTGCGCGGGTGCGCCAGATCGCCGCGGCCAGCGGCGGCCATGCCACGCTGTTCCGGGCCCGCGACAAGGCTGTCGCCTCCAGCGGGCTGGGCGTGTTCACGCCGCTGAAGGCACCGCTCGACCGCATTCACCAGGAGCTGAAGCAGGCCTTCGATCCCGACGGCGTGTTCAATCCCGGCCGCCTCTATCCGGGGCTCTGAGACGCATGCAGACCCATCTGGCTCCCGAATTCCAGGACACCCCCGAAGGCGAACGCGCCGAGGAGATCCTGCGCCGCTGCGTGCACTGCGGCTTCTGCACCGCGACCTGCCCGACCTACCAGCTGCTCGGCGACGAGCTCGACGGCCCGCGCGGGCGCATCTACCTGATCAAGCAGGTGATGGAGGGCGCGATGCCCACCCGCCGCACCCAGGAGCATCTGGACCGCTGCCTGACCTGCCGCAGCTGCGAGACCACCTGCCCGTCGGGCGTCGAGTACGCCGACCTGCTCGAGATCGGCCGCAAGGTCGTCGATCGCAAGGTCGAGCGCAGCCGTGCCGAGCGCGGCGTGCGCTGGATGCTGCGCGAGGGCATGACCTCGCCGAGCTTCGGTCCGGCGCTGCGTGCCGGCCAGAACGTGCGCGCGCTGCTGCCGGCGATGCTCAAGAACAAGGTGCCGCCGAAGCCGAGCGCCCGCGCGCTGGCCCATGCGCAGCGCTGGCCGACCCGCCAGCATGCCCGCAAGGTGCTGATGCTGCTGGGCTGCGTGCAACCTTCGCTGGCGCCCAACATCAACAGCGCCACCGCCCGCGTGCTCGACGCCTGCGGCATCCAGACCCTGGTCTCGGACGAGGCGGGCTGCTGCGGCGCGGTGCGCGACCACCTCGGCGACCATGAGGGTGCGCTGGTCGACATGCGCCGCAACATCGATGCCTGGTGGCCGCAGGTCGAGGGCCTGGGCGGGCTCGATCCGGTCGAGGCGATCGTCGTCAACGCCTCCGGCTGCGGCGTGTCGGTCAAGGACTACGGCCGCGCGCTGGCCCATGATCCGGACTATGCCGACAAGGCGCGGCGCGTCAGCGAGACCGCCCGCGATCTCTCCGAGCTGCTGCCCGGGCTGACCGGGGCGCTGAAGTCGGCGCTCGGCAACCGGCGCGCCAGTGGGGTGCTGGCCTATCACCCGCCGTGCTCGCTGCAGCATGGCCAGCAGCTGCGCGGCCAGGTCGAGGCAGCGCTGGGCGCGCTCGGCTTCGAGGTGCGGCTGCCGCTGCAGGACGCGGCGCTGTGCTGCGGCTCGGCCGGCACCTACTCGGTGCTGCAGCCCGACATCGCCTACCGGCTGCGCGACCGCAAGCTCGAGACCCTGGCCGCGCGCGAGGCGCCGCTGATCGTCTCGGGCAACATCGGCTGCATCCAGCATCTGCAGAGCGGCACCCCGACGCCGGTGCGGCACTGGATCGAGGTGATCGACGAGCTGCTGGCGAGCTGAGCCGGGCGCTCAGCCCGCGTCGTCCGCCAGTCCGGCGCCAGGGCGGGCCAGCCAGTCCGCCAGATCGCGGCCGAGCCGGCGCCGCCGTCCGCCCTCGGCATCGACCAGGATGACCTGTCCGGCCTGGCCGCCCTCGGCCGGGGCGAGATCGAGCGCGGCCAGGGTGCCGGCGCCGTCGTGCGTCAGCGGCAGCCAGCCCGGATGCCAGGCCTGGGCCCGCACCCCGGCATCGGCCGCCACCGGCAGCGCGCGCAGCGTGCCGCTGCCGTGCAGTTCCTGGTTCAGCTGCCACTGCGCCAGGGCGGCGGCCGGGCGCAGCCATTCATGGGCGCCGAAGGGGCCGGGCACCGGGCCGGGCGCGCGCTGCAGCGCCAGGTAGTCGGCCGGCAGCGGCTGCCCCAGCGCGGCGGCCAGCGCGGCCAGACCGGCCTCGAGGGCGGCGTGTGTGTCGCTCATGCGCATTCAGACGCCGCGGGCGCGGTCGGCCTTGAACTGGGCGCGGAAGGCCTCGAAGCGGCCGGCGTCGAGCGCGTCGCGCACCTCCTGCATCAGGTTCAGGTAGTAGTGCAGGTTGTGGATGCTGGTCAGCATCGGCCCGAGCATCTCGCCGCAGCGGTCGAGGTGGTGCAGGTAGGCGCGGCTGAAGTTCTGGCAGGTGTGGCAGCTGCAGGTCTCGTCGATCGGGCGCTCGTCGCTGCGGTGGCGGGCGTTGCGGATCTTCAGGTCGCCGAAGCGGGTGAAGAGGTGACCGTTGCGCGCGTTGCGGGTCGGCATCACGCAGTCGAACATGTCGACGCCGGCGGCCACGCCGTCGACCAGATCCTCGGGCGTGCCCACGCCCATCAGGTAGCGCGGCTTGTGCGCGGGCAGGCGGTGCGGCGTGTGGTTCATGATGCGCAGCATCTCGTCCTTCGGCTCGCCCACCGAGACGCCGCCGATCGCGTAGCCGGGAAAGTCCATCTCGACCAGGCCGGCCAGAGATTCCTCGCGCAGGTTCTCGAACATGCCGCCCTGCACGATGCCGAAGAGTGCGTTCGGATTGCCCAGGCGCTCGAATTCGGCCTTCGAGCGCTTGGCCCAGCGCATCGACAGCTCCATCGAGCTGCGCGCTTCCCGTTCGCTGGTGATGTGGCCCGAGCCCTTGGCGCCCTGCCAGTAGGGCGTGCACTCGTCGAACTGCATGACGATGTCGGAGTTGAGCACCGTCTGGATCTGCATCGAGACCTCGGGCGTCATGAAGAGCTTGTCGCCGTTGACGGGGGAGGCGAACTTGACGCCTTCCTCGCTGATCTTGCGCATGTCGCCCAAGGACCAGACCTGGAAGCCGCCGGAGTCGGTGAGGATCGGCTTGTTCCAGTTCTCGAACTTGTGCAGGCCGCCGAACTGCTTCATCACGTCCAGCCCGGGGCGCATCCACAGGTGGAAGGTGTTGCCCAGGATGATCTGCGCGCCCATCGCCTCCAGGTCGCGCGGCATCACGCCCTTGACGGTGCCATAGGTGCCCACGGGCATGAAGATCGGCGTCTGGATGACGCCGTGGTTCAGGGTCAGGCGGCCGCGGCGGGCATGGCCTTCGGTGGCGAGGAGGTCGAATTGCAGCATGGGGAAATTCAGGCGGCGAAATGGGCGCGGATCTGGTCTTCCAGGTGCGCGAACGAGGGAATCTGGCGTAGCCGGTCCAGGCTGTCCATCAGGTCGGAGACCCGATGCCGCTTCTCTTCGGGGTTGAACTTGCGAAGCCGGTTGGCAGACAGCTCGCTGGCCGTGCGCAGGGCGTCGAACAGGACCTGCTTGGGATCGGGCAAGGATTCGATCCGGGCCAGCGTCGGCAGATCGAGTCGCACCTTGCCGGACGGGTTGCCGGCTGCGGTCCGGATGGCTTTTTCGTCGACCAGCAGCCAGGACTCTGTCATGCGCACCGGGATGACAGCCACGAAGTCGGGAGGCGTCTTCAGCGAGGCCATGGCCTGCTTGATTTCTTCGTTTCGGTGCGCCGGGCTTTGCTTTTCTGCGTCGCGGTGGACGAACAGCAGATCGCACGGAAACTGGTCCAGTGCGCTGGCTATGCGTTGTTCCAGCGGAGTTCCTGCAGGCAGTTCTGCGAAGTGGGGTGATCGATAGGCGCGATCACAGTGCTCGTCGAGCAGCAGTTCGATCAGTGGAACAAGCACTCGGTCGGAACTGCCATCAGCGACCAGCGTGCAGGTCAGCGGCTTGTGCCGTGTGGCGTGCATCAGGCGCTCCGATCGGCGGGTGCATTGAACATGTCCAACTGCTGGTTGTAATGATCGAGCACCCTCCGCTGCGTGCCGGGAGCACGTGTGGTCGGGCCGCCCAGGTAGGCCTGAAGCTCACCCTTGCTGATCAGTTCCGTGGGCTCCAGACCCGTGGCGCGCCAGGTGTTGCCCAGAGGCTTGAAGTGGATCCACTCTGCTCGGCGAGCTCGAAGGGTTTCGGCCATCAGCAGATCGCCATCGTGCAATTCGGCGACCACCAGAGGTGAGTGCGTGTTGATGATCACCTGGCGCAACGGGGGCACCAAGTGCTTCTCCTCTGGCTCGACCTCCTCGGCCAGCCGGCGCACCAGCCGAAGCATTTCTGGAATGCGTTGAGGGTGGATGCCGTTTTCTGGCTCTTCCAGGCAGGTCAGTCCAGAGGCCTGTGGATCCGAAGCCAGCACGGCCAGTGCCAGGAAGCGCAACGTGCCGTCAGACAATGAACTGGCCGCATAGCGCTCCCGGTTGCGCATCGTGACGCCCAGCGTGCGCTGCTGGCGGACGTCGTCGCTGTCCACATCCACCGAGACGATGCCCGGAATCAGTTCGGCCAGTTGCTCAGCCACTTCGTTCTGGCTGCCGATGCGCATCAGCGTGTTGGGCAGATGGCCGCCGGTGGCGCTCAGGCGTGCCGGACCACGATACTCGTCGGGCGCGCGCAGTGCGCTGGGTTCAAGCTGCAGCAGTCGCCACGACTGCATTTCACGGCGAGCCGCCAGCGCAGTCGGGTGTGACGAGGCATTGACGCCTGACAAGACGGTCTGAGGTGACTTTTTGGCAGGAACTGTCGACGGGCGACGGGCGCTGGTCTTTTCGCCGTAAATCTTGATGGCGGGCTCTTCGATGCCTTCGGTGGCGATGAACGGGGTTGTGCGTTTGCCCGGGCCAATGACATGGCGCATCAGCCACTCCTTGCTCGGCTGGAAAGGCAACTGCTTTGCCGCGTCACTCGAGCTGCGCGCAATCAGTTCTTCCTTTTCTATGTAGATCGGATCCCTCCCTAAATCGTCAGATCGCTGGGTGTCTAGGCCCAGGACCAGTGTGTATTGAAGAAAGGTCGCGCTTGCTGTGGCCTGGCGGTCATAGTCGTCCGTGACTTCGCCCGGAACGATCATCTCCGCGATCAGCGTCATCTGCTTCGATTCGGCATCCGATCGAGCGAACAGGTTCTCGATGCCGCCGATGCGGTCACCCGTTCCCCGCACCTTCAGGGCCGCCGCCAGCAAGGGCATCGAGGCCAAGTCGCTCAGGAAGGTGATCGCGTCGAACAGGTTCGACTTGCCTACCCCGTTACGCCCGGCGATGCAGGTGAACGGACCGAAGCGCAAGTCCACGTCATGCAGATTCTTGAAGCCTTTGATCTGCAGGCGTGTCAGCATTGGCGGCTCCTGTGCAAGCAAGTGGGCGGGAAGATCAGCATGGGGTGGATTGTCTCAGGAGCGCCCATGCCGAGTGGCAAGCACTTGACGCCCCGCACCTGAGCAGACCTTGACCTGGATCGAGTTTGAGCCGTCGCCGCGGGCTTAGATTGGAGGCGTCCCCCTTCACCGCACACACCAGGAGTCCGAACGATGTTCCCCGAATACCGCGACCTGATCACCCAGCTCAAGACCACCGACCATCACTTCGTGAACCTGTTCGACCGCCACAACGAGCTGGACCAGAAGATCAAGAACATGGAGGCCCACATCGTCGGCGGCACCCATGAGGAGATCGAGACGCTCAAGAAGGAGAAGCTGCATCTGAAGGACCAGCTCTACGTCATCCTGCGCAAGGCGGCTGCGGCCGACAGCGCAGCCTGAGGCCGGACTGATCCTTTCACCGCCTTCCCAGACCCGCTCCGGGACCCCACCCGGAGCCGGGTGTCAGGTCGGTCGGCAGCGGGCGTAATAAGATCGGGAACTTTGCGAGGTCCGGCAGCGCCGGGCCGCCCGCAGCGATTTCCCTTCTCTCTTGCCCTCGCGGGCAAGAGTCCGATGACCCGCTCCACCGACCCCACCATGACTTCTGCCCCCCCGACCACCAGCCAGCGAGAACTGGGTCGTCACGCCTACAGCCGCGAAGAGCTGCTGGCCTGCGGCCGCGGCGAGCTGTTCGGCCCGGGCAACGCGCGACTGCCGCTGCCCAACATGCTGATGATGGACCGCATCGTCCGCATCGACGACACCGGCGGCAACCACGGCAAGGGCCTGATCGAGGCCGAGCTCGACATCAACCCGGACCTGTGGTTCTTCGGCTGCCACTTCGAGGGCGATCCGGTCATGCCGGGCTGCCTGGGCCTGGACGCGATGTGGCAGCTGGTCGGCTTCTGGCTGGGCTGGCGCGGCAACCCGGGGCGCGGGCGTGCGCTGGGCTCCGGCGAGGTCAAGTTCTTCGGTCAGGTGCTGCCGACCGCGCAGAAGGTCACCTACCGCCTGCACCTGAAGCGCGTCATCGAGCGCAAGCTGGTCATGGGCATCGCCGACGGCCAGATGTTCGTCGACGGCCGCGAGATCTACACCGCCACCGACCTGAAGGTCGGCCTGTTCACCTCGACCCAGGACTTCTGATCATGCGCCGTGTCGTCGTCACTGGCCTGGGCATCGTCTCCAGCATCGGCAACAACGCCGAGGAAGTCACCGCCAGCCTGCGCGAGGCGCGCAGCGGCCTGAAGTTCAACCCGGTCTATGCGGAAAAGGGCATGCGCTCGCAGGTCAGCGGCCGCCCGGACATCGACCTCGAGGCGGCGATCGACCGCCGCAACCTGCGCTTCCAGGGCGATGCCGCGTCCTACGCCTTCCTGTCGATGCAGCAGGCCATCGCGCAGTCGGGCCTGACCCCGGAGCAGGTCTCCAACCCGCGCACCGGCCTGGTCGCCGGCTCAGGCGGGGCCTCCAGCCTGAACCAGGTCTGGGCCGCCGACACGCTGCGTGCCAAGGGCATCAAGCGCGTCGGCCCCTTCATGGTCACCCGCACGATGGGCAGCACCGTGTCGGCCTGTCTGGCCACCCCGTTCGGCATCAAGGGCGTCAACTACTCGATCACCTCGGCCTGCGCCACCAGCGCGCACTGCATCGGCCATGCCGCGCAGCTGATCGCCTGGGGCCAGCAGGACGTGGTCTTCGCCGGCGGCGGCGAGGAGGAGAGCTGGGAGCTGTCGCTGCTGTTCGATGCGATGGGCGCGATGTCCTCGAAGTACAACGAGCCGGGCACCAACGCCTCGCGCGCCTTCGACGCCAGCCGCGACGGCTTCGTCATCGCCGGCGGCGGCGGCATGCTGGTGCTGGAGTCGCTGGAGCATGCGCAGGCGCGCGGCGCCACCATCCTGGCCGAGCTGGTGGGCTTCGGCGCCACCTCCGACGGCCACGACATGGTGGCCCCGTCGGGCGAGGGCGCGATGCGCTGCATGCAGCAGGCGATGTCGACCGTGAAGACGCCGATCGACTACATCAACGCCCACGGCACCTCCACCCCGGTGGGCGATCTGGCCGAGCTGGGCGCGGTGCGCCAGGTCTTCGGCGAGGAAGTGCCCTTCATCAGCTCGACCAAGTCGATCACCGGTCACTCGCTGGGTGCGGCCGGCGTGCAGGAGGCGATCTACTCGCTGCTGATGCTGCAGAACGACTTCCTGGCCGCCTCGGCCCACATCGAGACGCTGGATCCGGCCGCCGAAGGCCTGCCGATCCTGCGCGAGCGCCGCGACGGTCGCGTCGACACCGTGATGTCGAACAGCTTCGGCTTCGGCGGCACCAACGCGACGCTGGTGTTCTCGCGCTTCGCCGGCTGAAGCCTGGCGCTCAGCGCGGCCGAGGCCAGCGCTGCCAGTGGTTGTCGGGCTGGACCACGGGCTCGGCGCTCAGCCTCCGCCCAGATCCGGCCCGGCGGTGGCGAAGCGCTCCAGTCCGGGCAGCACCGTCAGCAGCTCGCTGGGGCTCAGGCCCATCCAGCGCCCGAGCGAGGCGGCGTACTCGGTCAGCGAGGTGGTCGGCAGCAGCCGGCCGGAGCCGACATCGGTGCTGGTGCCCAGCGCGACCGTGGGAAAGCGGCCGAGAATGTCGCCGCCCCGGATGCCGCCGCCCGCGACGAAATGGTGTCCGCCCCAGCCATGGTCGCTGCCCGAGCCGTTGCTGGTGAGGGTGCGGCCGAAGTCGCTGGCACTGAACAGCAGCACATCGTCGAGCCGGCCCAGGCCCTGCAGGCCGTTCAGGAAGGCGTCGACCGCATGCGCGACCCGCGCGCCCAGCAGCGGATGGCGCGCCGCCTGCTGCGCATGGGTGTCGAAGCCGCCGATCGAGACCATGAAGACCTGGCGGCGCAGGCCGAGCGCCGGTGCGGCGGCGATCAGCCGCGCGACCATGCGCAGCTGGCGCGCCAGCGGATCCTTCGCCAGATCGAGCCGGCTGCCGTCGGTCAGCGTGACCGCGCCCAGCGGCAGCTCCGGCGTGCCGGCCAGCGCACCGCGCAGCTGCGCCGCGGTGTCGAGCGCCCGGCGGGTCACCCGGGCGTGCTCGGCCTGCAGGTCGGTGCTGCCATTGCTGCGCAGCAGGGCCTCGAGCCGCGCCTGCGCGCCGGCGCTGCCGTACAGCCAGGCGCCGGACTGCAGCGCACGCACGTCGACCAGGCCCTCCGGGTCGATCTGGTAGGGCTGCACGCCGCTGCCGTTCAGGAAGATCGCCTGGCCAGAGGCGGAAATCGTGGTCAGCACCGTGTTCTGGTTGGCCGAGGCCAGCAGGTCGGCCATCCGGCCGCCCCAGCCGATGCGCGCGATGCCTTCGGGCTGCAGGGATTGCCAGGTCGCCTGCTGGTCGTTGTGCGAGTAGAGCTTGGCGGGCAGTCCGCGGCCGGCCTGCACATCGGCCAGCGTGGTCGGCTGGCTCAGCGGGCCGACATTGGCGACGAAGGCGCAGCGCCCGCGCCCGTACCAGGTGCTCAGCGGCTGCAGCTCGCGCGCCAGGCCGAAGCGCCGGCCCGCCTGCTGGCTGCGGCTGGCGATCTCGAGCAGCGCGCTGGCCGGCAGCGCCAGATCGCCCCGCGCGCGGGTGTAGGCCGCATGCTCGGCGCTGTCGAGCGGCACCAGCCAGTTGTGCGCGTCATTGCCGCCGTTCATGAACAGGCAGACCAGCGCGCGATAGGGTCGGTCGAGCTGCGCGGCGCTCGACGACTGCGCCGCCATCGCGCCCAGGCCGGCCAGGCCGAGCGTGAAGGCCGGTCGCGCCGCCGCCACCGGGCCGCCCAGCAGCCCGAGCTGGCCGAGCGTGCGCAGGAAGGCGCGGCGGGAAGAGGGAGATGAAGAACTCATGCGGAAATCTCCGGCCGATCGGCTTCAGTGCGGGGTTCCGTGCTGGATTCAGCGCTGGATCAGGTACTCGTGCGAGGCCAGCGCGAACAGCACGGCCGCGCGCACGCGGTTCAGATGGCTGGTCGCGTCATGGCCCCGAACATCGGCCATGGTGTCGATCAGGGTCTGGCGCAGGCCGGCGCTCATGCCGCCGGCGAACAGGCGCAGATCGAGCTGGTCGACGACGCCCTCGAGATCGCCGCGGCCGGCCAGCTCGGCCAGCGCGTCATAGCGCGCGCTCACGTCGACGCTCGAGCCGGTCCAGCCCAGGCCGGCGCCGCTCATGTGCAGCGCCAGATTGGCCCAGGCCGCGGTCGAGGTCTCGCTGACCAGCTGGAACTCCGGCAGCGTGCGGTTCTGCGCACCCATCGTCGTGCCGGCAGGCACATGGCCCGGACGGAAGTAGCCGAAGACCGAGGGCGACATCATCACCCGCTGTCCGGTGGCATCCATCTGGGTGTCGATGCGGAACTGGCCGGTCTGCGAACGCGCCTCGAAGGCGCGCATCCACTGCGCCACCCGCAGCACCGGTTCGCGCAGCTTGTGGCCGGTGCCGGCCGCCGGCAGGCTGCGTGCCTCCGGGTCGAGCAGGATGGCGCGCACCACCGCGCCCAGATCGCCGCGCACGCCCCGGCCGTTGTTGGCGAAGACCGCGGAGATGCGGCCCACATAGGCTGGGCTGGGGTCGCTGCGCACCAGGCGCTGGATCAGCTGCCGGCCGATGAAGGGGCCGACGTTCGGATGGTTGAACAGGGTGTCGAGCGCGATCTTCAGGTCGCTGGCGGCGCTGCCGCCGGCCGCGATGCTGCGCTCCCAGGGCTTGCCGGCGAACAGGCGCTTCTCCAGCAGCGAGTGCTGTCCAGGATAGGCCTTCATGCGCTGCAGGTCGATGCGCCGGTCGCCGGCCGCGCTGTAGTCGGGCCAGCCGGCGCGCAGCTTCGCCTCGGTCAGCTCGCTGTCCGGGAAGGCCCAGCCGTAGCCGGTGAAGACCCGTGCCAGCGCCATCACGTCGGCATTGCCGTAGGTCTCGACCGGTCGTCCGCTGGCGTCGGTCACCACGCTGCCGTCCGGGCGCAGCTCATGCAGGCCGATGGTGAAGAGCTGCATCAGCTCGCGGGCGAAGTTCTCGTCGGGCAGGCGGCCGCGGGTGGGGTCTTCCTTCTGGTTGCGCATGTGCGACAGGTACAGGCCCATCGCCGGCGACAGCGCGATCTCCTCGATCAGGTCGCGGAAATTGCCGAAGGCCTGGCGGTTCAGCAGGTCGAGATAGCTGGCGTAGGCGCGTGCATGCAGCCACAGGCTGTCGTCATGCTGCGAGACCATGAAGATCTGGTGCAGCGCGAAGGCGGTGCGCGCGCGCAGCTGGTCCGGCGCCTGGCTGGCATGGCGCCAGAAATGGTGTCCGACCTGGTGCGGGTGGTATTGCGCGCCGCGCGGCCGGTGTTCCGGACCGAGGTCGTAGCGGGCCTGGACCGCGCCGACGAAGTCGGCCGAGGCCGGCAGGGCCAGCTGCCGGTCGATCCAGGCGGGCAGTCCGGTGACGGCGAGCTGCTCGATCTCGCCGGGCAGGGCGCCGAAGCTGGCCTGCAGCAGCAGCCGGGCGGCCTGCTGGCGCTGCAGGCGCGCGGTGGTGGCCAGCGGGGTCAAGCTTTCGGGCCAGGTGATGCGCAGTGCGCCATCCCAGGGCAGATCGCTGCGGCCGGCCGACACCTCCCGGCCGTCGAAGGCCAGCGCGCCGGCGCCGCGGTCATAGACCGACTGCAGCGGGCCGGGCTGGAAGCGGGTGTTGCCTTGGCCGACCGAGGCGATGAAGAGATTGCGGTCCTCGCCGCCGGCCGCCGCGTCGTTGTCGAAGACGACCTCGAGCGTCGAACCGCTGGCGAGCAGGGCCGGCACGGTGAAGGCATGGTCGCGCCAGTCGGTGTGGTCGACCGCGACGGTGCCGAGCGGCTGGCCGTTCAGGCGCACCGTCATGCGCGGGCCGACCCCGCGCACCAGCGAGCCGCGTACCCGCAGCACCAGCTGCGGTGTGCGCGACAGCAGCGTGATGCCCTGCGGGACCAGGTTCGAGGTGGTGGACAGCGTGGTGATCTGCTGTGCTCGCCCGCCGGCGGCCGCGCCCCCCAGCAGCAGGGCGCCGATCAGCAGCGCAAGAGAGGTTTTCATGGACCGCGATGCTAGGTTCGGCATGATTCGGGCAGAGGGTCGGGTCGTCTGAACCCCCCGGAACGGGGCCGGGGATCCATCACGCTTATCGACCTGTGCGCCGGCAGTCTGAGCGTTTCGTGATCGGGGTCACGTTCTTTCAGATCTGCGCGCTCTCTGCCCGGCCGCACCTGCAGCCGGTCGGCTCGCCGGCATCGCGAGCCAGGGGGGGGCAGGGGGGTCAGCCGGCCACGCTGCTGCGGATCAGGTGGTCGAAGGCGCCCAGCGAGGCCTTCGCGCCTTCGCCCATCGCGATGATGATCTGCTTGTAGGGCACCGTGGTCACGTCGCCGGCGGCGAACACGCCCGGCACCGAGGTCTGGCCGTGGCTGTCGACGATGACCTCGCCGCGCGGGCTCAGCTCGACCGTGCCCTTGAGCCAGTCGCTGTTGGGCAGCAGGCCGATCTGCACGAAGATGCCTTCCAGATCGACGCGGCGCAGCTCGCCGCTGACACGGTCCTTGTACGACAGGCCGTTGACCTTCTGGCCGTCGCCGTGCACCTCGGTGGTCTGCGCCGACATCAGGACCGTGACGTTGGGCAGGCTGCGCAGCTTGGTCTGCAGCACCGCGTCGGCGCGCAGCTTCGAGTCGAACTCGATCAGCGTCACGTGCGCCACGATGCCGGCCAGATCGATCGCCGCCTCGACGCCCGAGTTGCCGCCGCCGATCACCGCGACGCGCTTGCCCTTGAACAGCGGCCCGTCGCAGTGCGGGCAGTAGGCCACGCCCTTGTTGCGGTATTCGGTCTCGCCGGGCACGTTCATCGAGCGCCAGCGCGCGCCGGTCGAGATGATCACGCTCTTGCTGCGCAGGCTGGCGCCGTTCTCGAGCTTGACCTCGATCAGGCCGCCCGGCGTGGCCGCCGGCACCAGGGCGGTGGCGCGCTGCAGGTTCATGATGTCCACGTCGTATTCCTTGACGTGCTGCTCGAGCGCCGCGGCCAGCTTCGGCCCCTCGGTCTCCTTGACCGAGATGAAGTTCTCGATGCCCAGGGTGTCGAGCACTTGGCCGCCGAAGCGCTCGGCCGCCACGCCGGTGCGGATGCCCTTGCGGGCGGCGTAGATCGCCGCGGCCGCGCCGGCCGGGCCGCCGCCGACCACCAGCACGTCGAACGCGTCCTTGGCCGAGAGCTTCTTCGCCTCGCGGTCGGCCGCGCCGGTGTCGATCTTGGCCAGGATCTCGCCCAGCTCCATGCGGCCGCTGGCGAACATCTCGCCGTTCAGGAACACGCAGGGCACGCCCATGATCTGGCGCGACTCGACCTCGGCCTGGAACATCGAGCCTTCGATGGTGGTGTGGCGGATCTTCGGGTTCAGCGCCGCCATCAGGTTGATCGCCTGCACCACGTCCGGGCAGTTGTGGCAGGTCAGGGACATGTAGGTCTCGAAGACCAGCTCCTGCGCCGGCTCGAGCGCCTTGATCTGCTCGATCAGGTCGGTCTCGACCTTGGCCGGGTAGCCGCTGGTCTGCAGCAGCGCCAGCACCAGCGAGGTGAACTCGTGGCCCATCGGCAGGCCGGCGAAGCGCACGCCGGTGTCGGCGCCGGTCCGCGTGATCTGGAAGGAGGGCAGGCGCTCGCCGGCGGTCGAGCCGCTGCGCACGCTCAGGCGGCCGGCCGGCGCGACCGAGGCGATGTCGGCGACCAGCTCGAGCATCTGGCGCGAGTTCTCGCCGTCGTCGGCGAAGGTGACGATCTCGATCGGCTGCACCAGGCGCTCGAGGTAGCCCTTCAGTGCGGTCTTGAGGTTGCTGTCCAGCATGGTGGGTGCTCCTTGAGAGGGGGTGGGGTACGGGCGTGTCAGGCCGGAAGGGCTGCAGGCTCTGCAATCCTTCGGGTCCGTCGGCGAGGGGTTGAGGTCTTTTTTGGGGCCCCGGGGATCGAGGCGAGCGGGCGGGAGCGAGAACCGGTCCCGCCCGAGGCCTGCCCCGGCGAGGGGCAGGCACGGCAGCAGGATCAGATCTTGCCGACCAGGTCCAGCGACGGGGCCAGGGTGGCGGCGCCTTCCTTCCACTTGGCCGGGCAGACCTGGCCGGGGTTGGCGGCGGTGAACTGGGCGGCCTTCAGCTTGCGCAGGGTTTCCGACACGTCGCGGGCGATCTCGTTCGAGTGCACTTCAGCGGTCTTGATGACGCCTTCCGGATTGATCACGAAGGTGCCGCGCAGCGCCAGGCCTTCTTCCGGGATGTGCACGCCGAAGGCGTTGGTCAGGGTGTGGGTCGGGTCGCCGACCAGCGGGAACTTGGCCTTGCCGACCGCCGGCGAGGTCTCGTGCCACACCTTGTGCGAGAAGTGGGTGTCGGTGGTGACGATGTAGACCTCGGCGCCGGCGGCCTGGAAGGCGGCGTAGTTGTCGGCGGCGTCCTCGATCTCGGTCGGGCAGTTGAAGGTGAAGGCCGCCGGCATGAAGATCAGGACCGACCACTTGCCCTTCAGGCTCTCCTCGGTGACCTCGATGAACTCGCCCTTGCCGGCGCGGTTGACGAAGGCGGTGGTCTTGAACGGCTGGACCGGGGTGTTGATCAGGGACATGAATCGCGCTCCTCGAGCTGGGTTGATGGATCGACAGGTGTCTGGGTGCGGTGCGTGCCGGCGGCACCGGCCGGGAACTGCAGCACCGACGGGATGAATCTTAGGCCCGACCCGGCACATAGTGCCAATTGACTGTTTTTTTGTTTCAGATAGCCATTTGCTATTCAAGATCGCTGTCGACGGCTTTTCGCTATTAATGGGAATGATTATCATGACTGCATGAACCATGACGACAACCTGCGCATTCACGGCCTGAAGGCGACGCTGCCGCGGATGAAGGTGCTCGATGTGCTGCGCGAGGAGCGCGCGCATCTGAGCGCCGACGAGATCCATCGCCGGCTGCTGCTCCAGGGGGAGGACATCGGCCTGGCCACCGTCTATCGGGTGCTGGGCCAGCTCGAGCAGGTCGGCATCGTGCGCCGCAATGTGTTCGATGCCGGTCGGGCGGTGTACGAGATCGAGCACGGCGGCCATCACGACCATCTGGTGTGCGTGCACTGCGGCCGTGTCGAGGAGTTCTTCGATCCGCAGATCGAGGCGCTGCAGCATGAGGTGGCGCGCAGCCGCGGCTTCTCGCTGGTGGAGCACCGGCTGGCGATGTTCGGCATCTGCGGCGGCTGCAGCCAGGAGCGCCCCGGCATCGGGACCGCGCGCCGGCGTCCGCCGGGTGGGGGCACGATCGGCTGAGGCCTTGGCGAGATTTTTCTTGCACATAAGAATCGTTCTCATTAATATCGATCCATGATCACTTCCGCACTCCCCCAGCCGATGTCCCACGAACGCGCCGATGCCCGCCTCCTGGCCAGCTCGGGTGTCGGGCCGGCCCAGCCGTCGGCGCCGCGCCTGTCGAGCCGCGATCTGCTGGGCCCGGCCCGCGAGGTCGAGATCGAGCATGAGGGCATGCTGTACCGGCTGCGTGTCACCGCGCTGGGCAAGCTGATCCTGACGAAGTGAAGTGACGAAGTGAAGTGATGAAGTGAAGTGATGAAGTGACCGGATCGGCGACACGAGTCGCCGGTCCTCGAATGAGGGTGGCAGAACGGTCCTGGCGGTCCGCCTGCCTTTTGTCTGCGCCAGCCAGCCTGTCACCAGGGAACCCGGCCGGGTTCCTGCCAGCCCGCGCTTTTTTCTCCCGATGAATCCTGTCGTCGGTCCGAGGAGTCGCGATGGAAAGAGGGCCTGAGGAGGTGGTGCTGCGCGCGGTGCGGCTGCCTGAGGACATGCCCGGGCTGTTCGACCGGATCGAGGCCTTCGGTCCGGCCCGGCTCGGCTGCGGCGACGCGAGCTGCCGCATCGAGGTCGATGCGCGGTGGTGCCGGGTGCCGGCGTCGGCCCGACGGCTGGCGCTGCAGGCCGAGGTGGGTGGCGAGGCCGCCCGCCTGCAGGTCGGCTTCATGCCGGAGCAGGTCGCGCTGTGCATGCGACGGCGGCGGCTGACGGTGCGGGGCGAGGCGCGGGTCTGGCAGCTCGACGAGATGCGGCTGGCCCGTCTGGAGCTGGTCGGCCATGCCAGCGCCCGGGGGCTGCACCAGCGACTGGAACTGGGCGGGCCTGGTGGCGAGCTGCTGGCGCGTCTCGGTCCGGCGGCAGGCGCGGACCGGGGCGATCCCTGCGGCTGGCGCCTGGCGCTGCAGCAGGCGCTGAACTGAGCAGAGCTGAACTGAGACGAGCTGAACTGAGACGAGCTGAACTGAGACGAGCAGAAACGCAGGATCGATTCGATGTGCCAGACCTCCTCTTCCACCCCGCTGAGCGATCTGCTGCGCCGCGGCTTCGCGGCGTCCGATGACGCTGCGGGCTCCGACCTGGCCCGCGCGGTCGCCCGCCAGGTCCAGGCCAGAGCCGGTGCGGCCACGGAGCCCGTGCCGGTCGAGCGCTCGTCGCGGCGCCGGCGGCTCTGGGAGCTGCCGCGCAATGTCTTCTGTCCGGTGCTGGGCACCTGCCTGACGATCGACCGGCTGCGCCGGCTGACGGCGGCGGTGCTGCCCGACTGCGCGGCCGTCGACGACTACGAGCTGCACTGCCGCGCCATCGCCGAGAGCGCGCGCCGCAGCGAGCTGTCCGAGCGGCTGCAGCGCGAGCTCGACACCCGCTTCGAGCGGGCGGTGCGCCAGGCGCGTGCCATCAAGGGCCATGCGGCGCTGGTCGCACACTGGCGCCAGGCCTGCGCGGGCAGCGAGGTGGCCGCGGCGCTGTGGGTCACGCTGACCCATCCCGACTGCGATGCCGCGCTCGAGGAACAGGTGCAGCGCGACATCCACATGCTGCAGCATCAGGCCGGCGTGGGCGTGCGCGCCGACGTGCAGCGCCTGGACGCGCTGCAGCGCGAGAACGGCACGCTGAGCCGCGAGCTGGCTGCCGCGCAGCAGCGCACCACCCAGATGCTGGCCGAGAAGTCGGCACAGATCGAGCGCCAGCAGGCCGAGCTGGTGCGGCTGCGCGCGCGGCTGATCACCCGCGACACCACCATCGACGAGCTGCGCGCCCAGGTCGCGCAGCTCGAGGACGCGTCCCCCTCGCTGCGCAGCCGCCAGGCGATGGCGCGCCAGATCGAGCAGCAGCAGGCACGCATCCGCGAGCTGGAGATGCGGCTGCAGGACAGCCGTCGTCAGTGGCAGACGCCACGGCCGACCGAGCGGGCCGATGCCAGCCGGCCGGTGCCGTCGCCGGTGGTGGCCGTGCCGGTCGCGGCGGTCCCGCCCGGTGGTGCGGTGCTGGTCGCCGAGGATCTGCGCGACAAGGCGGTGCTCTGCGTGGGCGGCCGCACCGCCAGCGTGCCGGTCTACCGGCAGCTGGTGGAGGTGCGCGGCGCACGTTTCCTGCACCATGACGGCGGCGAGGAGGATGCCGCCGGCCAGCTCGATGCGCATCTGGCGGCGGCCGATCTGGTGATCTGCCAGGCCGGCTGCATCAGCCACAACGCCTACTGGCGGGTGAAGGACCACTGCCGGCGCACCGGCAAGCAGTGCGTCTTCGTCGACCGGCCGAGCGCCAGCGGTCTGGTGCGCGGGCTGGAGCAGGCCAGCTCGACGGCTGCGGCTCAGGTGCCGTCGAACTGAGTCCGGGTCGGCAGGCCCGAGCTGGCCGCCGGCTCGTCCGGAGTCGCGGCCGTGCGGGCGCGGCGCTGGTCGCGCCACTGCATCAGGCGGCCCAGCAGCCGGCCGTCCCAGCCCGGCATGGTCAGCGTGAGGTGATCGACCTCGGCCAGCTGCGGCTTCCACAGATGTGCCCATGACGGATGGGTGACCAGGCTGAGCCGGTCGAGATCCGGGTCGGCGCAGCTGCGCTCGATGATGCGCATCATCAGCAGATGGCCGTGCGCGATCGCCGAGAAGGCTTCGTCGTAGCCGATCTTCAGCAGGTTGAGCTGCCGCCCGCCCCGCAGCGCGAACTGGGCCGCGACGGTGCGGCCGTCGAGCGTCAGCCGGTGGATGCGGCACTGGCCGCGTGCGCCGAAGTCGCGCACCAGCGCGCGGTAGAAGCCGACCAGCCGCGCATCGTCGCGGATCGCCGAGCCGCAGCGGCCCTTCCAGCCGGAGGCCTCGATGTCGAGGAAATGCGTCAGCGCCTCCTCCAGCGCCGCGGGCGTGTCGGCCACTTCCAGCGCGACCTGGCCCTGGCTGTCGGCGCGACGGCCGAGCCGGCGCAGGTTCTGCCGGAAGGAGCGCTGCACCCGCGCCAGTGCCTGCTCGGTGTCGCCGCTGCAGTCCAGCCAGGCCGATTCGCTGCGGAGCACCCGGCGCATCGTGCTGCCGGCGGGCAGGGCCTCGGCGGCCGGGGCGAGTTCATGGATCACCGCCGGCAGCTGCAGCGCGCTGCAGCGCAGCGTGCGCTGCCTGAGCAGCGCCTGCAGCATCGCGGGCCAGCGCGAGGGGCCGCCGGCCAGCTCGGCCAGCACCATGTGCGGGCCCTGGATCATCGTCCACTGCGGCAGCAGCCGCGCCAGCGGGCAGGCATGCGGCACCAGCGGCAGCACCGCAACCAGCTCGCCGTGGTGGCGCAGCGCCAGCAGCCGCAGCCCGTCCGGCTCGGTGCAGATCGATGCCAGCCAGGCGCCGATCCAGTCCGGATGCTGGAAAGGGCTGGCCTGCGCCGGCGTCTGCGTCTCCACCAGCCGCCGCCACTCCGGCGCGAGCTGCACGAAGCCGCTGCGGCCTTGCAGGATCTCCAGTCCGTTGCGGGTCGACGAGGAGGCGTTCAGGGGCGTGGGCATGGTGTGCGGGAACTGCATGGGGGAAAGGGCACCTGCGCGCAGCATGCACCGATCCGGCCGCAATATTTTTACGACTGATTCTTGTTAGCGTTATTTTTTGGATCAGATGTGATCTGACGCACGTCCACAGGTCTCGATTTCTTTGGTGGAGATGACTTGTTGCTTTGTAGCGACGGTTTTTGCCTTCTGCACCCCTGCACTCCAACAAGATCAAGAAGGGTTGCAGTCAAAATAATAAGAATCGTTATCATTAATGAACTGACGATGACACCCAGCCGCGAGCCAGGCAGATCGTCGATGCATCGCTCTCTCCCCAACGACTTCACTGCATCAGGATCCCGACATGGCTCGCCGTCGTTCCCGTTCCGTTGCTGCGCCAGCAGCTCCCGCAACCCGTCCTTCTCTGGCCCAGGCGCTGCCGCTGGGCGCGCTGGCCGCCGGCTTCGGCCTGGCCTGCCTGGCGCCGCAGGTGCTGGCCCAGCAGGCGCCTGCCGCCGCCACCGAGCCGGCTGCCGCCGAGGTCTCGACGCTGCGCAAGATCACTGTCAAGGGCAAGAAGGACGAGGAGCGCGGCAAGGACAGCCTGCAGGCCACCACCACCACCATCGGCAAGGGCAAGCAGGAACTGCGCGACGTGGCGCAGTCGGTCACCGTGGTCACCGAGAAGCTGATGGATGACCGCAACCTCGACACGATGAAGGACGTGCTGAAGAACACCGCCGGCATCAGCTTCCTGGCGGCCGAAGGCGGCGAGGAGGACATCCGCCTGCGCGGCTTCCCGCTGCAGTCGACCGGCGATGTCTTCGTCGACGGCATGCGCGATCCGGCCTTCTATGACCGCGACACCTTCTTCCATGACCGCATCGAGGTGCTGCGCGGCTCGGCGTCGATGATGTTCGGCCGGGGTTCGACCGGCGGCGCGGTCAACCAGGTCACCAAGACCCCGCGTCTGATCAACGAGAACCAGGTCGATGTGACCGTCGGCAGCCACAGCTACCTGCGGGTGGTGGGCGACTTCAACATCCGCACTGGCGACAGCTCGGCGCTGCGTCTGGGCGTGATGGACACCAAGGCCGACAACAACGGCGCCGGCTCGTCGATCAACAAGACCGGCCTGGCCGGCACCTACCGCACCGGCATCGGCGAGAAGGACGAGTTCACGCTGTCCTTCTACCATCTGGACAACGACAACGGCATGAACTACGGCCTGCCGTGGATCCGCCCGACCGCGACGTCCGCCGTCAGCACGACCACGATGCTGCCGGTCGATCCGAGCGCCTACTACGGCATGACCAGCGACCGCAACCAGGGCGAAGCCACCACCGTCGGCTTCGGTCATGTGCACCGCTTCTCGCCGACGATGGAGCTGAACACCAAGGTTCGCATCGGCGACTACGACCGCAACCAGCGTGCCTCCACCGTGCGTCTGGCGGCGGCGACCCTGCAGCCCGGCGGCGTCGCGGCCAGCCTGGCCAACTTCAGCAATGCGACGGTGCTGACCCGCGGCACGCAGCTGAAGGTGCAGAACGTGCGCAACATCTACGCGCAGACCGACTTCAGCGGCAAGTTCGAGGGTCTGGGCGTCAAGCACGAGGTGCTCGCCGGTGCCGACTACGCGCTGGAGAAGAAGAAGGTCTACGCTGCCGTCACCGCGGCCCAGGGCGGCGTGGTGCCGACCAAGGCCAACACCACCGTCGGCGCCGACAGCGGCAGTGGCTGGGTCGACGAGAGCCTGCGCAGCTTCCGCACCGGCAACGAGTACATCTCGCGCGGCGTGGGCTTCTATGCCCAGGACCTGGTGCAGGTCGCGCCGATGTGGAAGGTGCTGGTCGGTGCCCGCTACGACCGACTGGATGGCGACTACGACATCCACACCGTGCCGACCGCCTCGCCGAGCCCGGTCACCACCACCAGCTACAAGATGGAAGTCTCGGAGTGGAGCAAGCGCGCCGGCGTGATCTTCCAGCCGAGCGAGCGCATGTCCTTCCACCTGTCGGGCGCGACCTCGTTCAACACCTCGGGCGATGCCTACTCGCTGAGCGCGGGCAATGCCGCGGTGCCGCCGGAGCAGTCGATCAACGCTGAGTTCGGTGGCTACCTGACCTCGGCCGACGGCAACTTCACCGGCCGCTTCGCGATCTTCCGCACCACCAAGCTGCATGAGCGCAACACCGATCCGGACAGCGCGCTGGTCACGCTGTCGGGCAAGCGCCATGTCGCCGGCCTGGAACTTGATCTGTCGGGTCGCCTGACGCCGGCGTGGGAAGTCTTCGGCTCGTACATGTGGCTGCCGGTGGCCAACATCGATGCCGGCGTGGCCGGCTCGGAAGGTCAGGGCACCCGTCCGTCGCTGACGCCCAAGCACAGCGGCACCGTCTGGACCACCTACCAGCTGACCCCGAAGGTGCGTGTCGGCGGCGGCCTGAACGCCCGCAGCAGCCAGACCCCGAACCGCAACCCCGGCTGGGCGGCGCCGAAGTACATCACCGGCGACCTGATGGCCGAGTACAAGGTCAGCGAGGACTTCACCGTCAAGGCCAATGTCAGCAACGTGACCAACAAGCGGTATGCCGACTCGCTGTATGCCAATGGCCACTACGTGCCGGGCGCCGGCCGCCTGATCCAGGTCACCGGCTCGCTGAAGTTCTGATCGGAAAGGGCCGGGCGCCATGCTGATCCGCATTCCCGCCGTGCTCGATGCCGCGGCACTCGCGCAGGCCCGGCGCCTGCTGGCCGATGCGCCGTGGAGCGATGGCGCGGTCACCGCCGGCGCCCAGGCCCTGACCGTCAAGAACAACGAGCAGCTGCCGGTCGGCAGCGCGGTGGCGCAGGCGCTGCAGGGCCTGATCCTGTCGGCGCTCGACCGCCACCCGCTGTTCTTCTCGGCGACGCTGCCCAAGAGGGTCTTCCCGCCGATGTTCAACCGCTACGGCGGGCGGACCAACACCTACGGCGCCCATGTCGACAACGCGGTGCGCTATGTGCCGGCGCGCGGCGGCCTGCCGCCCGAGCGGGTGCGCACCGACATCAGCTGCACGCTGTTCCTGGCCGATCCGGCCGACTACGACGGCGGCGAGCTGGTGATCGACGACACCTATGGCGAGCAGCGCGTCAAGCTGGCCGCCGGCGACATGGTCGTCTATCCCGGCACCAGCGTGCACCGGGTCGAGCCGGTGACGCGCGGCCACCGTGTCGCCAGCTTCTTCTGGGTCGAGAGCATGGTGCGCAGCGACGAGCAGCGCCGCCTGCTGCACGACATGGACCGCCACCTGATGCACCTGCGCAGCACCGTCGGCGAGACCGATGCCGGCGTGGTCGGCCTGACCGGCTCGTACCACAACCTGCTGCGCCTGTGGGCTGACACCTGAACGAGATGGATACCACCGCACCTCTTTCGCCGGCACCGCTGCCGCCGCTGCGCCTGGGCGGCGCCTCGCCCGATGCGCTGGGCCCGGGCGCGCGCCGCGTGCTGGTCGGCTCGATGCTGGGCGCGCATCTGCTGGCCGGCTGGGCCCTGCTGCAGGTGCCGGCCGTGCGCGAGGCCGCCGCCGAGATGGCGCCGATGATGGTCGACCTGATCGCGCCGACGCCCGAGGCGCCGAAGCCGCCGCCTCCGCCCCAGCCGCGCCCGAAGACCCCGCCGCCGCCCGCACCGGTGCTGGCGGCCAAGCCGCCGCCGCTGCCGGTGCCGCAGCCGGCCTTCGTCGCGCCGCCGCCACCGGCCGAGCCGCCGCCGCTGCCCGCGCCGGAAGCGCCGCCGGTGCCGCCCGCGCCCCCGGCACCGCCGGCTCCTCCTGCACCGCCGACGCCGCCGGCGCCCGCACCGGCGGCGCCGCGCACCGTGGTGCTGACCGACAGCGACTGGGTGCGGGTGCCCGAGATCGAGTACCCGCTGGCCTCGCGCCGGCTCAAGGAGGAGGGCACCGTGATCGTGCGCGCGCTGATCGACACCCGGGGCGCGCCGAAGCAGGTGCTGCTGCAGCGCTCCTCCGGCCATGCCCGCCTCGACCAGGCGGCGCTGCGTGCGGCGATGGCCGCCCGCGTCAAGCCGCGCACCGAGAACGGCGTGCCCTTCGAGTTCTGGATCGCGATGCCTCTGGCCTTCGAGCTGGAGTGAGGGCGCCCGCCCGAGCGCATCCGGAAACATGAACACGAACCGAACACGAACAGACTGAAACGGAAGCTCCGATGAACCCGTCCACGACCGATACCGCGGCCTCGGCCGCCACGCTGGCCGCCTCGGCGGCCGATGCCGCTGCCGCCACCGCCACCCAGGCCATGGGCTTCGGCCACTTCATCGCCCAGGCCGACTTCGTCGGCAAGGCGCTGCTGGGCGTGCTGGTGCTGATGTCGGTGGCCTCCTGGGCCCTGATCATCATCAAGGGCCTGTCGCAGTTCATCCGCCGTCGCCGCAGCGAGAAGTTCCTGAACTTCTTCTGGAATGCCCGCTCGCTCGACGAGGTGGATGCAGAGATCCGCGCCCATGGCGTGCAGGATCCCTTCGGCCACCTGGCCGCGCATGCGATCCATGCCCAGGCCCACCACGCCAAGTACGGCGCGGCCAAGCTGCAGGAGGCCGGCACCGGCCAGGAATTCGTCACCCGCACCATCAAGAAGGTGCTCGACGAGGAGACCACCCGGCTGGAGAACGGCCTGACGCTGCTGGCCACCGTCGGCGCGACCGCGCCCTTCGTCGGCCTGTTCGGCACCGTCTGGGGCGTCTACCACGCGCTGCTGGCCATCGGCATGAGCGGTGCGGGCACGCTGGACAAGGTCGCCGGTCCGGTCGGCGAGGCGCTGATCATGACCGGCATCGGTCTGGCGGTGGCGATTCCGGCGGTCATCGCCTACAACGCCTTCAACCGTGGCAACCGGGTGCTCAATGCCAAGCTCGACGCCTTTGCCTTCGAACTGCTGACCTTCCTGTCGACCGGCTCGACGCTGGCCGACAACGGCCGCGATCGTGGCGCCGAGGCCGGTGCGGTGCGCCCGCTGCGTCCGGCTGCGGCCTGATCGCGCGGAACCGGGAGAACCGAGATGGCCTTCGCCAGTTTCGACCGACAGTCCTCCGGCGCCCCGGTGTCGGAGATCAACATGGTGCCGCTGATCGACGTGATGCTGGTGCTGCTGGTGATCTTCATCGTCACCGCGCCGCTGCTGACGCATTCCGTCAAGCTGCAGCTGCCGCAGGCCACCAGCCAGGAGAACCTGCCGGTGCCCGACAAGATCGAGTTCGCCATCGATGCCGAGGGCCAGCGCTACTGGAACGGCGAGCGCGTCAGCCGCGAGGAGGCGGCCCTGCGCTTCCAGTCCGAGGGACTCAAGCCGGTGCAGCCCGAGATCCATCTGCGCGCCGACCAGGACGTGCCTTACCGCCATGTCGCGCAGACGCTGGCCGATGCGACGAAGGCCGGCCTGAGCAAGGTCGGCTTCGTCAGCCAGCCCGAGCCGTGACGCCGCCGGTGGCGCTGCCGGTCGCCTTGCCCGACTATGCCGCCGCTGCTGCCGAGCGGCTGGAGGCCCAGGCCCGCGCCTATTTCGACGGCGGTGCGGCCGACGAGCTGACGCTGGCGGCCAATCTGCGCGCCTGGCAGCAGATCGGGCTGCAGTCGCGGGTGCTGCGCCCGATGGCCGGCGCGCACACCCGGGTCGAGCTGCTCGGGCGCACGCTGGCGCATCCGGTGCTGCTCGCGCCGGTGGCCTACCAGCGCCTGGCGCATCCGGAGGGCGAACTCGCCACCGCGCAGGCGGCGGCCGCGCTGCAGGCGGGCATGGTGCTCAGCACCCAGTCGAGCGTGCCGGTCGAGGCGGTGGCGCACATCATGCGCCGCGATCCGGACTCGGGGCCGCTGTGGTTCCAGGTCTACATCCAGCCGGATCGCGACTTCACGCTGGCGCTGGTGCGCCGTGCCGAAGCGGCCGGCTGCGAGGCGCTGGTGCTGACGGTGGACGCCCCCGTCAGCGGCGCGCGCGACCGCGAGCGCCGCACCGGCTTCCGGCTGCCGCCGGGCGTGCGTGCGGTGCATCTGGAGGGCTTGCGCCCGCCGCCGGCCCCGGCGCTGCAGCCCGGCCAGAGCGCGCTCTTCGACGGTCTGCTGGCGGCCATGCCGACCTGGGACGATGTGGCCTGGCTGGTCGGGCACACCCGGCTGCCGGTGCTGCTCAAGGGCATCACGCATCCGGAGGACGCGCGGCTGGCGCGCGAGGCCGGCGCGGCGGGCCTGGTCGTCTCCAACCACGGCGGGCGCACGCTCGACACCCTGCCGGCCACCGCCGAGCTGCTGCCGCGCATCGTCGCGGCGGCGGACGGACTGCCGGTGCTGGTCGACGGCGGCATCCGCCGTGGCACCGATGTGCTCAAGGCGCTGGGCCTGGGCGCGTCTGCGGTGCTGGTGGGCCGCCCGCAGGTGCACGCGCTGGCGGTGGCCGGCGCGCAGGGCGTGGCGCACATGCTGCGCCTGCTGCGCGACGAGCTGGAGATCGCGATGGCGCTGACCGGCTGCCGCTGCCTGGCCGAGGCAGCCGACGCGCTGTCACCACACCGGTGACAGCACGGAGGGCGGCACAGGCGCCTGCAAGCTGGACGCAGGCCGGCTTGGCTATAGTCGGGGCTCCTCCGATTCGCTGGCCGCTGCATGAAGGCTCTCCTCGTCGACGATCACACGCTGTTCCGCTCCGGCCTGATGATGCTGCTGTCCGCCCGTTTTCCCGAGGTGGAGATGCGCGAGGCCAGCGGCGTGCGCGAGGCGCTCGAGCGCCTGCAGGCCGAGCCCGACATCGAGCTGGTGCTGCTCGATCTGGGCGTCTCCGACAGCCAGGGCCTGTCGACGCTGCGCCAGCTGCGTGCGGTGTCCGACGAGCTGACCATCGTGGTGATGTCGGCCACCGATGACGCCGAGACCATGATCGCCGCGCTCAACGAGGGCGCGGCGGGCTTCATCCCGAAGACCACCCGGGGCGGCGGCGTCGAGAGTGCGCTGCGGGTGGTGCTGGGCGGGGGCGTCTACCTGCCGCCGGCGGTCTACAACGCGGTGGCGCCTGCGCCGGTGGCCTCGGTGCCCTCGGTGTCGCAGGACGCGCGCAATGCCGAGATCATCGACCGGCTCGGCCTGTCGCCGCGCCAGGTCGACGTGCTGCGGCTGCTGGCGGCCGGGCAGTCGAACAAGATCATCTGCCGCGAGCTCGATCTGGCCGAGTCCACCATCAAGACGCATCTGCTGGCGCTGTTCCGCAAGCTCGACGTGGGCTCGCGCACCGAGGCGGTGGTCACCGCGGCGCGGCTGGGACTGCGTTTTCCCCACTGAGACGAACCGAACCGGCCCGACACGAGGAGCGATCGCCATGAACCGATTCCTGCTGCGCTGGGGCGCCAGCCTGCTGCTGGCCGGCCTGACCGGCGCCGCCGCCGCGCAGAGCGTGCTGCGCATCAGCGCGGCGCCCGACGGCCGCACGCCGGAGCAGCAGGCCGAGCAGTTCGAGCCGCTGGGCGAGTACCTGTCGAAGCGGCTGAAGACCCGCGCCCAGTGGGTGCCGTTCAAGACCGAGGCGCAGCTCTCGGCCGCGCTGCTGGCCCGCAAGGTCGACCTGGCCTGGATTCCGGCCGGCACGCTGGTGATGCTGCAGGCGCAGGCGCCCGGCCAGGTGCTGCCGCTGGTGCAGCGTGACGAGGATGCGCGCAGCCGCTCGGTCATCGTCGTGCGCGCCGATTCGGCCCTGCGCAAGCCGCAGGACCTGAAGGGGCGCACGCTCGGCTTCGGGCCGGTCAGCAGCGCCGCGGCGCACCTG
The DNA here is from genome assembly GCF_023706025.1 of Sphaerotilus sp. FB-3. Classification (NCBI taxonomy): domain Bacteria; kingdom Pseudomonadati; phylum Pseudomonadota; class Betaproteobacteria; order Burkholderiales; family Sphaerotilaceae; genus Sphaerotilus; species Sphaerotilus sp. FB-3. The sequence goes on along the minus strand of NZ_BQWE01000044.1, from coordinate 526 downwards.
ATGCCGCGCGCGGCGCTGCTGGCGGCCCGGATCGAGCCCGGCCGCGACCTCAAGGTCAGCCATGCGCAGAGCGAGGACGCAGTGCTGCAGGCGCTGCAGGCCGGTCAGGTCGACGCGGCGGCGTTCTCCCAGGCCACCTGGGAGGGCTGGAGCGCGGCCGCGCGCGTCGACGCTCGCCAGTGGCGGGTGCTGATGAGCACCGAGCCCCGCGCCGACCGCTCGCTGAGCGTGCGCGGCGATTTCGGCGAAGGCCACCGCAACGCGATCGCGGCGGCCTTCCTGGCGCTGGAGGCGGTGCCCGGCGGCAAGGACATCCTGCGCAGCCACGGCACCCGCCGCTTCGTGCTGGCGCCGCCCGAGGCCTTCGATCCGGTGCGCGATGCGGCCCGGCAGGCCGGGCTGATCCGCTGATGTGTCGATCGGTTGATCGGTTGATCTGTTTCGCTAGGCACTGTTAACGCAACCGAAGCGCCTCGGCCACGAGTGCCACGGTAATGAAGGCAGCAAACATGACATCGAGCTTGTC